>DASQXS010000380.1:0-14975 GCA_035639615.1 Gaiellales bacterium | reverse complement strand
CGTCGCAAGGCAGAGCCTTGCGACTGCTGCGTTGTCCTCGGTCGCACCAATACTTCTCCAGTATTGGCGCTCCCTGCGTCCTAGCATCGCTCGGTTTTCGCTCGCCATCGACACCACCAACGTTGCCGGCCACACCACTAGGGCCCGACGCGTCCACCGCGTCGTAGATCTTGACGTAGCAGGTGTCGGCGAGGGGGCCGCCCGTCGGCGCGGCGAGGCCGTAGAGGGCCGCCGAGCCCTCCCCCGGGAGCCAGAAGAACGAGTAGTGGCGGTGCGCGCGCGCCATCTCGTCCAGCCGCTCCCACGCCTCCTGCCATGGCCAGTGCTCGATCCGCTCCGCCAGCCGGTACGCCGGAACCACCTGGATCTCGACCTCGGTCATCACGCCGAGCATTCCGATCGCCACCTGAGCCGCGTGGAGCCGTGCGTCGCGCTCGTCGAGCTCCAGCACGTCGCCGCCGGCGGTCACGAGCCGCGCGCGTCGAAGCGAGGCGGAGAACGACCCCAGCTCGAGGCCTGATCCGTGCGTGGCCGTGGCGATCGCCCCAGCGATCCCCTGCGTGTCGATGTCACCCTGGTTCGCGAGCGCCAGCCCGGCGTCCCACAGCGGGGGCCCGAACGCGCCGATCGGCGTCCCGGGAAGCGCCCTCGCCCGGCCTCGGTGTGCGTCGATCTCGATCACGCCTGCCAGGCGGTCCATCCGCAGCAGCGTCCCGGCGGTCACGCTGATTGGCGAGAACGAGTGGCCGGTGGCGACGCATCGAACCTGGCGGGCGGCTCGGACGGCCGCGCGAACGTCCTCCTCCGAGCCGGGATTCGATCGCGGCGGGCGCCCACGTCTGGTTCTTCGCCCAGTTGGTGACCGGGCGAACCCGTGGCTGCAACGCCCTCATGGGTGAGCGATAGTAGAGGATGAGTCCTCGGCAGCCCGTTCCCCACGGGCTACTCGGGCTGCCGGGTGCGCATCGCCTCGAGCACCTGCTCGAGCGTGGCGGCCGCGCGTCGGAGCGGTGTGGCGCCGACCGCATCTCCCACCGCGCTCGACCAGGGATGCTGGCGGACGGCGATCTGGTGGATCGCAGTCCGCGCGGCCTGGGTCGGGCGCAGCAGCTTCGCGCGCCGGTGACGGGGATTCGGCTCCCATGTGGCGAAACCCTCGTCCACGAGCAGGTCGGCGACCCGCTGGACGCTCTGACGGGTCAGCCCCATTCGCCGCGCAATCTCGGCCACCGGGCGCGGCTCGTCGAGCACACCGCCGAGGACCTGCCAGCGGGCGGCCGTGAGGCCGCCCGCTCGGGCCATCCGCTCGGCCGCGTCCAGGAGGCGGCCGTTCAGCCTGAAGGTGAGCAGGATGAGCTGGGTGAGGGCGGCGCCCGCCTCGCTCTGCGACGGCGGCCCGGCTCGGCGGCCGGGCGCGCGGGCGCTCATCTGGCCGCCGCGAGGACGGCGTAGTGCGCCTCGTCGCCGGTGCTGTAGAGGCCGCGCCACGCCTGGAGCACGTCCGGGTCGTAGAGGTCGAGCATGGCGAAGATGTGCGCTGCGAACTCGACCGGGAAGCAGCCACTCGCGGTGATCAGCCCCCGATCCGTGACCGCCGGCTCCTCCCGGTAGAGGGGCCCGCCGGCGTAGCCGGACGCGGCCAAGAACACGCGGGCGTTGCTGGTGTGCTCCCGGTCGTCGAGCAGCCCTGTCGCCGCCAGGCCATAGGTGGCGCCGCAGATCGCCGCGACCGGCGTGCCTGCGTCGAGAAAGGCGCCCGCGAGGCGAAGCACATCGGCGTGGCGGCCGGCGTCCTGCCAGGTGTCCGCGCCCGGAAGGATCAGCATCGCGCTCGCCTCGGGCGTGACGCGGTCGACCGTCGTGCCGGGCGCGACCGTGAGGCCGCCCATCGTGGTGACCGGGGCGGCAGTCGCGCCGACCGTCTCGACGGTGTACCGGCCGGGATCGCGCTGCCAGCTCGGCTTCCGGATGTGCGCGAGCGCGTACGCCGCTTCCCAGTCTGCCAGCGTGTCGGTCACGTAGAGGTGTACTGGTCGAGGGGTCATCGTTTCTCTCCTTGGATCGACAGCATGCTGTCATGATACCGGAACGACAGCATGCTGTCAAACCTCGGGTGCGTCTGCGTACTCCTCGTCGGTGACGTGGTCCCCCCAGGACGCCGCGTTTCCGTCGTCGTCGACGTCGAGCATCGCGATGTGTGTCATGAACCGGTTCGGCGCGGCGCCGTGCCAGTGGTCCTCGCCCGGCTCGAAGAAGACGCGGTCGCCGGGGAGGATCACCTCGACCGGGCCGCCGCGGCGCCGGCAGACGCCGACGCCCTCGGTCACCCAGATCGTCTGCCCGTTGGGGTGGGTGTGCCAGGCGGTGCGCGCGCCCGGCGTGAAGTGGACGCTGCTCGCGCTCAGCCGCGACCCACCCGACGGCGTCGCGACCGCGTCGATGTACACCGTGCCCGTGAACCACTCGCTCGGGCCGGCGGCCGTCCCGACCGTGTTCCTCGTGATCTCCATCCGGTTCCTCCTTGTGGTGGTCATGCTCACTCCGCCGCCGGCGTCCCGCGCACCCGGCAGGCGATCTGGAGCGCCAGCCGCCGGCCGGGGTCGTCGAGGTCGGCCGGCAGGAGCGCCCGGATCCGCTTCATCCTGTGGGCGACGGCGTTGGGGTGGAGGTGGAGGATCTCGCCGCTTCGTGCCAGCGATCCCCAGCAGTCGAGGTAGACACGCAGCGTCTCGATCATCGCGTCCGCGCGCCGGCCGCCGAGCTGCTCGAGCGGCGCGAGGAGGCCCGCCGCGGACGACCGGGCTGTGGGAGAGCCGGCCACCTCGACCACGAGCCGGTCGGGGTCGGCGGCGTCGAAATGAAGCGGTGCGCCGACCGCGCGGGCGGCGCGCGCTCGAGCGAGCGCCGCTCGCGCCTCGGCGTTTCCGTCGCCGATCGCGCACACCACGGGGATCGGCAGCCGCTCGACGATGTTCGACGCAACGCCGTCCGCGTCGCCGTCGCCCGACAGCTGGACCGTCATCCCGTCCCGGCTCGCCCGCCAGCCGGCGTCGCGCGCCAGCCGGAGCGCCTCGAGCATGACGAGATCGGATGCGCGTCCGTCGGCCGGCTCGACCAGGATGACGGTCGCGCCGGCCTGACGCGGCGGCTGCGGCCGGGCCAGGGTGCGACCGATCGCGTCGGCCGCGAGCCGGCAGGCGATCCGCACCGCAGTGTCCTCGCGGTCGCCCGTCACGCGGCCGTCGCGGTACGTGAGGTCGACGCCGAGCTCGGCAGACGCCGCGACCAGGATCGCCTCGACGCCCAGCGGCTCCGCGTGATCGATCGCGGCTGCGGCTGCCGCGAGCCGGCGCAGAACTGCGTCCGGGTCGGCCCAGAGCACCTGCTCGAGGGCGAATGCGAGCGTGGCCGGGTCCTCGCCGACGCCGACGGCGAGAAGCGCCACCCGGGCGGCGCTGGCGGCGCCGATCACCGCCTGCGACGTCGTGGCGCGCCCATAGAGCGCGAGAGCCGCCAGCTCTTGCTCGCCGGCCAGCTCGAGCAGCCCGGTCGGCCCCCGCCCCGAGGCCCTGCGCGAGGCTCGGCGCGTGAGCACCGCGAGCTCCCCGCGCCGGGTGTGGCGCACGTCCTCCGGGTCGTCGATCACGCGCACCCGCTCCACGGTCCGCGCATCCCACGGTCCAGCGACCAGGGTGAGGTCGAGCCTGGGAGCCTGACGCAGGAGCTCGTTGAGGCGCACCGCCCTCAATTATGTCGAAACCACAATCAGGCGACAATCATCGTGCTGCCGCCACATTGATCGCGGCCCGGTGATGGGTCAGAGTGCCTGCATGCGAACGCGGATCGCCGTGGACGTCGGCGGCACCTTCACCGACCTCGTCATGAGTGACGACACGACCGGGCGGATCGTCATCGGCAAGGTGCCGACCGTGCCCTCGGCCCCGGACGAGGGCGTCTTCGGCGCGCTCGGCTCGGCGCTCGACGCGGCCGATGTCCAGTCCTCCGAGTACTTCCTGCACGGCACCACGGTCGGCCTGAACGCGCTCCTGGAGCATCGCGGCGCCGTCGTCGGCCTGCTCTGCACGCGCGGCTTCCGCGACGTCCTCGAGATGCGGCGGGGAGATCGCGGCGACCCCTACGACCTCTTCTGGCACGCGCCGCCGGCCATGGTGCCGAGGCGCCTGCGCATCCCCGTCGGCGGCCGCATCCGCGCCGACGGCGTCGAGCACGAGCCGTTCGAGCCCGCCGACGTGATCGCCGCCGCCGCGCGCTTCGCCGAAGAGGGCGTGACCGCGGTCGCGATCGCATTCATCAACGCCTACGCCAACCCGTCCCACGAGCTCGCGGCCGAACGCCTGCTGCGCGACGCCGGTTTCGACGGCGAGATCTCGCTCTCGCACCGCGTCTCCGGCGAGTACCGCGAGTACGAGCGCACCTGCACGACCGTCATCGACGCGTTCGTGCGGCGCCGGCTCGGCTCGTACCTGGCCCGGGTCGAGCGCGGCCTGGGCGGCCGCGGATTCTCCGGCGGTTGCCTGATCATGCGCTCCGGCGGCGGCGCGATGAGCTTTGTCGAGGCGGCCGACCGGCCGTTCGAGACGATCCTCTCCGGCCCCGTGGCCGGCGCCCGTGCGGTCGCCGAGCTGGCCCGGGAGCTCGATCTGCGCCACGCGATCGCCGCCGACGTCGGCGGCACCAGCTTCGACACCTGCCTGATCGACGACGGCCGCCCGCCCGTCCTCTACCAGGGCGAGGTCGTCGGCCTGCCGCTGCAGACACCGTGGATCGACGTCCGCTCGATCGGCGCGGGCGGCGGCTCGATCGCGTACGTCGACTCGGGCGGGCTGCTCCGCGTCGGCCCGGAGAGCGCAGGCGCCGACCCCGGCCCCGCGTGCTACGGCCGCGGCGGCGATCAGCCGACGGTGACCGATGCCGCACTCGTCCTCGGCATGATCCCGACCGCGCAGATCGCCGGCGACGTGCCGCTCATGCGCGACCTGGCCGAGAGGGCGCTCGAGCGGGTCGTGGAGCCGCTCGGGTTCGCCTCGGTCACCGAGGTGGCCGCCGGCGTGATCCGGATCGTCGCCGCGCAGATGGCCGACGCCATACGCAGCGTCACGATCGAGCGCGGCCGCGACCCGCGGGAAGCCGCGCTGGTCGCGTTCGGCGGCGCCGGCCCGCTGTTCGGCACCGTGCTCGCTGACGAGCTCGGCGTCGCCTCGGTGGTCGTGCCGCCGTACGCCGGGAATTTCTCCGCGGTCGGCCTGCTCGGCGCCGATCTCGCCCGAAGCGCATCCCGCACCCGCGTCGTGCCGCTCTCGGCCGAGGGGCTGGCGGATGCCGGGATGATCGCCGCCGGGCTCTTCGCCGAGCTGGACGCGCGCGGCTCGGGCGAGCCCCGGCCGAGCAGCCGCGAGGTCCATCTGGACATCCGCTTCGTCGGCCAGGAGCACACCCTGACCGTCCCCGTGCCGGCGCCCGGGGGCGCCGTCGAGCACGATCCGCAGCCCGTGTCGGCGCGCTTCCTGGACGACTACGAGCGGACGTTCGGCTCGGTGCTGGACGAGGAGCTCGAGGTCGTCTGCGTGCGGGCGATCGCGACGACGCCGCTCGAGCGGGGCGCGGTCCTCGCGGCCGCGGACGGCGGCCGCAGGGCCGGAGCCGGCCGGCCGGAGACCGCGCGTGCCTGGTCCTTCGCGGCCGGCTGCATCGCCGAGTTCGCGGTCCACGACCGCTCCGGGCTTCCGCCCGGCTCCGAGCTCGCCGGCCCCGCGATCGTGCGCGAGCAGACGGCGACCACGTACGTCGACTGCACCTACCGGGCCGCGGTCCATCCCGGGGGTGCGCTCCTGATCAGCCGGGGAGGTGAGCGGTGAACGTCCAGACCGTCATCTCGCGGGCCGGCGCCGGGCGCATGAGCGGCCTCGCGGATGCAGATCCCGTGACCACCGAGATCGTCCGGCAGGGCCTGAACGCCGCGGCCGACCAGATGAAGCGCGCGCTCGTGCGCACATCGTTCTCGCCGGTCATCTACGAGGTGCTCGATTTCGCGGCCGCCCTCTACGACCGCGACATCTGCCTGCTCGCGCAGGCGCCAACCCTGCCCGTCTTCATGGGCACCATGAGCTTCTGCGTGCGCGGAGCGGTCGACGCCGTGGGCGGCGAGCAGGCGCTTGAGCCTGGCGACATCATCCTCTGCAACGATCCCTACGTCACCGGCTCGCACCCCCAGGACGCCGCCATGGTGATGCCGGTCTTCCTGCCTGAGGGCGAGCTCGTCGGATACGCCGCGATCAAGGCCCACTGGCTCGACATCGGCGGCAAGGAGCCGTACTCCACCGACACCGTCGACGTCTTCCAGGAGGGCACCATCTTCCCGGGAGTCAAGCTCTTCTCGCGCGGCCGCCTGGTCTCGGACATCTTCCGCTTCGCCACCGCGAACTCGCGCGTGCCCAAGATGGTCGCCGGCGACATCAACGCGACCGTCGTGGGCGTCCGGACCGGCGCGGCCGGCCTGGTGCGGGTGGTCGAGCGCTACGGCCTCGAGCGCTTCGACCGGGCCGTGGCCGCGATGTACGACCACGGCGAGGCGCTGGTCAAGGAGTGGTTCGCGCAGCTGCCGCAGGGCCGCTACGTCGGCCGCGGCGAGATGGACTCGAACGGGGTCAGCGACGACCCGGTGCCGTTTCAGGTCACCGTCGACATCGCCGGCGACGGCGTCCGCCTCGACTTCTCCGACGGGCCGGAGCAGCAGGAGGGGCCGATCAACTGTCCGCTTCCGTCCACCGTCTCGGCCAGCCGGATCGCCATCTCGATGCTGGCCGGCGGCGGCACCGCGCCCAACGAGGGCCACTTCCGGCCGATCGAGATCGTCACCCGCCCGGGCACCGTCTTCCATCCCCTCCATCCGGCGCCCTGCTTCCTCTACGGCTGGATCGGCGATCAGGCCATCGAGGCGATCTATCAGGCGGTCGGCCAGGCCCTGCCGACGGCCGTCCCGGCCTGCAGCGGCGGCGACATCTGCGCCCTCGTCTGGTGGGGCGCCCGGGAGGCGACCGGCGAGCCCTGGACGGACGGCGCGCCGCATCCGATCGGCCAGGGCGGCTCGGCCCACGGCGACGGCGCCAGCAGCCTCATGCATGTCTCCGAGGCCTCCACCCGCTGTACTCCGACCGAGGTCTGGGAGGCGAAGAACCCGTGGCTCCTCGAGCGGGCCGAGCTCGCCCAGGACTCCTGCGGGCCGGGCCGCCGGCGGGGCGGCCTGGGAGTCGACTTCTCGTTCCACATGCTCGAGGACGCGTGGCTCACCTCGGCGCTCGAACGCACCCGGAACGCGCCGTGGGGACTTGCCGGCGGCGGCGAGGCGCGGCCCAACTCGGTCGAGCTGGAGCTCCCCGACGGGACGCGCACCCGCTACTCCAAGGTGACTCGCCTGAAGGTGCCGAAGGGGGCGACCGTCCACCTGCGCACGGGCGGCGGAGGCGGCTACGGCCACGCCCGCGAGCGCGACGCCGAGGCCGTCAGGCGCGACCTCCAAGACGGGTACATCTCCGAGGAGCACGCCCGCCGCCACTACCCGCATGCCCTGGACGGGGACGGATGAGCGCGGCTCGCAGGCTGATCGAGGTCGAGCAGCTGGCGCCGATGGCGCGCGGCTGCTCGGTCCTGGGCGCCGGCGGCGGCGGCGACACGTACACCAGCCTGCTCGCCTCTCGCTACGCCATCGACCGCTTCGGCCCGGTGGAGCTGCTCGATCTCGACGACCTCCCCGACGACGCGCTGATCATGCCCTGCGGCTACATCGGGGCGCCGGTCGTCTCGATCGAGAAGCTGGGCGCGGGCGAGGAGGGGGGCTGGCTCCGCGACGGTTTGGAGCGCGTCCGCGCCGGCCCGGTGGCGGCGCTGATGGCGGCTGAGATCGGCGGCGCCAACGGCATGCAGCCGATCAACTGGGCCGCCCACCTGGGCCTGCCGGTGGTCGACGCGGACGGGATGGGCCGGGCCTTCCCCGAGGTGCCGCAGGTGACGATGGAGATCGCCGGGATCAGCCCCTCCCCGGGGGTGCTGACGGACGAGCGCGGGAACCACCTCAGCATCACGGCCGTGAGCGGCGCCTGGATGGAGCGGGTCGCCCGCGCGCTGGCGGTCGAGTTCGGGGGACGGGCGTCATCGACGGAGTACACGATGACGGCCGCGCAGGCGCGGACGGCCACCGTGCGCGGATCGGTCAGCCTGGCGATCCGGATTGGCGAGGCGCTCCAGGCCGCCGACCAGCCGCTCGAGGCGCTCGGCCGCGAGGTCGGCGCGCGCGTGCTCGTCGCTGGGAAGCTGACCGACGTCGAGCGGCGGGTGACGGGCGGCTTCGTCCGCGGCAGCGCCGAGGTCGAAGGGCTGGAGGAGGATCGCGGCCGGACGGTGGTCCTCCAGATCCAGAACGAGAACCTGGTCGCTCTCGACGGCGGACGCGTGCTGGCCTCGGTCCCGGACATCATCACCGTCCTCGACGCCGAGACGGGCGAGGCGATCCACACCGAGCGCCTGCGCTACGGCCAGCGGGTGGCGGTGATCGCCTTCCCCTGCGATCCGATCTGGCGCAGCGCGGGCGGGCTCGCCCTCGCCGGCCCGCGCGCCTTCGGCTACGACTTCGACTACATCCCGGTCGAGGAGTTGGCGGCGTGAGCGGCGCGTTCGACCTGCGCCTGGGGATCGACGTCGGCGGCACGAACACCGACGCGGTCATCCTCGACCGCGACGGCAACCTCGTGGCGAAGGCCAAGCGTCCGACCAGCGCCGACGTCACGACGGGGATCACGGCCGCGCTCGACGCGGTGCTCGCCGCGGCCGCCGTCGAGCCGGGCCGCATCGGACACGTCATGCTGGGCACCACCCATGCCACGAACGCCGTGCTCGAGCGCTCGCGGCTTGAGCGGGTCGCCGCCGTCCGCATCGGGGCCCCGTCGACGACCTCGATCCCGCCCTTGTACGACTGGCCGGCCGACCTCCGCGAGGCCGTCTCGGCGGGCGAGGCGATCGTCTCGGGCGGCCACGAGTTCGACGGTCGCGAGATCGTGCCGTTGGGCGAGGACGAGCTGCGGCGCTTCCTCGCCGGCGTCGCCGGGACGGCGGAGGCGGTCGCGGTGACGAGCGTGTTCGCATCGGTCTCCGACGGCCAGGAGCGGGCCGCCGCCGACATCGTGCGCGAGGAGCTCGGAAACGTGCCCGTGTCCCTCAGCCACGAGATCGGCTCGATCGGCCTGATCGAGCGCGAGAACGCGACGGTCATGAACGCCACCCTGCGCGCCGTCGCGACGGAGGTCGCGGCCGCGCTTGAGTCGGCGCTTCACGCCCACGGCCTCGAGCCGGTGATCTTCTTCGCCCAGAACGACGGCACGCTGATGGCGCTCGACTACGCCGTCCGCCACCCGGTCCTCACGATCGGGAGCGGCCCCGCCAACAGCATCCGCGGCGCCGCCTACCTCACCGGCGCGTCGGACACCCTCGTCGCCGACGTGGGCGGCACCTCGACCGACGTCGGCGTGCTGGTGAACGGCTTCCCCCGCGAGTCCGCGACCGCAGTGGAGGTCGCCGGCGTGCGCACCAACTTCCGCATGCCCGACCTGGTCGCCATCGCGCTGGGCGGCGGCAGCATCGTCGAGGACGGCGACCCCGTGCCGCGCGTCGGCCCGGCCAGCGTCGGCTACCGGCTGCACGACCAGGCGCTCGTGTTCGGCGGCGCGACCGCCACGCTCACGGACGCCGCCGTGGCCTGCGGCCGCCTCGAGCTGGGCGACCGCGGGCCGGCGGACGCCCGCCGCGTGGAGCTCGAGCGGGCCATGCGCCGCTCGGACGAGATGCTGGCCGACGCGATCGACCGGATCAAGACGGCCCGCGGCGACGTGCCGCTCGTCGTGGTGGGCGGCGGCAGCCCGCTCGTACCCGACCGGCTGCCCGGGATCAGCGAGATCGTCCGGCCCGGGCACCACGACGTGGCGAACGCGATCGGCGCCGCCATCGCCTCGGTCTCGGGACAGGTCGACCGCATCTTCCAGCCGGGCCCGGGCGGACGCTCGGCGATGCTCGACGAGGCGCGGCGGATCGCCCACGACGAGGCCGTGCGCGCGGGCGCGGATCCCGCCGGCGTCGAGATCGTGGCGCTCGAGGAGCTCCCCCTGGCGTATCTCACCACCCCTGCCGTTCGCATCCGCGGGAAGGCGGCCGGCGCACTCAGATGATTGACTCCCAACTCCCGCGCGCCTGGACGCCCGTCTGTGGTGGGTTGGCGCTGTGCGGTGGGGCTGCGGCTGGGAACCTGCGCATCCAGACTTGGCCTGCTTGGATAGCAGGCCTTCGTCCGACCGCTGCAAGGCATTCGCCTTGCAGCTTGTCCTCGGTCGCGCCAATACGTTCATCCAGTATTGCCCGGGAGGGATCTGCTGGAGTAGCAGATCCTCCCGAACCCTGTCAAGCCTCAGGCTTGACAGGTCCTGCGTCCTTGCGCTGCTTGGTTCCCAGCCGCCCAGGACATCACGGGAGTTACGAATCAATCATCTCGGATCCCACCAAGGAGGACACCGTGAAGACCGCTGATCATCCGAACGACCGCCGCCGGGGCGCGGCCGCAGCCGCCGGCCTTCTCCTGGTCGCCCTCGTGGCGCTCGTCGGGAGCGCCTGCGGCTCGACCTCGAAGCCGGCCGGTGCGACCTCCGGCGGTCACGTCTCGACCACGTTCACGTACGGCGCCTTCACGCCGGTGATGGTCGGCTGGGACCCCTCGACCGACTACTCGAACGAGATCATCGCGATGAACAACATGTACGAGACGCTGACGCGGTACGACAGCCAGACCGGCCAGGTGCAGCCGCTGCTCGCGACCGCGTGGAAGAAGTCGGCCGACGCCAAGACATGGACGTTCACGATCCGCCAGGGCGTCAAGTTTCACGACAGCAAGGCGATGACCGCCGCCGACGTCAAGGCGTCGATCGACCGCACGATCAAGCTGAACCAGGGCGCCGCCTACATCTGGGGCGCCGTCAAGTCGATCGCCGCGCCGAACGCGACGACGGTCGTGTTCCACCTCAAGTATCCGGCCCCGATCGACCTCATCTCGTCCGCCGGCTACGCGGCCTTCATCTACGACACCAAGGCATCCGGCTCGACGCCGATCGCCAAGTGGTTCGGGCAGGGCCACGACGCCGGGACCGGCCCGTACACCGTGGCCCAGTGGAACAAGGGCCAGGAGATCGAGCTTCGCCTGAAGAGCTTCCCCGGCTACTGGGGCGGCTGGTCCGGGCAGCATTACAAGAACGTCGTCTTCCGCGTCGTCCCGACCGCGAGCACGTCGGCGCAGCTCGTCCGCGAGGGCCAGCTGACATGGGTCGAGCAGCTGACGCCGCAGCTGTGGGAGTCGCTCAAGAGCGATTCGAACCTGACCACGACCACCTCCACGTCCTACCAGAACCTGTTCGGGATGCTGAATACGTCCTACGGGCCTCTTAAGGACGTGCGGGTGCGCCAGGCGCTCGCCTACGCGACCGACTACAAGGGCCTCGTGGCCGCGCTCAAGGCGTTCACGCCGTCGGTCGGGATCATCCCGCACGGCCTGTGGGGGTACGACCCCAACCTGCCGGTCTACAAGACGGACGTGGCCAAGGCGAAGCAGCTCTTGCAGGCGGCCGGCTACGGGCCCGGCGGAAAGCACATGACGCTGAAGCTGACGTATACGCAGGGAGACCAGTACGAGCAGACGGTCGCGTCGCTCCTCAAGTCCGAGTACGCGCCGCTCAACATCACCCTCAGCGTGTCGTCGCTCGCCTGGCCGACGCAGTGGTCGAAGGCCAAGTCGACGAACCCCGCGAGCCGCCAGGACATCCTGCTCTTCTACTGGTGGCCGGACTACCCGGATCCATACTCCTGGTTCATCAACCTCTTCCACTCGGCCAACCCCCCGTACTTCAACCTCGCCTACTACGACAACCCGACCGTGGACAAGCAGATCGACCGGGTTGAACCGCTGTCGGCCACGGACCGCCAGAAGGCGATCAGCCTCTACTCGCAGATCCAGACCGAGCTCCTGCACGACTCTCCGGCGCTCTTCCTCGGCACGCAGACCTACGAGCGCGTGATGCAGAAGTCGGTCGGCGGATTCGTCGACAACCCCGCCTACCCGAGCGTGGTCTTCGTGTACAGCCTGCATCCCGGTCAGTGATCCGCTTCGCCGGGCAACGGCTGGCGCTCGGGGCGCTCGTCGTCGTCGGCGTGGTGGTGCTCACGTTCCTGATCGCCCGGGTCATCCCGGGCGATCCGGCCGCGACCTATGCCGGGCCGCGGGCGAGCCGGGCCCAGCTCGAGCAGACGCGGAAGCAGCTGGGGCTGGACAAGCCGGTGATCGTCCAGCTCGGCGACTATCTGAAGGGCATCGGCGAGGGCGACTGGGGCACTTCGTACCGCACCAAGCGGCCGGTCCTGGACGACCTGAAGACCGTGCTCCCGGCGTCGATCGAGCTGGTCACGGCCGGCCTCCTCCTGGCGCTCCTGGTCGGGCTGCCGCTCGGACTGGTCTCCGCCCGCTATCACGGGGGCGTCCCCGACGTCCTCGTCCGCGTCGCCGCGGTGGTCGGCGTCTCGATGCCGGTCTTCTGGGCGGCGCTGATCCTCCAGCTCGTCTTCGCCCAGCGGCTCGGCTGGCTGCCGTCGGCCGGCGAGTACGACCCGAACCTCTACTACACGAGCCCGCTCACGAGCTACGTCCAGATGCCGGTCGTCGACGCCCTCATCACCGGCAACCTGCCCGTGCTCCAGAGCGCGCTCTCGCACCTCATCCTGCCCGCGACCGTCGTAGCGCTCTATCCGGCGGGGCTGCTCGCACGCATGGTGCGCGCGTCGGTGCTGGACACGCTCGGCGAGACCCACATCCGCATGGCTCGGTCGCTCGGCTTCGGCGACCGCGCCGTCTTCGGCCGCTGGGCGCTTCGTCCCGCGATGAACCCGGTGGTGCAGGTGACCGCGCTCGTCTTCGCGTACTCGCTCGCCAACACGTTCCTGGTCGAGGCCGTCTTCGACTGGCCCGGCCTGGGCAGCTACGCCGCCAACTCGCTGCAGGCGCTCGACACGCCCGCGGTCGTCGGCGTCACCCTGGTCGTGGCGATCGTCTACGTCGTCCTGAACCTCGTCGTCGACGTCGCTCAGGCGGCGATCGACCCCCGGATCCGGCTTCGGTGAGCGTCGCCGCCCTCACATCTCGGCCGCGGGCGGCTGGATTCGTCCGCCGGAACCCGACGATGGCCGCCGGGGTCGCGCTCCTCACGGCGATCGTGCTGGCCGCTCTCCTGGCGCCGTGGATCTCGCCGGATCCGGCGGACGCGGGCGGCGCCACCCATCCATACCAGGTGCTGGCGGGCCCCTCCTCGGCGCACCCGTTCGGCACCGACCTGGTCGGCCGTGACCTGCTCACCCGGGTGATGTTCGGCGCCCGCATCTCGCTTCGCCTCGTCGTCGAGGTGCTGGTGATCGCGGGCCTCATCGGCATCCCGCTGGGCCTCGTCGCCGGCTACCTCGGCGGCCGGGTCGACCAGGTCATCATGCGGATCACGGACGTCTTCCTGGCGTTCCCGGCGCTGCTCCTCTCGCTGGCGATCGCCTTCGTGCTCACGCCCAGCGTCTCGAACATGACGATCGCGATCGCGGTGACCTGGTGGCCGTGGTACACGCGGCTCGTCCGCGGAGAGGCCGCGTCCGTCGCCACCCGGCCCTACATCGAGAGCTGTCGCGTGCTCGGCGTCTCGCCGATTCGCGTGCTCTGGCGGCACGTGCTCCCCAACTCGATCACGCCGGTGCTCGTGCAGATGTCGCTGGACGCCGGCGGCATCCTGCTGACCGCCGCGTCGATCTCGTTCCTGGGGCTGGGGGCGCAGGATCCGACGCCGGAATGGGGGCTCATCGTCAGCCAGGGCGCCCAGTACTTCTCGACCCAGTGGTGGTTCGTGACGTTTGCCGGTCTGGCGATCCTGCTCACGGCGATGGCCTTCAACCTGATCGGCGACGGCGTCCGCGAGCTCCTCGATCCGCGGCGGGTGGTGAGCCGGTGAAGCTCGAGGTGCGCGGTCTCGAGGTGTGGTTCGGCGACCGCCGGGTCGCGGGTGTGGACTCGCTCGACCTCGACCGTGGCCAGACGCTCGGCATCGTCGGCGAGACCGGCTCGGGCAAGTCCATGACGGCCTTCGCGATCGCCGGTCTCGCGCCGGGGATGGGCGCGCGGGTCGAGGGGTCGGTGAAGCTCGACGGGCACGAGCTCGTCGGCCTCCCCGACCGTGAGCTTCGGGAGATCCGCGGGCGGCGGATCGCCATGATCTTCCAGGCGCCGATCTCCTCGCTGAATCCCGTCTTCCGCGTCGGCGACGTGTTCCTGCGCGCGCTGCGGCTGCACGGCGCGTCCAAGCCCGAGGCGCGCGAGCGGGCGGCGGCCGCGATGCGCTCGGTGGCGCTCTCGCCCGACCTGCTCCGGCGCTATCCGCACCAGCTCTCCGGCGGCCAGGCGCAGCGGGTGGCGATCGCGCTCGCGATCGCGTTGCGCGCCGAGGTGCTGCTCGCCGACGAGCCGACGAGCGCGCTCGACGTCACCGTCCAGGCCGAGATCCTGGACGTGCTCGGGACGCTGCGCTCCGAGACCGGCATGGCGATGGTCTTCATCAGCCACGACCTGGCGGTCGTCTCCGGCCTCTGCGATGCGGTGGCGATCATGCGCGACGGCCAGATCGTGGAGCAGGGGTCGGTTGCGCACACGCTGCGCCGGCCGGCGCACCCGTACACGCGCGAGCTCCTGGCCGCCGTGCCCCGGCTGACGAGTCCCGGAGACGGCGATGCTTGAGGTGCGTGACCTGGTCGTGCGCTACGGGCCGGTGATGGCGGTCGACGGCGTCTCCCTGCGCGTGCCCGCCGGCCCGGCCGGGTTCGGGCTGGTCGGCGAGAGCGGCTCGGGG
>DASQXS010000379.1:0-30828 GCA_035639615.1 Gaiellales bacterium | reverse complement strand
AGGGACGACAGGAGGACGGCGCCCGCCGCGCACGCCCAGGCCACGACAAGCGGGTCGTCGTCGGCAAGCCCCCGTGCCGCGCGGACGAGCCCGGCGACGAGGAGAACCACGGCGCCTGCCGCGGCGACGACGCCTGCCTCGACCGCCTGATCGAGCACGACGTCGTGGGCCCTGCCGGCGCGCGTCGCGTCCGACGCCGACGCGCCCGAGTAGATGCGCCGGAACCCGCCCGGCCCGAAGCCCAGGGTCGGCCGGCGGCGCACCCCGCGCCACGCGTCCGACCAGATGTCGGACCGGGCGGCGATCGGCCCGTGCCGCAGGTGCCGGTCGAGCGCGGCTCCTGACGGTCGCGCGACAGTCACCGCGACCACGGCCGCGACGAGCACGGCCGCGACGCCGACCCCGACAACGCGCCGCCGCTCGCGCAGTCGAAGCGCGTAGAGCATCACCACGACGACCGCCAGGACGGCGCCGGCACGGTCGTACGAGAGCGCGATCGCCGTCAGGAGAAGCAGCACCGTCGCTCCCGCCGTGATCGGCGAGAGCTCGCGCGCGCCGACCAGCCCCAGCACGCACGCGAGCCCGCAGACGCAGGCGACGGCGAGCGCCGGCGGATACTCGAACGTGCCGCCGGCCCGCCAGATCCCGGCGATGCGCTCTGCGGCCGGCTCGTGGTGAAGGACGAGCGCCGCGATGCCGACGCACGCCGCGGCCGAGGCCACGGCAGCGATCGCGGCAGCGAGCGCCGCCCCCGTCGCTCGCAGCGCGATCGCGTACATGACCGGGAGGGCCGCGGCCGCAGCCGCCGCGGCCACGGTGTCCGAGCGGTGCCAGTATGCGGCCGAGCCCGCGTTCGCGGCCGCCATCACCGCCAGGCCGACGAAGACCGGGTCACGCGGCGGGCGCCTGCCGAGGAGCGCCGGAATGCCGACGACCGCGAGCACCGCGAACACGACCCGCGCCGGAGAGAAGTATCCGCCGTGCCACAGCGCGAGTGCGACGCCGCAGGCCAATACCCCCTGTCCGAGTGACATGCGACCGCGGCCGGCGCGCCGATACACGGTGGGTAGATTCATCCGAGTTGGGGGTCTTTTCAATGCGGTTCGATCGAGTGCTTCTCGCCGTGCCCGTGGTTGCGGGGGCGGTTCTCACGGGCACCGCGCTCGCCTATCCGACCGGTTCGCCGACGGTGCGGGATGCGGTCTACGGAGAGGCGTCCACGCACCAGACGTGCTGGCACAACGGCGTGCATTTCAACAAGCAGAACCATCCGAACTGCGGCCTGCACAAGGGCTGGGGCGAGGAACCGGCGCCGCCGCCGGAGGAGCCCGGCGAGCCCGGTGGGACGGGCGACGAGCAGGCCCCGGCCACGGACACGACCCGGAGCGAGCACGGCTCAGGGGGCGCGCACAAGGGCGACCACGGCCACAAGGGCGGCCACGGCAAGTCCGGCGGCCACGGCGGGATGTCGACGCACGGCGCCGCCGGCACCCACGGCGGCCACTCCGGCGAGCATGGCGGGAAGTCCGCCACCCACGGGCATTCCGGCGGTCACGGTCGGGGCAAGGGGCACGGAAAGCACTGAGCGCGGGCGCGGCCGACGCTCACGGGCATCGGGTGGAAGGATATTCCGCCCTCAAGCGGTATCCTTAAAGTCCGCCTCTGCGGCCAACTCCGAGGAGCACCCGATGCCCGCACCAAACACCCCGCGCGCCGTCTGGACCGGCTCGATCTCCTTCGGGCTCGTGAACGCACCCGTGCGTATGTACACCGCCGTGAGTGAGCGCGACCTGCGCTTCAACCTGCTGCACGCACCGGACAACGGCCGCATCGGGTACGTGAAGACCTGCAAGCTGGACGGCAAGGAGGTGCCGTCCGAGGAGATCGTGAAGGCCTACGAGGTGTCAAAGGGTGAGTTCGTGCCGCTGACCGACGAGGACTTCGAGGCGGCCCGAGCCGAGGGCGGGCACTCGATCACGATCCACGACTTCGTCCCGGCGGAGCAGATCGACCCGATCTACTTCGAGCGCACCTACTACCTCGGGCCCGAAGAGGGCCCCGGTGAGGCCATCTACGCGCTTCTCGCCCGGGCGATGGCGGACTCCGGGCTGGCCGCGTTGGCGACCTACGTCCGCTCCGACCGCGAGAACCTGGCCTGCCTGCGGGTGCGGGACGGCGTGATCACGCTCGAGCGGATGTTCTTCGACGACGAGATCCGCTCGACCGAGGGGATCGCGCCCGGGGCGGATGCCGTCGACGAGCGACAGCTCGGGATGGCGCGTGATCTGATCAGCGCCTACACGGCGGACTTCGACCCGTCCAAGTACAGCGACACCTACCGCGAGCGCCTGATGGAGGTCATCGACCGCAAGCGGCAGGGCAAGACCGCCAAGCCCAAGGCCGCTCCCAAGGCGGCCGAGCCGCCCGATCTCATGGCCGCGCTCACCGCGTCGCTCGACGCGGCGCGCAAGTCCAAGCAGGGGCGTGAGAAGCCCACGCGGTCGCGGGCGAAAGCCGGCTCCGGCGGGCGGCGCAAGTCCGCGTAAGATCGTCTATATGCTCGCCGGGTGACGGTCGGCGAGAGGATCGAGGGCAGCCTGGTCGCACTCGTCCCGCTGGATGTCGGCGACGCGGCGGCGTGGGCGCGGTGGCTCCGCGACCCGGACACGACGCGCTACCTGTACGGCCGGCGCGGCCCTCCGTCCACCCCGGCAACCGAGGCCGAGACGAGGTCTTGGGGGCGGCGCGCCGTCTGCGACCCGCACATGCTCGCGGTCGGAATCGTCGAGCGCGCCGGCGGGACGGCCATCGGAAACGCCCGCCTGCAGCTCCTCTCGCGGCGGCGGGCGCGGCTCTCGATCCTGATCGGCGAGGCCGAACACCGCGGCGCCGGCCAGGGCCGGGAGGCGACCGCGCTCCTCTGCCGCTACGCGTTCGCGCGGCTGGGCGTGTGCGAGGTGGTGCTCGAGGTCGACCCGCGGAACGTGCCTGCGGTGCGCGCCTACCTGGCGGTGGGGTTCCGCCACGGCCGTGGCCACATGATGCGGCTCCGCCGCTCCTAGTCCTAGATGGTTGATTGCACGACCGCGCGCGCCTGAACGCCACTACGGTCGGTCCGGCGCGGCCGTTGGCGGCGCTGCGGCCGGGAACCGGCGCATCGCGCAGGGAGTGTCTGCTGAATAGCAGACACCCCCTGAACGCTGTCAAGCGCTGCTGTGACAGCTCTCGGTCGGGCCGATGTTCTCGATATCACGCCCTCCTGCGTCCTTGCGCTGCTTGGCTCCCGACCGCTCAGACCATCACGCGGCCGTGGAATCAACCATCTAGGCGGGCATTGGGATGAGGTCGGGCGGCACCCATCCCTTCCGCGCGGGATCGCCCCGCAGCCGGTCGCGCGAGTAGTGGCGCTCCGGCAGGCGGGGATCGAGCAGCCAGCCGGTCCCGCCGAGGAAGTCCGCGAAGTCGCCGGCCGCCGGCCGGCGCGCGACAACGTGCGCGAGGAGCCGCGCCCAGAAGGCGGTGAGCGTGTGGTGGTAGCGCTCCGGTGTGCCGTGGGCCTCGGCGACGTGGCGGAGGCGGCGCGCCACCTCGTGCTCTCCGCGCCGGCGGCCGTGCCGTGTGATCAGGATGTAGGCCAGCCGGAGGTGGCCGCGGTGGCCGAGCTCCTGCGCCGGCAGCGCTCCCGCGTCGAAGGCGCGAAGGAACTCGGCGTCGGTCACGGGGATCAGGCCGCCGCGGACGGAACGGAGCGCCGCTCGATCGGCTCGTACGCCCGCGGCGGCGGGCCGACGTACTCCGAGCTCGGCCGGATGAGCCGGTTGTCGGAGTGCTGCTCGATCACGTGCGCGACCCAGCCGACCACGCGGCTCATCGCGAAGATCGGCGTGAAGAGGCCGGTGTCGATGCCGAGGTAGTGGTAGGTCGACGCCGAGTAGAAATCGACGTTGGGATAGAGCCCCTTCTCGGAGAGGACCGTCCGCTCGATCCGCTCGGACATGTCGAACCAGTGCGGCTCGGAGGACTCCTGCGCGAGCGCCTTCGAGAAGCGCTTCAGGATGACCGCACGGGGGTCCCAGGTCTTGTAGACGCGGTGCCCGAACCCCATGATCCGCTCCCGGCGCTCGAGGCGCTCCCGCACCTCGTCCTCCACCGAGGCGTCTGGCCCGATCGACTCGAGGAGCTTCATGACCTGCTCGTTGGCGCCGCCGTGAAGCGGGCCCTTGAGGGCGCCGATCGCGCCGGTGATCGCCGAATGCATGTCGGAGAGCGTGGACGCGATCACGCGGGCGGTGAACGTTGACGCATTCATCTCGTGGTCGGCGTGGAGGATCAGGGCGACGTCGAACGTCTTCTCGGCGGCGGGCGTCGGGCGCTCTCCGGCGAGCATCTGCAGGAAGTTCCCGGCGTGGCCGAGCGCCGGGTCGGGGGCGACCGGCTCGAGCCCGTTGCGGCGGCGGTCGTACCGCGCCACCATCGTCGGCATCTTGGCGATGAGCCGCGTCGCCTTGCGCCGGTTGGCGTCCAGGTCGTTCGCGTCCTTGTCAGGGTCGTCGAAGCTGTCCGACGAGACCGCGGTGCGGAGCATCTCCATCGGCGCCGCATGCCCGGCAAGCATGTCGACCACGCTCGCCGTCTCATCGGAGAGCTGGCGGTGGGAGACCAGCTCGGCGGCGAAGGCGTCCAGCTCCTCGCGGGTGGGCAGGCGCCCGTGGAGAGTGAGGAAGCAGACCTCCTCATACGAGGACTGCTCGGCCAGCTCGCCCACGTCGTACCCGCCGTAGATGAGGACGCCGTTCTGCCCGTCGATCGAGCACAGCCGGCTGCGGGCGACGACAACGCCTTCCAGACCGCCCTTGTCCGCCATGCGGGCATCCTAGAACATCGATTCCTCCTCCCCGCGCGCCTGGCCGTCCATCTCCGCCGGGTCGCCGGCAGTGGATCTGGCTGCGCCGCTGGGGATCTGGCTTCCCACGCTGAGCCGCGTTTAGTCTTGTACGCTCCGCCGATGCCCCATCGCGTGACGCTCATCCCCGGGGACGGCACCGGGCCCGAGATCGCGGAGGCCACCCGCCGCGTCCTCGAGGCGACCGGTGTCGCCTTCGACTGGGACGTGCAGGAGGCGGGCGCCGACGTGATGGACCGGCACGGCGGAAACCCGCTCCCGGACCACGTCGTCGACTCGATCCGGCAGAACGGCACGGCCATCAAGGGCCCGATCACGACCCCAGTCGGCACGGGCTTCCGCTCGGTCAACGTCGGCCTCCGAAAGGCGCTCGACCTGTACGCCCAGGTACGGCCGTGCAAGCTCTATCCGGGCGTGCGCACGCGGTATTCCGACACGCGAGTCAACATCGTGATCGTGCGCGAGAACACGGAGGATCTCTACGCCGGCATCGAGTTCGAGCGGGGCTCGGACGGCGAGCGCCAGATCGCCGAGGCGATCGAGCACGCCTCCGGCGTGCGCCTGGCCGCCGACGCCGGCATCTCGATCAAGCCGATCTCCGAGACCGGGACCCGCCGGGTCGTGCAGTTCGCGTTCGACTACGCGCGCCGGAACGGGCGCCGCAAGGTCACATCGGTGCACAAGGCGAACATCATGAAGCACACGGACGGGCTCTGGCTCGAGGTGTCGCGGCAGGTCGCCGGCGAGAACCCGGACATCGAGTTCGAGGACCGGATCGTCGACAACATGTGCATGCAGCTCGTGCAGAAGCCGGAGCTGTACGACGTGCTCGTGCTGCCCAACCTGTACGGCGACATCGTGTCCGACCTGGGCGCGGGCCTGGTGGGCGGCCTCGGGGTGGCCCCGGGGGCGAACTTCGGCGCGGAGGCCGCGGTGTTCGAGCCGACGCACGGATCGGCGCCGAAGTACCGCGGCCAGAACCGGGTGAACCCGATCGCGATGATGCTCTCCGGCGTCATGATGCTGCGCCACCTGGGCGAGGACGACGCGGCGGCACGCCTCGACGACGCGATCGCCGCCGTCATCTCCGAGGGCCGCTCGGTCACCTACGACATGAAGCCGTCGCCGGACGATCCCGGCGCCGTCGGAACGTCGCAGGTGGCGGACGCGATCGTCGACAAGCTCGGGGTGGCCGTATGAGTCGTGCCCGCATCACCGTCGTCGGTGCTGGCAACGTCGGCGCCACCACCGCCCAGCGCCTGGCCGAGCGCGACTACGCCGACGTCGTCCTGGTGGACATCGTCGAGGGCCTGCCGCAGGGAAAGGCGCTCGACCTGAACCAGGCCGGGCCCGTGGTCGGCTACGAGCCGACGGTGGTCGGCACGAACGGTTACGACGAGACCGCCAGGTCGGATATCTGCATCATCACGTCGGGGCGGGCGCGCACCCCAGGGATGAGCCGCGACGACCTCCTGCGGACGAACCAGGCCATCGTCGCCGACGTGACCGGGAACCTGGTCGAGCGCTCGCCGGACGCGATCCTGATCGTGGTGACGAACCCGCTCGACGCCATGTGCCAGGTCGCGTTCGCGGAATCGGGCTTCCCCCGGGAGCGCGTCATCGGGATGGCCGGGGTGCTGGACACCGCCCGGTTCCGCACCTTCCTGTCCTGGGAGCTGGGCGTCTCGGTCCGTGATGTCACCGGGTTCGTCCTGGGCGGCCACGGCGACCAGATGGTGCCCGTCACGACGTACACGAACGTCGCCGGGATCCCGGTGGCCGACCTCGTCCCCGAGGCGAGGCTGGCCGAGATCGTC
Source organism: Gaiellales bacterium (assembly GCA_035639615.1). Taxonomy (GTDB): domain Bacteria; phylum Actinomycetota; class Thermoleophilia; order Gaiellales; family JAICJC01; genus JAICJC01. The sequence continues at coordinate 24,108 of DASQXS010000379.1, read as the reverse complement.
CGCCGCACCCGCGACGGGGGCGCCGAGGTCGTGAAGCTGCTCAAGTCGGGGTCCGCCTACTACGCCCCGTCGGCCGCGGTGAGCGAGATGGTCGACTCGATCGTCCACGACCAGAAGCGGGTGCTCCCGTGCGCCGCGCTGCTTCAGGGCGAGTACGGCCTCGACGGTCTGTTCATGGGGGTTCCCTGCCGCCTGGGCACGGCCGGGCTGGAGGAGGTCGTGCAGATCGAGCTCTCGGACGCCGAGCGGGCCGAGCTGGAGCGCTCGGCGGCCGCGGTCCGCGAGCTGATCGGCGTCATGGGCCTGTGACGGGGACGATCCCCGCACGGACCGCGTGACGCATGACTGACACGCACGCGACGGGGATGGGCGCGCGCCTCCGCCAGTTGGCGCGCCACTCGTTCGTGTACGGGCTCGGCGGGCTGGCGTCCAAGCTGGTCGGCATCTTCCTGCTTCCGATCTACACCCATCGGGTGAACAAGGCCGACTTCGGCGAGGTCGAGCAGGTGATGGCCTTCGTCGCGGTCGCCGCGATCGTGCTCCGGCTCGGGCTCGTGACTGCGATGTTCCGGTTCTGCTGGGATCACCGCGAGCCCGACGCCCGCCGCCGCACCATCAGCACCGCCTTCACCACGGTGCTGGGGCTCTCGACGCTGGGCCTCATCCTCTGCCTCGTCCTCCTCGGCCCGCTCTCCGCGGCGCTCGACGCCAAGCGCGAGCTCGTGCTGATCGGCGCGCTCGGGCTATGGGTGTCGATGAACTTCGACATCCTCGCCGGCATCTACCGGATCGAGCAGCGCCCCGTCGCCTTCGTCGTCTACTCGCTGTTGAATGTCGCGATCTCGATCGTCCTCTCCATCGTCCTCGTGCTCCCGCTGCACCAGGGCGCGGCCGGGATCATGATCGGCAACTTCTCCGGCACGTACATCACCTACGCCCTGCTTCTCTACGCCCGGCGGGAGACGGTGGCGCTCGCGCTCGACGGGGCGCTTCTGCGGCGGATGCTCGACTTCTCGCTGCCCCTCATGCCGGCCGGCGTGGCGCTCTGGGCGCTCAACCTCGCCGACCGCTTCCAGGTGATCAACCTCACGTCGCGGTCGGAGCTGGGCTCGTACTCGGCCGCGTCCAAGATCGCGCTCGGCATCATGCTGCCGATCGCGGCGTTCCAGACGGCCTGGGTGCCGTTCGCCAACTCGTTCACGGACGAGGCCGAGGCCAAGCGCACCTACCGGGCCGTCTTCACCTACTGGACGATGTTGATCGCCTGGGCGGTCGTCGCCATCAGCCTGTTCGCGCCGCCGTACGTCCACCTGCTCATGCCTCGGACCTGGTGGGGCGCAGCCCCCGTGGTGCCCCTTCTGGCGGGCGGGTCGGCGCTCTACGGCGCCTACATGATCCTCTCGATCGGCGTCAACCGGTCGAAGCGGACGAAGCTGACGCCGGTTGTGAACGCGACGGCGGCCGCGGTCAACATCGGCCTCAATTTCCTGATCATCCCCGCGTGGGGGATCGTCGGCGCCGGCATCTCAACGGTGGTCGGCTACGCGGTCCTGGCCGGCCTCGGGTTCGCCAACGCCCAGGCCGGCTACCCGGTCTCCCACGACTGGGGCCGCGTCCTTCGGACGATGGCGCTGGCGGCGCTCTTCATGCTCGCATCGGCCGAGGTCGTGCCCGCAACCGGGTGGGTCGGCATACCCGTGCGGCTCGCGCTTCTGGCCGCGTTCCCCGCCGGGCTCGTTGCGATCGGCGTCCTCACGCGGGGGGAGCGGCGGCGGATCCAGGAGCTCGCCGCCCGGATGCGCCGGCCCCGCCACGGCCGCGCGGTGGAGGAGGCGGAGGAGCTCGAGGTCGAGCAGGAGTCCGAGGAGGCGCCTGTCTGATGCTCCGCCATGAGTGGCTGATTGCCGCTGTCCGGGATGCGGCTCAGGCTGATCGGAGGATCGTTGCCGCGCTCATGTACGGCTCGTTCGCCAAGGGCCGCGGCGACGAGCACAGCGATGTCGAGTTCTACCTGTACGTCGATCCAGAGAGCCTGGCCGATCTCGACCGGCGCCGGTGGCTCGAGCGGATCGCGCCGGTCGCCCTGGCGTACACGAACGAGTGGGGCACCTACGCGGTCGTCTTCGACGACCTCGTCCGGGGCGAGTTCCACTTCGAGCCGGCCACGGCGGTCGCGGACGTCGCCGCCTGGACAGGCGCCTGGTTCCCCGACGTGGCCCGCGCGGTCGTGGTCGACCGGACGGGCGAGCTGACCCGGCACGTCGAGGCGCTACCCCGCCGTCCGCCCGACCTGGACACGGCCGACCGCGCCGAGTTCCTGGCCGCAAGCCTTGGGAACTGGCTCACGATGGGGATGCACCTGCTCGAGCGGGGCGATCTCGCCAGGGCGCAGGCGTTTCTCCCGTTCATCCAGGAGTACGTGCTCCGCTGCGCCCGGCTCCTGGCCGGCGCGACCCAGGAGTGGGCCAACCCGGTGGCGCGAATCGCCGATGACGTCCCCGAGGCGGCCGAGCGGCTCGCGCGGTGCACCGCGGCCATGGAGGCCGGCGCCGTGGCGGCGGCCTACCGCGAGACCGCCGCCTGGGCGGACGAGCTGACCCAGGCGCTCTGCCGTCGCCACGGCCTCACCCCACCGGCGAGCGTGCTCGCGGCGGTCGAGCGACGGCTCGCCGCCCTCACGGCCGGGTCCGCAGCCGCGCCTCCCGGTTGATCGCCCGCCACCGTCTGCGCTCCTCCGACCGAGCGCGGGCGTCGTTTCGGATCTCGAGCCAGTGCAGCTCGCGCTGCAGCTTGCGGTAGCTCTCGAGCCGCGCGGCGTCCAGGCTGCCGTCGGCGACGGCCGCGCGGACGGCGCAGCCGGGCTCGGTCTCGTGGGCGCAGTCCGAAAAGCGGCAACGGGCGATGAGCGCATCCACGTCCTCGAAGGCGCGTTCGAGCCCCTCGCCCGAGTCCCACAGCTGCAGCTCGCGCATCCCCGGCGTGTCGATCATGCACCCGCGGCCGGGCAGCAGTATCAGCTCCCGGTGCGTGGTCGTGTGCCGGCCGCGGCCGTCCGTCCTGATCTCGCGGGTCGCGAGCCGCTCCTCGCCGCAGAGCACGTTGATGAGCGTGGACTTGCCGACGCCGGACGATCCCACCGCCGCCGCAGTTCGTCCGGGCCCGACGCGGGCGCTGACCGCGTCCACGCCGATCCCCGTCACCGCCGAGGTCACGAGGACGGGCACGCCGAACGTGACGGCTTCGACCTCCGCCACCGCGGCGTCGATACCGTCGCATAGGTCGGACTTCGTGAGCACCGCCACCGGCTCGGCGCCGCTCTCCCACGCCAGGGTCAGGTAGCGCTCGATCCGGCGCACGTTCAGGTCGGCGTTCATCGACGTGACGAGGAGGAGGACGTCGACGTTCGCCGCGACCACCTGTTCGACCGTCTCGAAGCCGGCCTGCTTGCGGGTGAATGCGGAGCGGCGCGGGAGGACGGCACGGATCGTCGTCCGCTCGGCCGCAGGGCCCGGGTCGTAGGCGACCCAGTCGCCGACGGCCGGGAGGTCGGCGGGCGAGGACGCGGCGTGGCGAAGGCGCCCGCCCACCTCGGCCCATGCGTCGCCCTCCTCGGTCAGAAGGACGTACGCGCCCCGATGTTGGACGGCGACGCGGCCGGGGCGCAGGCCGGCGGCGGCATGCGGCTGGAAGGCGTCGGCGAATGCCGGCCCCCAGCCCAGGGATGCGAGATTCACGTGAGGGCTCCTGAGTCGGGAATGGACAGCGCTTCGGCGCCCACGCGGGACTCAGAGCGAGATCAGGCGAACCGGTGAGTCGTCAGGCGCGGCGCCGGGAGGCTGCTCGGGCAATCGTCATCATCTGTCCGCCTCCTTCGGTCGACTCCGGGTTCGGTCTCACCATACCAGCCGCGCCGGCCGGGCGGAACCCTCGCTGCCTAGAGATAGCCCAGCTCGCGCAGCCGCTCGGCGATGGCCTCGTCCTCGTCCGCCTCGATCGTCACCACGTCGGCCTCGTCCGCGACGATCGCGCGCAGCTCGGCCCGCAGCCGCGATACCACGTCGGGTCGGCGCCGGGCCAGGTTTCGGCGCTCGTCCGGGTCGGCCTCGAGGTCGTAGAGCGCGTCGGCCCAGCGCGCGTCCTCGAACGAGGTGATGAGCTTGTAGCGGCCGGCGCGGATCGCGCGCTGACGCACCGGAGGCATCTTGGGCTCGCCGGCGATCTCCATCGCCACCGGGCGCTCGGGAGGCTCGGCGCCGGTGCGAGCCGCGTCGGCGAGGCTCTGGCCGGGCCAGCCCCCGTCCGCCCCGACGCCGGTCAGGTCGAGCAGGGTCGGTGCGAGATCGATGTGGCTCACTGGCGTCCACCGCGGCCCGGCCGTGACGCCGGAGCCGTGCACGACGAGCGGCACCCGCACCAGCGGCTCGAAGAGCGTCTGGCCGTGCCCCCAAAGGTGGCGCGGGGCGAGCTTGAGGAGCCGCTTCGAGTCAGAACGGGCGCCGCGGTCGAGCACCCACTGCGCCCAGTCGATCACAGGCAGCCGGCGCACGGCCTTTCGGTGGAGCTCCTGGGCCCGAAGGCCGCGGGGCTCGAGCCGGGTGTTCTCGCCGTGATCGCCGGTGAGCACGATCAAGGCCTCCTCGCCCGCCGCCGCGGCGATCTCGCCCAGCCACTCGTCCACGCCGGCCACAGAGCGCTCGTATGCGTCGCGGCCGAACCGGCGCCCGTCGAACCAGGCCGGGTACCGGCGCGGCAGGTGTGCGTCCCACACATGGACCACCGCCAGGAAGGGCCGGCCTGACGCGGCCAGTGCGGAGACCTTCCCGACGGCCCGCGGCCCCCACGGCGAGTGCACCGAGCGCTCCCCCGCCTCGCGGTACTCCACCTCGGCAAAGCCGCGGAACGTGCCCACGGTCTCGAGCAGCGGCCCCGTCACCGAGCACCAGGTCGCATACCCCGCTGCGGCGAACCGCTCGGCGACGGTCGGCACGGAATCGGCGAGGCGCGTCCCGCGGAGGCCGCGGACGCCGTGTGAGGTCGGGTAGCGCCCGGTGAACATCGCGGTGAACGCCGGCGTGGTCGTCGGGCAGGTCGAGTAGCAGGCGGTGAAATGGGCACCGCCGGCGGCGAGCCGCGACGCCACCGGCCACTCGCGCCGCGGCCGGGCGAGCAGGTCCGCCCGCAGGCAGTCGATGACGACCCAGAGCAGGTTCACCGGGCCGCCACCGGATGCGGGCGCGACCAGCCGAGGTCGCGGCCGAGCAGCCGGTAGAGGGCCGCGTTCGGCGCCTCGAAGCGCGCCTCGAGGAACGCGCGCGCCTCCGGGCTCATCGGCGGGTAGGGACGCTGGTTTCGCACCGGGAGCGGCGGCATCTCGACCGGGGCCAGGCCGAGGAATGCGACGACGCGATCGACGACCGGGGGCGGATCCGCGAAGAGTTCCTCGCTCACGACGACGAGGAGTTTGTCGGGGGGGAAGTGCGCGTACCAGCGTTCGAGCTGCTCGGCATACATCCCCCGCGCGGCGTAGGAGAGGTGGCGGTGGGCCACGCTTCGGGACCCCGGCTCGTGTAACAGCCGCTCCTCCTCGCCGGCAAGCCGCTCCGCCTCGGCTCGGAGCGCCTCCTCGAAGTCCAGCGTCTCGTGACCGTCGCGGACCGCCAGGTGGTACTGGGAGTAGGCCCGGTCGACCGGGTCGCGCAGCAGGGCGACCAGGCGGGCGTCGGGCAGCGCGGCGGCGACCCGCGCCGGGACGGCCGGGTGGAAGAGGTAGTACGGGCTCGCCTCCCCCGTCACCCGGCCGACGGCAGCGGCGCGGAGCGGGAAGTGGCTGCGGTACCACCGAATCCCGCGGTGGTGCTGGAGGTCGAAGTAGTGGATCTCCTTGTGGCTCGGAGCGGCAACACGAAGGTGGGCGCAGAGGAGCATGAAGAGCGACGTCGAGCCGGCCCGCTGTGCGCCGATCACAATGAAGTCGGGCAGCCGCCGCGCGCCCGCAGTGGCGAGCCGCGCGCGCCGGCGGATGGTCGCGGCCAGGGGCATGGACAGATGGTATCGGCCGGTCCCCGGCGGGCGCTCAGACCGATGCGGTACGTTGCCCCTGTGGAGCTGGGACTCGACGGGACGGCGGCCATCGTCGGCGGCGCGTCGGCCGGGATGGGGCTTGCGATCGCGACGACGCTGGCCGCGGAGGGCTGCGCCGTGACGATGTGCGCCCGCGGCGAGGAGCGGCTGCGGACGGCCGCGGCTGGGGTGCGCGGCTCAATCGCCGTCCCGGGCGACGTCCGCGACCCCGCGCTGCTCGCCCGGATCGTCGACGAGACCGTCACGGCACGCGGGCGCCTCGACATCGTGGTCAACAACGCCGGCGGGCCGCCGGCGGGCACCTTCGAGTCGACGCCTGACGAGGCGTGGGCCGACGCCTTCGAGCTCTCGCTCCGGTCGGCCGTGAGGCTGACCCGATTGGCACTCCCCCACCTGCGCCGGAGCGGCCGCGGACGGGTCGTCAACATCACGTCGTGGTCGGTCCGGGAGCCGATCCCGCAGCTCATGCTCTCGAATGCGATCCGCCCGGGCGTGGTGGGCTGGGCCAAGGCGCTCGCCCACGAGCTGGGGCGCGACGCGATCACCGTGAACACGATCGCTCCCGGCAAGGTCGCCACGGGGAGGATGCGCGAGCTGTGGGAGGCGCGGGGGGATCCCGCCGCCGCCGAGGCCGAAGACATCGCCTCGATCCCGATCGGGCGCCTGGGCACGCCCGAGGAGATCGCCGCGGCGGTGGTGTTCCTGTGCTCCGACCGGGCCGGCTACATCTCCGGCGTCGTCCTGCCTGTCGACGGCGGCGCGCTCCACGGCGTCTGGTAGTCACACCTGCGGCCCATGGCCCCCGCCTAGCATGCGCGTGTGGAGACCTGCTACCGCCATCCCGGCCGCGAGACCGGCGTGCGTTGCGCTCGCTGCGACCGCCCGATCTGTCCCGCCTGCATGAACTCGACGCCGGTGGGCATCCGCTGCCCGGAGTGCGCCGGGCGGGTTCGGATGCGGCGGCCCGGGTTCATGATGGCCCGCGAGCCGGTGATCACGTACGGCCTGATCGCGGTCAACGTGGCGATGTTCGCGTTCACGAACCGGATCGGCGCGGGGGGCGGCGGCCTCGGGGTCGGGGGCTCGCTCAACTCGCTGGGCGACCGCCTCGCCCTCTACGGCCCGGCCGTCGCCAACGGGCAGGACTACCGGCTCATCACCGCCGCCTTCGTCCACCTGGGCGTGCTCCACATCGCGTTCAACATGTACGCCCTCTACCTGATCGGCGGCATCTTCGAGCGCTACGCCGGGCCCGTGCGGTTCGCCGCGGTGTACTTCGCCTCGGCCCTGGCCGGCAGCTTCGGCGCGCTCCTCGTGACGCCGCACGCGCCCACCGTCGGGGCATCGGGTGCGATCTTCGGCCTGATGGGCGCGCTCTTCGTCTTCGAGCGGCAACGTGGCATGGCGCTCCTCGGCGGATCGATCGGCGGCCTCATCCTGCTCAACCTCCTGATCACGTTCGCGATTCCGGGGATCTCGGTCGGCGGCCACGTCGGCGGTCTGATCGGCGGCGGCCTGGCCGCGTTCGCGCTCTCGGGCTACGGGCGCGGACACCTGGCGTACGGCCGGCTCGGGGCGCTCTCGGCGCTCGGCGTCGCGGCGGTGGCGGTGGGCTCGGTCGTCGGCGCGCTTGCGGTAGCCGGATGACGTTCGTGCGCCGCCGCTGGCCGGCGATCCTGGGAACGGTCGTCCTGCTCATCCTGGCCGCGCTCGCCTGGGCATGGGAGACGCCCTCCGGCTACTACGTCTTCTGGCCGGACAAGGCCCACCCGGCCGCGGACTACCTACACATTCCGGGCGGCCGGCCGCCGGCGGCGGGCAGCGGGTTCTACTTCGTCGACGTCCACGAGGTCTACGCCAACAAGCTCGAGGAGTTCTGGGGCCGGTACCTCCAGGACGGCGCCGAACTCGTGCCGGCGGAGGAACTCCTGAATCCGGGCGAGAGCGAGAGCCAGCGGGTGAAGCAGGACTTCCGGGCCATGTCCGACTCGCAGCACGTCGCCGCGGCCGTCGCCGAGAAGGCGCTCGGAAAGCCGGTGAAGATCGACGCCCTCGGCGCGCTCGTCGAGTACGTCGACCCGCACGACCCGGCGGCCGAGGCGGGCGTCAAGGCGGGCGACGTGATCACCGCCGTCGACGGGACACCCGTGCGGTCTGCGCGCGACCTGGTGCGGGCGACGGCGGGGCTCAAGCCGGGCGATGCCGCCACCTACACGTTCCGAGACGCGGGCCCCGAGCGGATCCGCACCATCGCCGGCGGGCAGGGCGGGAAGAAGGCGATCATCGGGGTCGTCGTCGAGAGCGACGTCCGCATCGCGCGCATCCCCGTCCCGGTCAGGTACAGCATCCACGGCATCGGCGGCCCGTCTGCCGGGCTGGCGTTCGCGCTCGAGATCTACGACAGCCTGAGCGGCCGGCATCTTCTCCGGGGCCACAACATCGCCGCCACCGGGGAGCTCGACCCGCTCGGCGACGTGGGCGCGATCGGCGGCGTGAAGCAGAAGGCTCTCGGGGCCATCGAGGCGGGCGTCGATACCTTCCTTGTCCCGGTTGACAACGTGGCCGACGCCCGCGCCGCCGCCGGCAGGAAGCTGCGCGTCATCGGGGTGCGCACGTTCTCAAGCGCCCTGCGGGACATTCGGGCCCTCCCGCCCGCATAGCCGCCGTCCGCTATAGCACGGTTCCGATCGACTTTGCAGGAATTAGCGGCTATTCCTTCTGGACAACGCTGGAATCGGCGATGACGGATCCGTAGACTGGCGCCTTCCGGCAAACGTCACCCGATGGGAGATCGAGCTGTGGCATCCAAGAAGGTGCGCTGCGTCACCTGCGACGACTGCTACTTCCACAAGGCAAACCTCTGCGCATTGCGCCTCTCGGAACCATGTCCGACCTTCCGTCCGATGCTCAAGGGGCAGATGGTGCCCCCGCCCCAGCCCCGCCTGATCGCGCCGCAGTTCGCGACCGCCGTCTGACGAGAACGGCCGCGAGGGCGCCGGCGACGACTACACCTACCGCCGTCAGCGCGAGCACGACGACCTGCGAATCTCCTGCGCCGGCCGCGGCCGTCGGATGCGCCTCGCGAGAAGCGGCCGGCGGCGGGAGCGCGTGACCAGCCCGGACCCGGAACGTCCTCGTATCCATCGACGCCAGCACCTTCCCGGACGCGACCACGTCGAGCCGCGCTCCGGAGAGCGAGAGCGTCAGCGGCTCGGACTGCGACAGGGGTGGGATGTTGACGCAATGCGCAGTCGCCGTGCGCGTGTTCAGCGCGTGAACGAACATGCTGCCATGGGGCTTCTGGTAGAGCGTGTACGCCCAGACGCCGTCGGCGCTCGTAGCCCGCGAGAGTGGATAGCCGGCCATACGCTCGTTCAGCTCGCTCTTGTCGACGATCGCCCGCCGGCCGAGGCGGCCGGTGCGCAGGTCATACGAGCGCACGGTGTATCTGAACACGTGCTGAGCCGACGTGTGCTGGATCAGGTACAGCGTCCTCCCGTCGGGCGAGATCGCGTCGAAGAAGAACGCGCCCTCGAGCGTGATCACCCGCCGCAACCGCATCCCCACCGGGTCGACGATCGCGAACCGGCTGCGCGCGGGCAGGAGGCGCGCCCCGGGCGGCTGCGCGAGGACGAGCGTTCGTCCACCGGCACTGACGCCGCCCGTGGAGCCGTCGACCGCGACCAGTGGGATCCCCCATCGCCCGGGTAGGGTCCTGGAGGAGTTGACGCTGCCGTTGGCCGCGTCGATCTTCGCAAGCGTCGTACCGCCCGGCGCCGGCAACGCGACGTAGCGCAGCCCGCCCCAGGTGGTGCCTCCGCCGCCGAACAGCACTCCGGGGGATGGCCCAGCGGCGTACGCCGTCCCGCCCCCGCACAGGAGCAGCGCCACCACCGCTGCACCAAGCATTCCGACTCTCATGTCTCGACCTCCCTCGCCTGCTCGTGGATCCCGCGACCGCCGCGTTCCGTCCGTCAGCGAGAGGCGAGAAGCCGGCGGTCGAGCGAGCGGCTACCCGGACCTATCCACAAAAGGAGCAGCATTGTCACGAGGAGCGCCGGGGCGATGACGAGATGCACCGGCCCGCCCTCGACTCGCCCCGCCGTTGCGATCGCCCCGGCCATGTCGCAGGCGAGCGCGAGGGCCGCGATCCGCGTCCCCAAACCGAGCACGAGCGCCGCCCCGCCGGCCAGCTCGACGGCGCCGACGGCATACGTGAACGCACCGGGGAACGGCAGGCCATAGCGGTCGAGCGCCGCCGCCTCCGCCGCATGCCGGGTGAACTTGCCGATCGAGAAGCCGAGGAAGATGCCCCCGGCAGCGAGCCGGCCGGCCAGCGCGGTCGAGCCTGCGAGGCGCAGCGCGGGCGAGACCAGGAGAAGGCGGCGGACGCGCGACATGCGCGTTCCGTCTCGGCGATGCGACGGCGCGTTACGTGACGGAGAACTGGGCGTAGTGCGCCTGGGCGACGCCGCCGGCCTTGGTGAAGTCGCCGCCGATCATCACCTTGCTCGACGTCGCCGCAACGCCGAAGACGCCGAGGGTGCTGTTTACGCTCGGGTGCCAGGCGGTGTCCAGCGCACCGGTCGAGACATCGGCGGCCAGCACGTGCCTGCGCACGATCGGGTTCTGGCAGTTCGTGCCGGGGTCGCACACGTTGTTGAAGTGGCCGCCCGCGACCACCTCCGACCCGGTCACCCCGACTCCCTGCACGTTGCCGTCGACGGAGATCTCCCAGAGCTTCGACCCGCTCGATGCGCTGAGCGCCCCGACCCGGCCGCCGGCGCCGCCGCCCGCGAGGAAGAGCGTCGACGGGGATGCGGTCATGCCCTCGACGGGGTAGGACGGGTGGTAGGCCCAGGAGAGCGTCGCGCCGCTGGACGGGCTGAGCGCCGCGACGTGGCTCTGCGACGACGATCCGATATGGCTGAAGAGCCCGCCGACGAACACCTTCGACGCGTCAGTGGCCCCGACGACCGAGGTCACCTGGCCGTCGGCCGCAGGCGCCCAGCCGGTGACGACGGCGCCGGACGTCGCGTCGACGGCGACGAGCCTCGTGCGCGCGACGGAGTTCACGGTCGTGAAGTTGCCGCCGGCGTACACGGTCGAGCCGATGACGGCCACGCCGTAGACGCTGGCGTTGGCGTTGGCCTTGAACGAGAGCACGGTCCCGGCCGTCGAGACGGCGGCGAGCTTCTTGCGGCTCTTCCCGCCCACGGTGCCGAAGTCTCCGCCCAGGTAGACCGTGCTCCCCGAGACGGCGATCGCCCGGACAGCGCCGCTCGCGTTCGGGTCCCAGGAGGTGACGGAGCCGGTGCCGACGTTGAACGCCGCGACGTGGTTTCGGACGGCGGTCTGGCCGGTGTGATCCTCCACCTCCGTGAAGGTGCCGCCGAGGTAGACGGTGCTGCCGCTGACGGCGATGGCGAGCACACGGCCGTTCGTCTGCCAAGTCGAGTCGGGCCTGGACGCGATCGCGGCCAGCGCCGACGGCGCCCAGGCGAGCGTCCCGAGCGCGACCGCTGCGACCGCGATTGCCCTCCGTACGCCCGCTCTGCCGCCCTCCGTCACGGTGGTGGGACAGTCTGCCTCACCGGCAGGAATCTGTCAATCTGGGACCGGCGCCAGCCTGCGCTCGGCGACGAGCACGCCGCCGAGGCGTTCGACGCCCTCGCGGATCTGGCCGGGGGAGCACGCGCTGAACGCCAGCCGCAGGGTCGAGTCGCCCCCGCCCGCGCTCGAGAAGTCGCCGCCCTTCACGTACGGGACGCCCTGCTCGGTCGCGGCGGCCAGAGCCCCGGCGCTCGAGACCCCCTCCGGGAGGCGAACCCAGAAGAAGTAGCCGCCCGCCGGCGTGAGCCAGGCCGAGCCGGCCGGGAAGTGCTCGCGGAGCGCCTCCTCCATCGCATCGCGGCGCTCGCGGAGTCGCGCCGTCGCCCGGGCCACGTTCGGCTCGAACCGCCCGGCCGTGCAGTACGCCGTGACGACGGCCTCGGCGAGCGTGTTCGGCGCGATGTAGGTGTTGGTCGATAGCCGCTGGAACGGCGCGACCATCGCGTCGGGCAGGACGAGGTAGCCCGTGCGCACGCCCGGGGCGATCGTCTTCGTGAAGGACGAGCAGTAGATCACGTTCTCGCCGCCGTCGAGCTCGTGCAGGGTCGGCACGGCCTCGCCCTCGAACCGGAGCAGGCCGTAGGGGTCGTCCTCGACGACCGGGACGCCGTGCTCCCGGGCCAGGTCGACGACCGCATGGCGCTTCTCGAGCGACGCGCACACGCCCGACGGGTTCTGATATGTCGGGATGAGGTAGACGAAGCTGACGCCGTCCTCCGACCGCAGCGCCTCGGCGAGCCGCTCGACGTCGGGGCCGTCGCGCTCGAGCGGCACCGGCACCGGCCGGGCACCGTGGGCTCGCAGGACGGTGAGGGTGCGGTCGTACGTCGGCTCCTCGACGATCGCCGCGCCGCCGCCGCGGCCGGCGAAGAAGTGGCGGGCGAGGAAGTCGAGCCCCTGCAGCGAGCCGTTCACCAGGAGCACGCGGCCGGGATCGACGCCGTGGCGCTCGCCGATCCAGCGCCGCAGCGGCGCGTACCCGCCGGGGGCATACGCGAGCGCGGCCGCCGCGTCGCCGTCGAAGACGGCCACGGCCGCGGCCCGCAGGTCGTCGACAGGCAGGAGGTCCGCCGAGGGGACGCCGCGGGTGAAGGGGATCACGTCGGCCACCAGGCGGAGACTACCCGCCGCCCCGGGCAGCACGGGTGAATAAACGGAGTCAGACTCCTCGTATGCACAACGCCCGAGGTCACGGGTCGGAGAGGCTCGACGATCCACATCTCGTCGCGCGCGAATATCGCACGATCGATCGGCTCGCCATGCGGCGGCTCGATCGTACGGGATGGCTCCGGGGTGAAGGCGAGCCTTGGCTCCTCGCACTGCGGGCCATCGCCGAGACCCGTCCCAGCCGGGTGCTCGATGCGGGATGCGGGAACGGCGACTTCGCGGAGCTCATCACGGCACCCAACGTGGTATGCGTCGACTCCTCGCCCGCCGCCGTGGCCGCGGCGAGGTCGAGGGGCCTGTCGGCTCAGGTCGCCGATATTCGGGAGCTCCCGTTCGCGGACGGATCGTTCGACGTGGTCGTATGCAATTGGGTGCTCTACCACGCGCGGGACCGCGCCCGCGCGATCGGTGAGCTGGCTCGGGTGCTTCGGCACTCGGGTCGCCTCGTCGGTTGCTACAACGGCCAGAGCCATCTCGCGGAGCTGTGGGCCGCGGTCGGCCGCAGCTGGCCGGAGGACGGCTTCACCTGCGAGACTGCGGCTCGCGAGCTCAGGCGGTCGTTCACGAGCGTCGAATGTCGCGATGCGCAGACGGAGGTCTTGTGGACGACCCGAGACGCGCTCCAGTCGTACCTTGACGCCTACCGCGAGATCCTGGGCCCTGTCGCGGCGCCGGCTGGGCCCTACCCCTTCCGCGCCGCCCGCCGGAACTGCGTCCTCGTGGCCATGCGGGCGTGACTCAGAGGAGTCTGACTCCCGTTATGCGCCCAAGGAGGCGAAGGCCTCGGCGGCGAGGCGGGCCGTCTCGGTCGGGCTCGAGCCGACGCGGACGCCGTTCGCCTCGAGCGCGGCCTTCTTCGCCTGGGCGGTGCCGGCCGTCCCGGAGATGATCGCGCCGGCGTGGCCCATGGTCTTGCCGGGCGGCGCCTGGAAGCCGGCGATGTACGCCACGACCGGCGTCGACATCTCCTCGGCGATGAACGCGGCGGCCTTCTCCTCGTCGTCGCCGCCGATCTCGCCCACCATGACGACCAGGTCGGTATCCACATCGGCCTCGAACCGCTCCAGGACGTCGATGAACGAGAGGCCGACGATCGGGTCTCCGCCGATCCCGACGATGGTCGAGTTGCCGAGCCCGGCGTCGGCCAGCTCCTTCCCGATCTGGTAGGTGAGCGTGCCCGACCGGGACACGAGCCCGATCCTGCCCTCGGCGAACACCTGGGCCGGGATGATGCCGACGTTGGCCACGCCCGGCGAGAGGGCGCCGGGGCAGTTCGGCCCCAGCAGCGTAACGCCCGCCGGGCGCACGTGGGCATAGATGCGCAGCATGTCGTGGGCGGGGATGCCCTCCGTGATGCAGACGATCGTGGAGACGCCGGTGTCCGCCGCCTCCAGGATCGCATCGGCGGCGAACCGCGGCGGGACGAAGACCATGGCCGTGTTCGCGGCCTGCGCCCGCACGGCTTCCTCGACCGTGTCGTAGACGGGGATCCCGTCCACGTCCTGGCCGCCCTTCCCGGGCGTCACGCCCGCGACCACCTGCGTCCCGTAATCGCGGTTTCGGCGCGCATGGAAGCTGCCTTCGCGGCCCGTGATTCCCTGCACGACGAGCCGCGTCTCGGCGGTGACGAGGATGGCCACTAGCCGGCTCCCGCGAGGGCGACGACGCGCTCGGCCGCGCCCAGCATGGTCGCCTCGACGTGGACGTTGGCGGGCGCCGCATCGACGATGAGGCGCCGTCCCTCCTCGTCATTCGTGCCGTCGAGCCGGACGACGATCGGCACCTGGACGCCGAGCCGCTCGAGCGCGGTCAGCACTCCACGCGCGACCTCGTCGCAGCGGGTGATGCCGCCGAACACGTTGAAGAGCACCGCGCGCACCTTCGGATCGGACAGGAGCACCTCCATGGCGGTCACGATCTCGTCAGCCTGCGCGCCGCCGCCGACGTCGAGGAAGTTCGCCGGGCTGCCGCCCGCGGCGGCGACCACGTCGAGTGTCGACATGACGAGCCCGGCGCCGTTTCCCAGGATGCCGACCGAGCCGTCGAGCTTGACGTACGTGACGCCGCGCTCGCGCGCCATCCGCTCCTCGGCTGGGAGCGCGCCCAGATCTCGCATTGCGGCGATGTCCGGGTGGCGGAAGAGGGCGTTGTCGTCGACCGTGTACTTCGAGTCGAGCGCCCGCACCTCGCCGTCCGGGGTCACGATCAGCGGGTTGATCTCGACCAGCATGGCGTCGGTCTCGACGAATGCCCGGTAGGCCGCGGCCATGATGTCGGAGACCTGCTTCGTCTCGGCCGCCGGGATGCCGGCGTCGAAGCACAGCCGCCGCTCGTGGAACGGCTGGAAGCCGATCAGCGGCGCGACATGGAGCCGCGCCAGCCGGTCGGGGCTCTCGGCCGCGACCTGCTCGATATCGACGCCGCCCTCGGTGGTCAGCATGAGGAGCGGCCGTTTCGCGCCCCGGTCGAACGTGACCGAGAAGTAGTACTCGCGGGCGATGTCGGAGCTCCGCTCGATCCAGAGCCGATGGACGGTGTGGCCGCGGATATCCATGCCGAGGATCGCGCGCGCGTGCGCCTCCGCCTCGTCGGGATCCGCCGCCAGCTTGATGCCGCCGGCCTTTCCACGCCCGCCGACAAGCACCTGCGCCTTCACCGTCACGGGTGCCGCCAGCTGCTCTGCGGCCGCCCGCGCCTCGGCCGGTGAGTCGGCGACCAGCCCGTCCGACACCGGGATCCCGAACCGGGCGAAGAGCTGTTTCCCCTGGTACTCGTACAGATCCACGGCGCGCGCGGCAGTCTAGCGACGGGCGACTAGGTGGGCGGCGGTGCCTATCATGCGTGCGTTCCGGCGCGGGCTTGACGAATTATTCCACCTGGAGCCTTACAAATAGCTAACGTTTCTGCCACAACTTCTCAACACATGACATCAAGAATCGCCTTGGACGCTGCGACCGAACGTGCCCACACTTCGCAGCTACCTGCCTCCTCCGACGACCCGCACGCGGGTCGTCGGGCTATTTGAGGCCGTTCGCGGGCCGGTGAACCGCCCGCCCCCGCCTATGAGGCGGGAGCGAGCGGGTGGTTGGCGCGGAAGAGGTCGCCGGCGTCGTACGCCGCCTTCACGGCGCGCAGGCGGTGGTGGGTGTACTCACCGAACAGACGATCGCCCGACGTCCGGCGCTCGCTGGTGTTGAGATATGCCGTGTCCGCCTCCCACGGCGCGAGCGCGCCGCGGACTGCGTCGACGCTCCTCTCGACGGCGGCCCCCATCTCCGCCGTCGCTGCGATCCCGACCGCGTAGACGGCGTAGGCGGCGTCGATGTGCGAGAGCGCGCCTGCGCCGGGGGCCGGCCTGGCGAGCGCGCCGCCCAGTTGGCGGATCTCGACAGAGAGCAACGCGGAGCCCGAACGGGGGCCGGCCGCCGCCAGGAGCGCGTCGATGCCGGCCTGGGAGAGGTCGGCGAGCAGCAGGCCGTCGCCGCGCCCGGGCACCGGGTGCTCGGGGTCCATGTGGACCTGGGACAGCGCCGGCGCGGGGATCGTCGTCACCGTGTCGATCTCGGGCCGAAGGGCGCGCATCGGCGCGAGCAGCGCGGCCCCCGCCGCCTCGCCGCCGAGATGGAACGCCTCGATCACCGCGAACGCGCAGCCGCGGAACGGCTCGGGGATGTCCGGGAGCGGAGGCAGCTGGAGGACGCGGCCGACCGTGGTCATGTCGTCGGGCATGCCCTGGGTCCACTCGAGCCACGCGCTCAGCACTTCGCCGGCGCGGTCGATCGGCCAGAGCAGCATGCCTGCGTACGCCGACCGGACCGGGTGGAGGGCAAACTCCATCGCGGTGACCGCCCCGAAGCTCCCGCCGCCTCCCCGGAGGGCCCAGAAGAGCTCCGGGTCGGTCGACGCGTCGACGCGACGGGCGCGGCCGTCGGCGGTGACGAGCTCGACCGCAAGGACGCTCGACGAGGCGAGGCCGTAGCGCCGGGCGAGCCAGCTCAGGCCGCCGCCCAGCGTGTAGCCGACCACGCCGACGTCGGGTGAGGAGCCGGCCAGCGCGGCGAGCCCGTGGGCTCCGGCCGCGGCCGCGACCTCCGCCCAGAGCACGCCGGCCTCGACCCGGGTCCGGCGCCGGTCGGCATCGACCTCGATCCCCCGCATCTGCTCCGTCTTCATCAGGATGGCGCCGTCCAGCGGCCCCATCGCTGCGGCGCCGTGGCCGGTGCCCTGGACGGCGACGCGCACGTCGTTGGTCGCGGCGAAGTTGACCACCGAGGCGACGTCGGCTGCGGTGTGCGGCAGCGCCACCGCCTCCGGACGCTGCTCCACGGCCAGGTTCCACGGCGTGCGGGCGGCGTCCCAGCCGGCCTCGCCGGGCAGGACGACCTCCCCGCTCATGCGGTCGCGCAGGATCGAGACGTCGAGCGGCCGCGAAGCCGCCCGCGAGATGCCTTCCATGTGTCCTCCAGGGTCGATCGGTCGGGTGCACACTCTCGCCCCGGTCGGCGGATCCCGCTATACGGGTAGGCGGCGCCCGCGGGTGCGGTTAACCGGCCCCTGTTCGCTTCAGGGCGGCGTCGTCCCCGGGTTGTACTGCTGGGCGAGCTTGACGCCGGCGACGCTGGCCACGTATGCGGCGACGTCGGCGGCGTCCGCGCCCGTCACGAGATGCCGCGGCATCGGCGGGTCGGCCTCGTCGATCTGCTGACGGACGAGCGCCTCGAACGAGCTCTGCTCCAGGCCCTCGAGCCGCGAGCCGGCGTAGGCCTCGTCCAGGTTCGGGCCGACCGTGCCCGACGTGCCGGCGTCGGAGAGGACGTGACAGCCGCCGCACTTCTGCTGGAAGAGCTGCTTGCCCTTCGTCGTGTCGACGTTGGCCGACGAGCCGACGCCCGTCCCCCCACACGCGGCCGAGAGCGCGGCCACGGCGAGAACGGCGATCGAGACTCCTGGCCGGCGCACGGCGGGGACATTAGCAACTGCCGTGGGCACCATCAGCGCCGAGGAGGGAGCGCGCCGCGCCAGGTGAGCGCCTCGGCCGCGCGCTCCGCTGCGAAGGCGAGCGCCTCGTCGAGCGGCCGGCCCGAGGCGAGCCCGAAGAGCACGCCCGCGACGAAGGTGTCTCCCGCGCCGTACGTGTCGACCACGGGGCCGGGGACGGGTGCGGCGCTGTACCCGGTTCCGCCGCGGGCGCCGTCAGTGACGATGACGTGGTCGGGCCGCTCGGCGAGGCGGCCGAGGTCGAACCGCTCGCCTCGGTCGCGGCCGCTGCCGACGAGGGCGTCGGCGCGGACGCCGCTTGCGACCAGCGCCTCGAACCGGCGCGCGGTGACCACCAAGACGCGCGCCCGCCGCCCCAGCCGGAGCGTGCCCGGGTCGTAGCCCGTGAAGTAGCAGCCGTCCATCCCGTCGAGCTCGTCCCACCGCAGGGGGTCCTCGGCGACCGGCGCGTCGTTCTGGCCCACGACGAACAGCGTGCGCTCGCCGTCGGGGTCAAGTAGCGCCAGCACCCGGGTCTGCGGATGGGGCCTCCGCGCGGCCTGGACGCGGACGCCGTAGGCCTCGAGCTCCGCCCGGGCCCGGTCGTCGGTGCCGAGCGCTGTGTAGAACGTGACGTGGGCGCCCATCCGCGCGAGCGCCACGGCGGTCACCGTCCCGCCGCCGCCCGGCTGGTCGAACGGGTCCTCGAGGTGCACGATCTCGCCCGGACCGGGGACGAACGGCGCCCGGGCGAAGGTCACCCACTCGACGTGGCCGATGACCGCGAGCCGCACGCGCGTCATGCCGCGGCCCATTCTCGGCCGTGCATAAACGGAGTCAGACTCCTCTGATTCACGAGACCGGCGTTGGGCGCCCCGGCCCTCGGGCGTGAATCAGAGGAGTCTGACTCCGTTTATGCACCTTCAGGGCACGTATACGAGCTTGCCCTGCACCTTGAGCTCCTCCATGAGGGTCTGCGCTTTCGGCACCTCGGCGAGCGGGAAGACGTGGTCGATGACCGGGCGGATGTGCCCGGCCTCGACCGCGCGCAGGGCGGCGGCCAACTCGGCCTTGGACGCCAGGTGCGAGCCGAGCAGGTTCTGCTGCTTGTTCCACAGGAAGCGCAGGTCGGTGACCGCCTCGAAGCCGGTGGACGCCCCGCAGACGACGAGCCGGCCGCCCCAGCGCAGCGCGGCGATCGAGGTCGGCCAGGTGTCCTGGCCCGAGTGCTCGAAGACGACGTCCACGCCGATCCTGCGCGTGATCTCCTTGACGCGGGCGGAAACATCCTCGCTCGTCCGGTCGATCACGTCGGTCGCGCCCAGGTCGTGGGCGGTCGTCACCTTGGCAGCGCCGCCGACGACGGGGATCGGATTCGCGCCGAAGAGCCGGCAGATCTGGATCGCCATCGTCCCCAGGCCGCCGACGCCGCCCCAGATGAGGACGTTCTCGCCGGCCTGGATCCTGGCCCGGGTGACGAGCATCCGCCAGGCGGTCTCGAGCACGAGCGGCATCGACGCGGCCTCCTCGAAGGTGAGGTTCCTCGGCTTCGGGAGCACGTTCGCCGCCGGCATCGTCACGAGCTCCGAATGGCCGCCGTCGTTTGGGCCCGTCTGGAAGCCCCAGATCAGGAACTGGCGGCAGAAGAACTCCTCCCCGGCCGTACACGCCTCGCACGTCCGGCACGAGAGCCCCGGGTGGACGACCACCTCGTCGCCCACCTCGACCGTGGCCGACCCGAATCCCTGCCCGGAGACGGCCGAGCCGACGGCGCGGACGACGCCCGAGACGTCCGACCCGGCGACGTGGGGGAAGATGACCTTCATTCCCGGCATGCCGCGGCGTGCCCAGATGTCGTTGAAGTTGGCGCCGGCCGCCTTGACCTCGATCAGGACCTCGAACGCGTCGGGCTCGGGATCGGGGATGTCGGTGTACTGGAGGACGTCCGGGCCGCCGTGCTCCTCGAAGACGACGGCCTTCATGCGGACAGCGCCTTGCCGAGGTACTCGAAGTTCGAGACGTAGCGGCGGACATCCTCCTCGGAGTGCTGCACGGAGAGCGTCCAGTTCTCCGACTTGCCCCACGGCGCCATGAAGACGCCGCGGTTGAACTGCACGAGCCAGTTCACGTAGGCGAGCTCGTCGGACACCTCGAGGTAGTCGCGGTAGTTGCGGACGCGCTCGCCGCGGTAGGTGACGGCGCCGCGGGCGGACATCACCGTCGTATAGCCGGCGATGCCGGTCCGCTCGATCACGCCGTCGCACCCGGCCCGGAGGATCTCCGCCAGCCGGTCGAACTCCTCGTACACCGGCGGGGTCAGGATCTCGGTCAGGGTGACGCGCATCGCCGCCATGGTGAGCGGGTTGCCGTTGAACGTGCCGACCTGATCGATGCGGCCGTCGGCGATCCAGCTCATCGCCTCCTCGGTGCCGCCGATCGCCCCGCACGGGAGGCCGCCGCCGGTCGACTTGGCGAGGCAGATCAGATCCGGGGTGACCCCGAACCGCTTCGTGGCGCCGCCGTGGGCGACGGTCGCGCCGGTCTTCACCTCGTCGAACGCGAGCAGCGCGCCGGCCCCGTGGAGGAGCTCCTTGACGCCGCCCAGGTAGCCGTCGTCGGGCATGACGATGCCGGCGTTCATCATCGCCGGCTCGACGATCATCCCGGCGACCTGGCCCTGGTACCGGTGCAGGGTTCGCTCGAGCGCGTCGAGATCGTTGAACGGCACGACCCGGGTCTGCTCTACGACGGAGGCCGGAAGGCCGATCGTCTGCGGAACCGAGACGGGGTCCTCGTAGGCGCCGATCTTGTCGGCTGGCGGGGCGACGGACACCATGACCGCGTCGTGGTGCCCGTGGTAGGAGCCCTCGATCTTGAGCAGGATGTCGCGTCCCGTGATCGCCCGCATCAGCCGGACTGCGTCCATCGTGGCCTCGGTGCCGGAGTTGCCGAACCGCCACAGGGGAAGGCCGAACCGCTCGTTCAGGTGCTCGGCGACGATGACGGAATCCTCCGTGGGCTGGGCGAAGTGGGTGCCGAGGCGGACGCGCTCCGAGACAACCTCGGCGATCTTCGGGTGCGCGTGGCCGACGGCCATCGCGCCGTAGCCGTTGTGGAAGTCGACGTACTCGTTGCCGTCCACGTCGATGACCTTCGACCCGTGCCCGTCGGCCAGATAGATGGGATGCGGGTCGGTGGCCTGCCAGCTCGAGGCGACGCCGCCGGCCAGCACGCGTCCGGCCCGCTCGGTCATCGCCCGCGATCCGGCGTGGCGGGCGTTGAACTCGGCCTCCTCGGTCTCGATCAGCCTTGCCAGCTTCGTGGGGTCGATGGTCGTTTGGGCAACGCTCATGCTTTTGCACCTCCTAGGACCTCGCCGTAGCGGTTGTCGCGCCAGGCGAGTGCGGCCTTCAGGCCTTGTGACTTGACGATGTCCATGAATTCGCGCTGCTCGGGCGTCTCGGCCGCGTTCAGCATCGACGACAGATCGAGGTTCATATTGACAGCTTCCCGCAGCCCCATCGCCTCATACGCCCGGACGAGCGCGATCTTCGTCAGGCGCAGCACCGGCAGCGGCGTCGGGGCGATCTTCCTGACCAGGGCCTCGACCTCGGCCTCGACCTGATCGTCCGGAACGACCCGGTTCACGAGCCCGGCCCGCTCCGCCGCCTCGGCGTCGATCATGTCGCCGGTGAAGAGGAGTTCGGCGGTCTTCTTCTGCCCGAGGATGAACGGCATGAGCAGGGTCACCGGCCCTGACCCGTACCGGATCTCAGGCTCGCCGAACTTGCCGCTCTCGCCGGTGACGACGATGTCGCACGCCATGGCCAGCTCGCAGCCACCGGCCAGGCAGTACCCACGGACGGCCGCGATCGTCGGCTTGGGGAGCGCCCAGAGGCGCATGGTCGCGTCGATGTCGGTCGCGAGCACCTCGTGCCAGTCGTGAGCCGGGATCTGCGAGTGAGCCGCCTCCGCCGAGAGGTCGTAGCCGGCCGAGAACGCCCGCTCGCCGGCCCCGGTCAGGACGACGACCTTCGCCTCGTCGTCGGCGACGGCCCGGTCGACGGCGGCGTGCAGGCCCTCGAGCACCGCGCCGTTCAGCGCGTTCAGCTTCTCGGGCCGGTTGAGGGTGATCCACGCGGCCGGG
This sequence comes from Gaiellales bacterium, assembly GCA_035639615.1. Lineage (GTDB taxonomy): Bacteria > Actinomycetota > Thermoleophilia > Gaiellales > JAICJC01 > JAICJC01. The sequence continues at coordinate 2,123 of DASQXS010000379.1, read as the reverse complement.
CCGCGGGACTCGTACAGGACGGCGTCGGTCATGCGGTCTCCTTCAGGACGATGAGGCAGTCGAGGGCCAAGGCCCGCTCCGGGGAGACGAGCAGTGGATTCACGTCGATCTCGGCGACCTCTGGATGCTCGGCCGCGAGCAGGGAGACGGCCACGACGGCATCCACGAGCGGCTGCGGCGGCGAGCCGCCGAGCAGCCGGCCGAGCGCGGGAACGGCCGCGATCAGGCGCCTGGCGCCGGCCTCATCGACCGGCGCCAAGCCGGCCGCCACAAGGTCGAGCTGCTCCGCCAGGCCGCCGCCGATGCCAACGACGATGGTGGCGCCGTAGTCCGGGTCACGGACAGCGCCCACGAGCACCTCCACGCCGTCGGAGGCCTGCTCGGCGACCACCACCCGGCCGCCCATCCGCTCGGCGGCCGCGCGCACCGACTCCGCATCGGCAAGGTTGAGGGCGACGCCGCCGACACGCGCCTTGTGAGTGACGTTGTCGACCTTGACGACCACCGGGTAGCCGATCCCTTCGGCCCCGGCGACCGCCTCGTCCGCCGAGGCGCACCGCTCGGCCCGCACGTACGGCACGCCGTGGTCGGCGAGGACGGCGGCGGAGTCGACCTCGGAGAGCGCGCCCGAGCCGGCGATGGGCGTGTCCGGCGGCACCTCCCGGGGCGGCGGGAGGTGCCGCTCACGGTTGAGCCTGGCGGCCAGCGCCCTGAGGCCGGGGAGGCTGCCCTTGAGCAGGGGGATGTCGTGGCGACGGGCCCATTCCAGGTCCTCCAGCGGCGGATCGGCCGTGGTCACGGTGATCACCGCTGGGAAGATGTCCGTCCCGTCGACCGCCTGCAGGAGGTCGACGGCAATGTTGGTCGCGAGCGTCCGCTCGGTGCCGTGGAGCCAGGCGGAATGGTCGATCGCCGAGACGAGAACGTCGAACTCCCCGGACTCGGCCATCAGCTGGAAGACCCGGGGGAAGACGACGCGGTCATCGTCGATCGCCCAGCAGTCGACCGGGTTCCCGACGTGGATGAAGTTCGGAAACTCGGCCGCGATCCGCTCGCGGAGCCCGGCGGAGAAGAGCGAGAGCGGGATCCCGGCCTGCTCCGCCTTGTCGGCGAAGTACTCCCCCTCGCCGCCGGAGTTGGTGACGGCGCCGATACGGCGGCCCCGGGGCGGCGCCTCGCGCGAGAAGACCTCCAGGTGCTCGAGCCAGTCGCCGAAGTCGTCGACCCGGATCGCGTCGTAGTGCCGCAGCATGGCCGAGAAGCTGCGGTCCGAGCCGACGAGCGCGCCGGTGTGGGCGAGCGCCGCCTGGGCGCCCAGGTCAGACGTCCCCACCTTGAGGACGACGGCCACCTTGTCCGCCTCGGCCAGCCGCCGCAGCGCCTGCTCGAACGCCTGCGGCCGCCGCACCGTCTCGAGGAAGAGGCCGACGACGCGCGTCGCCGGGTCGCCGGCGAACCACGCCACCAGGTCGGCGGCGTCGGTCACCGTCTCGTTCCCGGACGAGACGACGGTGCGGAACCCGATCCGCGGCCCAAGGGACACGATGATCTCGCCGATCGAGCCCGAGTGGACGACGGTCGCCACCGGCCCCCGGACGAACGTCGGGTGCAGGCTCCCGATCCAGGGTGACGGAAACCCGGGGGTGGCGACGCCCATGCTGTTCGGCCCGATCATCGGGATGCCGGCGGCGCGCACCTTCGCCGAGATCCGCTCGGCGACGGCGGGGCCCTCCGCACCGGCCTCGTTCCCGAGGCCCGGCGTCACGATCGCCCGCACGCCGTCGACCGAGAGGACATCGTCGACCGCCGCCTCGATCCGGGTCTGGCCGACGCCCATCACCACCATCTCCGGCACGGCCGGGCAGTCCGCGACGGCCGGATAGCAGCGGACGCCGCAGGCCTCGGACTTCGTCGGGTTGATGCCGTAGAACGGGATGCCGGCGACGGTCATGTTCTCGGCGATCCGCACCGACGTCCGCTCGGAGATGCCGTAGATCGCGACCGAGCCGGGATTGAAGATCGCGTCCAGGTCGGTGTCGAGGAGCGGCCGGTCGGCGACCGCCATCAGGTGCGCTCTCCGTGCTCCACGAAGAAGCGGCCGGTCTCGCCGCCGGAGAAGTACC
>DASQXS010000378.1:0-11175 GCA_035639615.1 Gaiellales bacterium | reverse complement strand
GGCATACGTCGTAGCCGCTCATGTCGGGAAGGACGACGTCGAGGAGGAGCACGTCGGGACGGGATGCCGCGAGCACCTCCATCGCCTCGGAGCCGGTGCCGGCGGTGAGCACGGAGAAGTCGTCGGCGCGCAGGTTCTCGGCCAGGAAGTCGACGATCAGGGGTTCGTCGTCCACGACGAGCACGGTGGACTCGGCCATAGGTGATGGCTCCTTCGGGGGTCAGGGCCGGGCGCGCGGGGTCTCGCGCAGCCGTTGCGGCACGGGGGTTTCAGTTGTCTCTGTGCCCGGCCGCCTCGGAGCACTCGCTCACACTAGCCGACACATTGCCAAAATGGAAGATCTGCAACAGCACTTTTTGCAAAGACCTGGCACCCACCCGACCGGACAGGGGTGTTCACGGCTGGCTGACCGAGCCGGCTCAGGCGGCCAGGTACGCCCGATAGGCCTGGCCGTGGGCCAGGGGATGGTGCAGGAGATGCGCCGCGGCGTACGCAGCCCACGGCCCGTACGGCGCGAGCAGCCGAGCGGTGTCGTCGGCGTCCGCGCGCCGCCCGAGGAGCGCGGAGCAGACCTTGATCAGGCCGAGGTCGCCGACCGGCGCGGCGTCGGCCCGGCCGAGGCCCTCCACGCAGACGACCCCGGCCGCCCACGGGCCGACCCCGGGCTCCGCGCAGAGCCGCCGAACCACCGCGGCGGTCGGCGCGGCCCGCAGCCGGGCGGGGTCGAGCGTGCGGGCGAGGCGGGCGAGCGCCGCGGCCCGGCGCGGCGAGAGCCCGCAGCGCTCGAGCTGGGCGGGGCTCAGCCGGCCCAGATCCGCCCGGCCGGGCGGCGCCCGCAGACCGTCGTCGCGCGGGCAGGCGGCGGCCACGATGCGGCGCTCGATCCCCGCCGCCTCGAACGACGTGACGAGCTGGCCGGCGAGCGCGCGGACGAGCGCGTGCGCGACGGTCGAGCGCCGCCGCGGCCGAAGCGCCGGCCGCCGCTGGACCAGCGGCCAGAGCAGAGGATCCGCGCGCGCCATCCGCAGGAATGGGCCGTGGTCGACGTCGGCGGAGATCACGAACCGAAGCCGCACCAGCGCCTCGGCCGGATCCGGCGCCTCGAGGCGGACGCCGAGGCGCCCGCCGGCGCGCTGCCAGACGCGCGCCCTGGCCGGCCCGGCCGGCGTTCGCAGCGCCACGTCGAGGACGCCTCCGGCGAGCCGCCTGGTCGGATCGCGCCCTCCCGCCGCATGAGCGAGGGCGTACGGCGAGGGCGGGTTGAGCTCGGCCTCGATCATGTGTGCTCGATCACCAGATGGTCGCCGACCCGGACACCGCTGCGGTCGATCGCGCCGACCGGCAGCTCGAGCGCGATCTTCGCGCCCCGGCACGCCGATATGCGCCACGGCTTGATTTCCCGTACGAGCTTCAGCACCCGCCCCTCCCGGTCGGCGTAGACGACGTCGATGGCAAAGCGCATGAACCACATGTGAATCGAGCCCGTCGGCTGGATCCAGAGGCCCTCGTCGGGAGCCAGGCCCGCCCTCCCGAGCAGGCCCCTGGTCCGCGTCCACATGGTCGTCGCCAGCTCCGCCCGCGCGCACACGACGGGCCCGCGTTCGAGCTTGATCCGCGCCACTACCATGACCGGCGATGCGAGACCCCGACGCCGAGTACCACTCCGGAGACGACTACACGGTCGAGTTCCTCGACTACCGGTACGGATTCTCCCGCACGGACTTCGGTCAGCGCGTGGCCGCCGCGGCGGTTCGCCTGGAGCTGGTCGAGGCCCGCGACCTCGCGGCTGAGGAGGTGGATGACCTGGTCGCCGTCGCCGCCGACGGGCGTGTGGCGGAGCCGGCGAGTGCGCTCGGCGCCTACCTGGCCGAGAACGCGGCCGAGCTGGACGGCCTGCACGCAGAGCCGCTCGCCTATTGGCTTCGGAAGCTCGTGTTCCGCGGCGCGTGGCTCGATCACCGGCTGAAGGCGGGCATGTTGGACGTCTCGTTTGACGAGAGCTCGGGGGCGTTCGCGTACCGGATGCCGACCGACCAGGCGCCGGTCGTGGACGTGGCGCCCGTGCCGTCGTGGGCGCCGCTTCGGTTCACGGAGTAGATTGATTCCCAATCCCCGGGACGTCCAAGCTGCAAGCCGGAACGGCTTGCAGCGGTCGGGAGCGGCCTGCTATCCAAGCAGGCCGCTCCCGGGCTGGGAACCAAGCAGCGCACCGACGCAGGGAGCGCCAATACTGGATCAACGTATTGGCGCGACCGAGGGCAAGCTGCAAGGCGAACGCCTTGCAGCGGTCAGACGAAGGCCTGCTATCCAGGCAGGCCGAGTCTGGATGCGCCGGTTCCCAGCCGCACCCACTCCAGGTATCGCCGATCACAAGACAGTCGGACGTCCAGGCGCGCGGGGGTTGGGGATCAATCATCTAACCAGCTGGAGCGACGAACACGAGAAGGTGGGGCCCGATCTGGACGCGGTCGCCGGCCTCGAGCAGGTGCTGCTGCACGAGTGCGCCGTTCACGAAGGTGCCGTTCAGGCTGCCCTCGTCCTCGATGATCACCCCCACCGGCTCCTGCCTGAGCGTGGCATGGCGGGCGGACACGGTCGGCCCCGCGAGGATGATGTCGTTCTCCTCGTGCCGTCCGATCCGGGTGGTTCGGTCGCTGAGCTCGAAGCGTTGCTCGTCGCCGAGCTTCGGCCGCCAGACGAGCGCCGGGCAACGGCCCGGAGCCGCCGCCGGGATCGGCTCGAGCGCCTCGCCGGGCTCGATGATTCGCGTGTAGCTGGGCTGGTCCTCGGACACGTTCACCTCCCAGATCCGAGCCTACCAGGACGTGCGGACGGGGAGTACACTGGAACTGATGGAGCACGAGGGGAACCCGATCGCGGCGGCAGAGGCCCAGCTGTACCGCCGGATCCAGGAGCTGCGCGAGCGCGCCCGGTCGGAGCGGCGCGCATCGGTCCCCTCGGCGCCGGCCGACGCGGCCGGGATGCCCGACCTGAGGACGATCCTCTCGCGCGCCGAGAGCCACGTGGGCGAGCTGCGGGCCACCGCGGCCTCCTTCGAGCGGAGCCTCCCGGAGGCGGTCGAGCGGGCGATCGAGAAGGCGATGGACGAGCACTCCACGCCGCGCCGCCTGAGCGAGCTCCGCGAGCTCATCCGATCGCTGTCGGCCCAGGTCGAGCAGGTGAACCGCGACCTGCTCGCCGAGCGTCTGGGACGGGTCGAGGACCTGGAGCTCTTGGTCGATCTGCTCTCCACGGGCATGGCCGCCGTGCGCCAGGACATCGCCGATCTCGCCGGCGCGGTCGCCCGGGTCGGCACCGGCGTCGACCACGCGAACGCGAAGCTCGACCTGCCCGTCCAGGTCACCCTCGAGCGCCCACGCCAGGGCGGCGTCCGCGACCTCTTCCGCTCGACCGAGGCCGAGCCGCAGCCGGCACCGACCGCACTTCATCCGCACGAGTAGCCGAATCGCTTCGGTAGTGTCCCTCCTATGACGGGGGAGCGCGGGCTGCTGGCGATGGTGTCGATGCGCCAGCTGCTCGACGAGGCGGCGGCCGGCTGATGCCGGTCACCAAGGTCATCGAGGTCATCGGCAGCTCCCCCACGTCGGCCGACGACGCCGTCCGCGAGGCGGTCGCCGCCGCGGCCAAGTCGCTGCGCGGGATCTTCCGCGCCGAGGTGATCCAGGTCACCTGCGACGTCGACCAGGGCGTCGTCACGCGCTGGAACGCGCTCGTCAAGATCGCATTCCCGGTCGAGCCGAAGTAGGCTCCGGCCATGACGCCGCTCCCGGCGGCCTTCGGCGACGCCGTCGCCGCGCTCAACCGCGGCGACGTCGAGCCGCTGGTCGCGCTCCTCGATCCCGACCTCGACTGGACCGGCGTCCGGCGCGGCCACCTCTGGTGGGCGCACACGCCGAGGTGACACGGGCCTGACGAGGCCCGTGAGGTTCTCGAATGGCGATTCCGGGAGGGGGCCGCGGGGCGCGGATCCGACCGCATCGAGATCGACGAGGTGACCGAGGTGGGCGATCGGCTCGTGATCGCCGGGCGCCGGCTCCGCGGCGCGGCGGACGGCGGCGAGGAGATCGGCCGCTTCTTCGAGGTGATCACGATCCGTGACGGCCGCGTCGTCCGCATTCAGGGCTGCCGGTCCCGCGAGGCGGCGCTTCGCCAGGCACGGCGGGCCGCGTAGCCGTGTTCGTCACGCTCTTCGTCTACGCCGTTCGCGGAACCGACGTACGCGCCCACGAGTACGCCGGCGACGCCTGCCTCTACCTCGGCGACGTCACGATCCCGCGCGCCCGCCTGCCGCGCGTCCGCCCGGGCCAGCGGGTCCGGCTGAAGGTGGCGTAGGTCGTCGGTAGCGCGGCCGGTCGGCGATCCTGGCCAGCGAAATGCTGGGTGACTGCTCACCAGCCGTCCGAGGCTCGCGAGACGGTCGCCGAAATGTTGGTGGGACTCGCCGACCGGCGCGATGAGCCTACCAGGTCCCGCGCCGGCTTATGGGGTCGCTGCTACCCGGGGAGCCAGCCGTCCTGGAAGGCCACCTCGCGGTCCTCGCGGAAGCCCGCGTAGGCGACGGTCGGCTCGGTCGTCTCTTCCTCGACTCCAGCCTTGTGGCGAAGGGCGAGCTCGGAGCGTGGGTAGACGACGTTTCCGCCGGTGCGCCCGCCGATTGCGAGGATCGCGCACGGCCCGCCGCCGGCGCCGACGAAGACGTGCTCGGTCCACGGCGGGCAGTGGACGAAGTCCCACGCCTTGAGCGGCCGCTCCTCGCCCTCCACCAGGAGGAGGCACTCGCCGGACAGCACGAGGAAGTCCTCCTGCTCGTTCTCGCCGTGATACATGCACGCCGCCTGGCCGGGCTGGAGCACGCCGATGTTGATCCCGATCTGGCCGAACCGGGGCTCGCCCTCGAACCGGGTGTACGCGCCGAAGTCGCCGTCGAGCCAGCGCGCCTCGCGGGCGTTCACGACGAACCAGCCCTCGCCTTTCGGGACATGGCCGCCCGCGTCGGTCCGCTCCATCCCTGCCTCGGGGATCACGGCTGCGATCGTATCCCGGATCAGCGAGTGACGCCGTGGTCGTGCTGGGCGGCGCCCATCGCCGAGGGGATGTTCGTGCCTTCGGCGGTGGGCTGGCGGTAGGTCGAGTCGAGCGATGCCCGGTTCCCGGGCGGAGTCAGCTTCCGGAGGATGGCGCGCAGGATTGCGGCGAGCCTCATGCGCTGATCGTAGGCGCCGAGGAGCGCGAAGGCGAGCGCGGCGAGCGCATTCGGGCGCTGACCACACCGGTAAGCGCGAGCACGACCACCGCGCCCGCGCCGCCCTCATCGAGCCGACGGTCGCCGAGCGGACGGTTGAGGCGCCCGCCCTCGCACACGATGCGGACGACATCGGTGGTGCTGTTACCGCGATACTCCGGTGCGCAGAACGTCAGGTTGTGCGGTGGGTGCGCCCACGTCCGCACGCCGAGTCCGAGGACAGCCATCGCGAGCGCAACACCGGCGGCGAGGACGAGCCGCCAACCGGTCGCCGCCCTTGCGCCGCCGCGTCGCTCGACGACCCACACAAGGAGCGGAATGCAGGCGAGGGCGACGGTGAACACGGCGCCAACGGCGTAGTACGCCAGCCTCGTGGATCCCGGAGTAGGCCCGTCCGCGGGGTCGGGCGCGAACGCGTTGACCACCATGAGCCCGGCGACGAAGAGCCCAACCACGACGGCAACAGACCACGCCGTCCACCGATCCGAGCTGCGACGATGCGCGAGCGCCGTTTCGTCATCCATATCCGAAGCGTACCGGCGCCCCTCCCGCGGGGCGAGAAGCCCTCCCCCGGGCGGCTCCCACACGATCTCGGCCAGGTCAATCACGAGGTCGGCCGCTCCCGTCCGCCCGCGCGCGCACCTCGCCGGTGCCGACGCAGACCACGTCGGTCAACCACCGGTCGCCGTCGTCCTGGGACAGGTGCGTGACGGTGAGGGTGGTCTGCCGCCGAGCCGACCGTATACGCACGGCAGTACCATGCCAGTCGAACATCACCTCGGCGCCGTCGATAGTCTCGATCACACCCTGGAAGTCCGGACCGGAGGTGCCGTCGGTGCGCCGCCGCGGGTGGTTGGCTCCGCGCATTCAGCCCTTGAGAGGCCCGCTGCAGGAGCCCTCGGCCAGGTCGACGTCCTGCCACTCGCCACCGTGCTCGCCGGCGAGCTCGACGCTCCACCCCCCGGTATGCGAACTCGACGCGGTAGAGCGGTTCGAGCCGCACCCGGCGATCGTACGGCATCGCCGGCGCGGCTCGTCTTGGGAGGCCTGGCACCGCAATTCCGTGCCTGACCCCGGAATTGCGCTACTTCCCGCTCGACGCCTGCTGGAGGGCCGACTTGATCGCGCCGGTGATGATCGAGCCGATGCCGTGGTCCTTGCCGAGGTAGCCGCCGACGGCGAGCAGGAGGACGCCGATCGCCATGGCCAGGCCGACGTATTCCACGGTGCCCTGACCGTGCTCGGACGGCACGCGTGCAGCGGTGCGGATCAGGCCGGCATGAACGCGGGCGGCGATGGTCTGGGTCATCTCGAGCCTCCTTGTGATCGGGTTGCCGGGCGATCGTCCGCCGCCGGCGCGTTACGGCACAAGGACGCGCCGGTTGCGAGGGTGCGCCGGACCCGTCGCGACGCGCGTGACGCGGGCCGGTTGACCGGTTGCCGCTCAAGACCGACGGCGCTCCAGCCGATGGAACGACTATGCGCGTGCGGTTCCCGGCCCTGCTCGTTCTCGCCGCCGCCCTGCTGGCGGCGCCGGCAACCGCCGCCGCGAGTCAGATGATCGACCGGAACGCCAAGTACCCGTCGATCTCCGTCATGGTCCGCCGCGACGGCACCCAGGTCGCGATGGTGCAGTACTACAAGCACCGGTACTGGCACCACGTACTCGTCTGGGGGGCCGTCAATGCGAAACCGCCCGACCCGCTCCATCCCAAGAGCCAGGTGAAGTTCCACGTCGACTACTCCGGCGGCTACGGCAGCTTCGGCACCGGCTACTGGAAGAAGGTGAAGCGCCGAGACGTGTGCCGGCGCTACACCGGCCCGGCACTCTCCTGGAAGGTCGCGGCCTGCACGATGCCGAACGGCTCGCACTGGGCGCTCCAGGCGTGGCAGCGCTCGCTCCCCAACATGGGGGTGAAGCCGTCGACGAAGCTCCGGCGCGCCTGGGAGCTGCACGTCTCGCACTGGACCACGCGGCTCCCGGTGCTGTGGCTCAAGTGGGGCTGGGCGAACGCCGCGGGCAGCGTCCACTACGACCACCTCTACGGCAAGTTCACCTACCTCGGGAACCCGATCTACGGGTTCTCGGCGACGAGCACCGGCGCGCCGCTCGACTCGTTCGGCCGCAACATCTACGTCGACACCAAGGACCGAACCTGGCACGGGTACGCGCAGTCCGGAAGCTGGTACCGCTTCAACAGCTTCCTCTCGCACCGCACCCGCGGCGACTTCTGCGCCAGCGTCTACCACCAGCTCTTCGGCGTGACTCAGCCGATCGGCAACGCGACCGCGTACCGGGCGACGGCGATGGGCCCCGGCGTCACGCCGATCGTCGAGTGGAAGGGCGGCCCCCCGGGCGACTACGCCTCGGGCGGCTTCCCGATGACCGCGGGCGGGAAGCCGATGTACGGCGAGCTCCCGTCGGGCGCGCCGCCGGTGTTTCGCGACGCGTACGACTACACGTTGGCAAAAAAGCTGAACGACGAGCAGCGGGCCGTGGCCGGATCGTCGGACAGCTGCTACCGGGTCTACGGCCCCCACAGCTGACGGCGAGCCACCTGGCTGGAAGTAGACTGGCGGCATGGCGTGCGCCGCTGAGCTCTTCGTCCGCTGCCTCGAGAACGAGGGCGTCGAATACGTCTTCGGCATCCCCGGCGAGGAGACGCTGGACCTGAACGAGGCGCTCGACCGGTCCGGGTCGATCCAGTTCGTCCCGGTCCGCCACGAGCAGGGCGCCGCCTTCATGGCCGACGCTTACGGCCGCCTCACCGGGCGTGCCGGCGTGTGCCTGGGGACGCTCGGCCCGGGCGCGACGAACCTCGTGACCGGCATCGCCGACGCCTACCTCGACCGCGCGCCCGTCGTCGCCCTGACCGGTCAGACGGGCCTCGACGAGATGCACAAGGAGAGCCACCAGTACATCGACGTGGTCCGCATGATGAAGCCGGTCACCAAGTGGAACGCGCGCATCCACGACCCGGACATCATCCCCGAGGCCGTGCGGAAGGCCTTCGCGGTCGCCGAGCGCGAGAAGCCCGGCGCCACGCACCTCGAGCTCCCCGACGACGTGATGGAGGCGGACGCCGAGGGCGCGCCCGTACGGCGGCGGCCGTCGCCGCAGATCGAGCCGATCGCCGCCGAGCTTCACCGCGCGGCCGAGCTCCTCCAGACCTGCGAGCGGCCGGTGATCCTGGCCGGAAACGGCGTCGTCCGCCAGCAGGCGGCGCCCGCCCTGCGCCGGTTCTGCGAGCAGACCGGGCTCAACGTCATCACGACGTTCATGGGCAAGGGCGTCGTCGACGCCGACGACCCCCACTCGCTCTTCACGGCGGGGCTGCGCGCCCAGGACTACCCGAGGGGCTTCATGGGCCGAGCCGACCTCGTGGTCTGCGTGGGCTACGACCTGGTCGAGTGGTCGCCGGTGGCCTGGAATCCGCGCGGCGACCGGCACATCATCTGCATCGACACGGTCGCCGCCGAGGTCGACCAGTACTACGTGCCGGAGGTCGAGCTCACGGGCGACATCGGCAACATCCTCACCCACCTCGGCAACCTCGTCTCGGCGAAGCCGCCGGCGCGGCTGGCCGCCCCGCCGTACCAGGAGCTCTTGCGCGCGGCGCTCGAGCAGGGCTCCGACGACGCCTTTCCGGTGAAGCCGCAGCGCGTCCTGCGCGACCTGCGTGAGCTGATGGCGCCCGAGGACGTCCTGATCTCGGACGTCGGCGCGCACAAGCTGTGGGTCTCGCGCCTGTGGCCGACGAAGCTGCCCAACACCGTGCTCATCTCGAACGGCGCCGCCGCGATGGGCTTCGCCGTGCCCGCCGCCGTCGCGGCGCGGCTCGTCCTGCCCGAACACCGGCGGGTCGTCACGATCTCGGGCGACGGCGGCGTTCTCATGAACTTCCAGGAGCTCGAGACGGCCAGGCGGCTTGGGCTCGCGTTCGTTAACATCGTCTGGACGGACAACGCGTTCGGCGTGATCGAGCTGCACCAGACCCGCAAGTTCGGGCGAATTGCGGGGACCAAGTTCACCAACCCGGACTGGGTGTCGCTGGCGGAGTCGTTCGGCATCGCCGGCCTGCGGGTAGAGGCGGCGGAGGACGTGACGCCCATGCTGGCGCGTGCGCTCGATCTCGACGTCCCGTCCGTGGTGGAGATCCCGATCGACTACCGCGAGAACGTGCGGTTCTCGGAGCGCCTTGCGGACCTCCGCAGGGTCGAGGAAGGAGTGGCGTAGACATGGCGACGACGACGGACACGATCCGCAGGATCCTGGTCGGCGGCGAGTGGTACGAGACCGGCGAGACGCTTGACGTGACCTCGCCGTTCGACGGCAGCACGGTGGCCCGGGTCGCCTACGGCGGCCGCGAGGACGCCCGCCGCGCAGTCGATGCCGCGGCCCGCGCGATGGAGACGCCCGTGCCGGCTCACGAGCGCGCCGCCGTGCTCGACCGGGTCGCCGGCATCCTCCGCGAGCGCCGCGACGAGTTCGCCCGCACCATCGCCCAGGAGGCCGGGAAGCCGATCTCGACGGCGCAGGTCGAGGCCGACCGAGCGGTGCAGACGATCACGTTCTCGGCCGTCGAGGCGCGCGCGCTCGGCGGTGAGCTCATCGGCATGGACGCCCACCCGGCCGGGGTGAACCACGCCGGCATGGTGATCCGGCGTCCCATCGGGGTCGTCGGCGCCATCTCGCCGTTCAACTTCCCGCTGAACCTGGTGGCGCACAAGGTCGGGCCGGCGTTCGCGGCCGGGTGCGCGTGCGTGCTGAAGCCGGCCACCGCGACGCCGCTGTCGGCCCTGCTCCTGGCGCAGGCGTTCGCGGACGCGGGCCAGCCGGCGGGCTGGCTGAACGTCGTCGTGGGCAACTCGAGCGAGATCGGCGACGTCCTGATCGAGGATCCCCGGGTCGCGCTCATCACGTTCACCGGCTCGTCCGAGGTTGGCTGGAAGCTGCGCGAGCGGGCGGCCCGGAAGAAGGTGAACCTCGAGCTCGGAAACTCGACCCCCGTCATCGTCATGGCCGATGCGGACCTCGACAAGGCGGCGGCGGCGGTGGCCGCGAACGGCTATGCCTTTGCCGGCCAGAGCTGCATCTCGGTGCAGCGCGTGTACGTGGAGGAGGCGGCGTACGACGACTTCGTCCGCGCGCTCACGCCCAAGGTGGAGGCGCTCGTCACCGGCGATCCGCTCGACCCGGCGACGCAGGTCGGGCCGGTGATCGACGAGGGCAACCGCGACCGGATCCTGACCTGGGTGAAGGAGGCCGTCGACGGAGGCGCCACCCTCCTCGCGGGCGGCGAGGCCGACGAGCAGGGGCTGATCAGGCCGACGCTCCTCGGCGGGGTGGACCTCGAGATGCAGGTCGCCTGCCGGGAGGTGTTCGGGCCGGTCGTGGCTCTGGCGCCGGTCAAGGACATCGACGACGCGATCGAGCGGGCGAACGGCACCGACTACGGGCTTCAGGCGGGCGTCTACACGCGCGACATGAGCCGCGCCCTCCGGGCGGCCGAGCGGCTCGACTTCGGCGGCGTCACCCTGAACGAGGCGCCGACATGGAGGGCGGACCAGATGCCCTACGGCGGCGTCAAGGAGTCGGGGAACACCCGCGAGGGGCCGAAGTACGCAGTCCGCGAGATGACCGAGCCGCGGCTCGTCGTGATCGGCTACTAGTCCGCTCGGCGGTGAACCTGGGGAGTCCATCGGTCGGCGGTGCGTCGCTGTGGCCGCGGCTCGCGGGGTTGCCGCTCGTTGTCGAGGGGTGCGAGTACGACCGGCTGCACGCCGTCCTCGCGTACGAGTTCGAGCGCGTCACGACGCGCGTGCGGCTGGTCGGCCGGGGCGCCGACGGGCTGGGCGAGGACGTGTCGGTGTTCCGCGAGGACGGCACCACGCTGCACGAGGCCCGACCG
>DASQXS010000377.1:0-2691 GCA_035639615.1 Gaiellales bacterium | reverse complement strand
GAGCTGGCCGACCCGCCACTCCCTGAGCCGCCCCCACTCCGCCAGACCGGGAAGGCGCGGGATCCAGCGCGAGACCCCGCCGATCTCCGCGGCCGCATCGACGAGCCGCACCCGGCGCATGCCCCTGCGGCCGAGGACGATCGCGCACTCCATCCCCGCCGGCCCGGCGCCCACGACCAGCACCTCGGCGTCCGCGTTCGCTGCCCGCTCGAACCGCTCGGGGTGCCAGCTGCGGCGATGCTCCTCGCCGGCGGTCGCGTTCTGGGTGCACCCGATGTGGCGGCGGACGTCGCCCTTCGAGACGCACATGTTGCAGCCGATGCAGGCGCGGATGTCGCCGGGCCGCCCCTCCTCGATCTTGCGCGGAAGCCAGGGGTCGGCGATGTTCGGGCGGGCGGCGCCGATCAGATCCCACATCCCCGACTCGATGATCTCGACCATCCGCTCGGGCGTGGTCAGCCGGCCGACGCCGACGATCGGTTTCGCCGTCGCCTGCCGCACCTTGCCGGTCCACTCGAGCTGCCACCCCTCGGCGAAGAAGCGGGACGAGCCGGAGTCCTTCGACCACTCCTCGATCGAGCCGATGTGGACGTCCCACAGGTCGACGAGATGGTCGGCCAGCCGCACGAACGCGAGCCCTTCGTCCAGCTCGATGCCGGCGCCGCCGACGGCCGACACCGCCACCCGGCAGGCGATCGCGCAGTCCGCGCCGACCGCGTCGCGCACGGCCTGGAGCGCCTCGATCCACATCCGGGAGCGGTTCTCGAGCGAGCCGCCGTACTCGTCGTCGCGCTGGTTGTAGAACGGCGAGAGCATCTGCCCGAGCAGGTAGGAGTGGCCGCCGTAGACGTAGATGATGTCGAAGCCGGCGTCGCGCGAGCGGAGGGCGGCGGTGGCGAAGTCCGCGACGATCCGGTCGATGTCCGCCCGCTCCATCCGCTTCGGGGTGACGTTCGAGAAGTCGCTTGCGATCTGGGACGGCGCCGGCGGCGGAAGCCGGGTCTCGCAGTTCTCGCCGTGCGCGCCGGAGTGGGAGAGCTCGATCCCGGCGAGCGACCCGTAGCGGTGCGCCTCCTCGGGCACGAGCGCCAGGTGGGCCAGGTCGTGGTCGTCCCACATCCGCGCCGAGATGAAGGGCGTCTCGTCGGCGTCCGGCGAGACGGTGCAGTACTCCGTGCACACCGCGGCCCAGCCGCCCTCGGCCTTCACCGCCCGGTGTGCGGCCTGCGACCACGGCTTCTCGACGCCGAAGCCGGTGCAGTGCGGCACCTGGTAGAAGCGGTTGCGCAGCGTCTTCGGCCCGATCTGGACCGGCTCGAACAGCACGTCGAACCGCGAATCGCGCGCCACGCACCGACTCTACCCCGCCGGCCGCGGCCGCACGGGCGGATACCATGGCCGGCGATGGCGATCGCGCCCGACCTGGTCGTCGACGTCGGCGGCTCCGGCCGCGAGCGCGGGCGCACGCACGGCGAGGCGCTGCGCGGACGGATCGTCGCCGGGCTGGAGCGGTGGGACGCGGACGTCGCCGCCCGGCTCCGGATCGACGCGGCCGGCCACGTCGCCGCGTTCCTCGCCCAGACCCGGTTCCTGGACGCGATCGAGCGGCACACGCCGGCGCTCCTGGAAGAGGTGCGCGGGATCGCCGAGGCCGCGGGCGTCGCGTTCGATCGCATCCTCGCGCTCAACCTGATGGACGAGGAGTGGTGGTTCTCGAGCTCCCCCAGCGGCCGCCAGGCCTGCAGCGTCGTCGCCGCCGCGCCGGGAGAGGGACGGCCGGCGCTCCTGGCCCAGAACATGGACCTGCCCCAGGTGATGGACGGCGGCCAGGCGGTGCTGCGCGTGACCGGCGGGGACGGCCTGCAAACGGCCGTCCTCACCGCGGCGGGCATGATCGGCCTCACCGGCGCCAACTCCGCGGGGCTCGGCGTGTGCGTGAACGCGCTCTCGATGCTGCGCCATTCGCCGGCGGGACTGCCGGTGGCGTTCGTCATCCGCGGCGTGCTCGAGCGGCGCTCGCTCGACGATGCCGCGGCGTTCCTGCGCGCCGTGCCGCACGCGTCGGGCCAGCACTACGCGCTCGCCGCGCCGCAAGGAGCCGCCGGGTTCGAGTGCTCGGCCGGAGGCGTCGCCCGGTCGGACGGCGACACCGGCCGCTTCTGGCACACGAACCACCCGCTCGCGAGCGCCGACCTCGACCCTGCGGACGACCACCCTGACGGCTACCCCGACTCGCACCGGCGCATGGCCGCCCTCCAGACGGCCGGCCCGGGACTCGCGTCGGCGGCGGACTGCGAGCGGCTGCTCGCCGACCGCGAGGCGCCGCTATGCGTCCTCCCGGACGGCGACCCCTGGATGACGTTCGGGTCGGTCGCGATGGAGCTCTCCGCCCCGCCCGTCGTCCGGGTCGCGCCCGGGCCGCCCGACCGCACGGAGTGGGCCACGGTCACACTCGGCTGAACCGACCGCCGCTCGATCCCGTACCTGCCCTCGGATCGATCAGTGACGGAGGGGGCATGATGGGTGAGCGAGCCCCACCGTCATCATTCACAGAAGTCGTCCCCGCGTCGTTTCTGCCACTGGGAACCGGTCGAGGGGCCGGATCGGCGGCCCCGCGATCCGCCGCCCGACGCCTGCCGTCGGCTACGTGCTCGCGCCGGCCGCCGAGGAGACCGCGTCCCCCCGGTCTCG
>DASQXS010000376.1:0-4326 GCA_035639615.1 Gaiellales bacterium | reverse complement strand
CGTCGCAAGGCAGAGCCTTGCGACTGCTGCGTTGTCCTCGGTCGCACCAATACTTCTCCAGTATTGGCGCTCCCTGCGTCCTAGCATCGCTCGGTTTTCGCTCGCCATCGACACCACCAACGTTGC
This sequence comes from Gaiellales bacterium, assembly GCA_035639615.1. Classification (GTDB taxonomy): domain Bacteria; phylum Actinomycetota; class Thermoleophilia; order Gaiellales; family JAICJC01; genus JAICJC01. The sequence continues at coordinate 4,200 of DASQXS010000376.1, read as the reverse complement.
CGGCCACACCACTAGCGCAGCTCCTGGATGCGGATCAGGTTGCCGGCAGGATCGCGAAAGGAGCAGTCGCGGACCCCATACGGCTGGTCGGTTGGCTCCTGGACGACTTCGGCGTCGCCGGCCTGCAGCCGCTCGAACGTGCCGTCGAGGTCGGGGGTTGCCAGGTTGATGCTGGCGTAGGTTCCCTTGGCCATCATCTCGGCGATGGTGCGGCGCTCGTCGTCGGTGATACCCGGGGTCGCGCCCGGCGGGTAGAGGACGATCGACGTGCCGGGCTGGTCGGCGGGGCCGACCGTGATCCAGTGCATCCCGCCGTACTCGACGTCGCCTCTGACCTCGAAGCCGAGGGTGTCGCGATAGAAGGCGAGGGACGCTTCCGGGTCGTCGTGCGGGAGGAAGCTCGCGTGAATGGTGATGTCCATGGAGGTGACGTTAGCTGCGGCTCGGGACCGGTGCTTCTCGATTCCTGATTGGTCTGGTCACCTGCTTCGCCACGCACGGCGGCATCCCCGCGGCCGCGTGCGCCGTCTGGTGACGGTAGGTGCTGGGCGGCACACCGACCAGCTCTGTGAAGCGAGTGCTGAAGGTGCCCAGCGACGCGCAGCCGACGGCGAAGCAGACCTCGGTGACGCTGAGGTCTCCGCGACGCAGCAGCGCCATCGCCCGCTCGATGCGCCGCGTCATCAGGTAGCTGTACGGCGACTCGCCGTAGGCGAGCCGGAACTGGCGGCTGAGGTGCCCGGCCGACATGTGCGCGCCGCGGGCGAGCGCCTCGACGTCCAGCGGCCGCGCATACTCTCGGTCGATCCGGTCGCGGACGCGGCGCAGTAGCGTGAGGTCGCGCAGGTGCTGTGCAGCGGCGGGTCTCTCGGTCACGCCGAAGATCGTACGTTGTGGCCGGGTTTCGTCGGCCAGTGCCCACGTCTGGGACCGATGGGTGAGCGGCCGCGAGAGCACGGTATAGTCCGGCGGATGGCCGTCCCCAAGCGGAAGACCTCGAAGGCGCGCCGCGACAAGCGGCGTGCGACCCATGCCATCTCCGCGCCGACCCTCACGCTCTGCCCGCAGTGCCACCGGCCGGTGCGGCCGCACCACGCCTGCCGGAACTGCGGCCACTACCGCGGCCGCGAGGTCGAGCCGCTCCGCGAGGAAGCGCCCTAGGACCACGCCATGGTGACCGTCGCCGTCGACGCGATGGGCGGCGACCGCGCGCCGGGTGAGGTGGTCGCCGGCGCGGTCGAGGTCGCCGCGACGACCTCGGTTCGGGTGCTCCTGACGGGGCCGGCGGACGTCCTCGCGGCGGAGCTTCAGGGGCATGGCCGCCAGAACGGCATCGAGGTGGTGGCCGCTCCGGACGTGATCGACGCCTCGGACGAGCCTGCCGCCGCGGTTCGGGCCAAGCCGGACTCGTCGATGGCGCGGGCGTGCCGGCTCGTCCGCGACGGGGCGGCCGGCGCCGTGGTCTCGGCCGGCCCGACCGGGGCGATGCTGGCGGCGTCGCTCCTGCACATCGGCCGCCTCCGCGGCATCCTGCGGCCGGGAATCGCGGCCGTCCTGCCGGCGCAGGGCGGCCCCTGCCTGCTGATCGACGCCGGGGCGAACGCGGACGCGCGCCCCGAGCACCTGGTGCAGTTCGCGGCGATGGGGGCGGAGTTCGCGGCCGACGTCCTGGGCGTCGCGCGGCCCCGCGTAGGGCTGCTCTCGATCGGCGAGGAGTCCTCCAAGGGAAATCAGCTGACCCTTGAGACGCACGGCCTACTGGCGGCGGCATCCGGCATCGAGTTCGCGGGGAACTGCGAGGGCCGGGACGTTCTCACCGGCGCCTTCCAGGTGGTCGTTGCCGACGGCTTCACCGGCAATGTGCTGCTCAAGGGCCTCGAGGGCGCGGCTGTGTCGATCCTGCGCCAGGTGCGAAGCGCGGCCGCCTCGAGCCTGCGGGCGAAGGTCGGCGGCCTCCTGCTGCGGCCGGCGCTCGTGGCCGTGCGCGAGCGCACCGACCCCGAGGCCTACGGCGGCGCCTACCTCCTCGGCCTGCGCGGCCTGGCGGTGATCGCGCACGGCAACGTCGCCCGCCGCGGCGTCGCCAACGCGATCCGGTACGCCGCCCTGGGCCTCGACGCCGACGTCGTGGGCAGGCTCGAGCGGCGGGTGTCCGATGCATCGCCTCCAGGCGACTTGCAGGGTGAAGCCGCGATCAATACAGTCCCCGGCGTCCCGTCCCCGGAGAATGGAGATCAGACCGCATGAATCGTGAGGAGGCATTGGAGCGCGTCCGCGGCATCCTGGTGGAGCAACTCGGAGTGGACGAGGAGCAGGTGACCGAGGACGCGTCCTTCCAGGGTGACCTGGACGCAGACTCTCTCGATCTCGTCGAGCTGATCATGGAGCTGGAGGACCAGTTCGGGCTCAAGATCTCCGACGAGGACGCGCAGCAGATCGTGACCGTGGGTCAGGCAGTCGACTACGTCGTCGCGCACAGCTGACGCGCTCCGGCAGCTGATCGACGCCCTGCCCGCCGACGCCCGGGCGGCCGCCGCCACGCACGCGTCGTGGCTTCACGACCGGTCACGCTCGTACGAGCGGCTCGAGTTCCTCGGAGACGGGGTGCTCGGCCTCGCGCTCGCGCATCACCTCTACCGGCGGCTTCCGGACCGGCCCGAGGGAGAGCTGGCGCGCGTACGCGCCTACGCCGTCTCCCGTGAGAGCTGCGTCGTCGTCGCACACGAGCTCGGCCTCGACCGCGACCTGCGGGCGCAGGCCGCCAGGCTGGGCGCGGCCGACGCCGACGTCCTGGCCGCGTCCGAGGGCGTGCGCGCCGCGCTCGTGGAGGCGGCGATCGGCGCTTGCTACCTGGAGTTCGGCTTCGAGCGGGTCGCGGACGCCGTGGTGGAGGCGTTCCGGGGCCGCCTCGACTACGCCCTGAGCGAGCACGTCGACTACAAGACGGTGCTGCAAGAGGAGCTGGCACGTCGGGACCGATCGGTAACGTACGTCCTGGCCGAGACGTCGGGGCCTCCCCATCAGCGCGTGTTCACCACCGTGGCGGTGGTGGGGGACCACGAGCTCGGCAGGGGCTCGGGCCCGAGCAAGAAGGCGTCCGAGCAGCGCGCGGCCCGGCAGGCGCTCGAGGCCATCCGGGGCTTCTGACGGCCGAAGTCGACGAAGGCGAGCAGCATGTACCTGAAGGCGTTGCGGATGCGGGGCTTCAAGTCGTTCCCCGGCTCGGTCGAGCTCAAGTTCGACCACGGGATCGCGGTGGTCGTCGGCCCGAACGGCTCGGGCAAGTCGAACATCGCCGACGCGCTCCAGTGGGCGATGGCGGTCTCCTCGCCCGTCCAGCTGCGTGCCCCGACGGGAGAGGACGTGCTCTTCACCGGCAGCGACAGCCGTCCGCCCGCCGGCGTCTGCGAGGTCGAGCTCGTGCTCGACAACGAATGCGCCACCCTGCCGCTCGAGTTCGGTGAGGTCTCCATCATGCGCCGCCTCTATCGCGGCGGCGAGAGCGAGTACCTGATCAACCGCGCCCGTGTCCGCCGTCTGGACGTCCTCGAGCTTCTCGGCGACACCGGGCTCGGGCGCGAGATGCACTCGGTGATCGGCCAGGGCAAGGTCGAGGAGATCCTCCTGTCGAAGCCCCACGAGCGGCGCAGGTTCGTCGAGGAGGCGGCCGGCCTCGGCAAGTACCAGCGCCGCCGCGCACGGGCGGAGTCGAAGCTCGTCCGCGTCGCGGCCGAGCTCGAGCGCGCCCGCGACCTCGAGCGTGAGGTGAGCGCGAGGCTGCGGCCGCTGGCGCTGCAGGCGACGGCCGCCGAGCGGGCGGCGAAGCTCGCCGGCGAGATCGCCTCCGGCAGGGTGGCGCTGCTCACATCCGAGGCGGTGGTCGAGGAGCGGCGGGCCCGGACGGCGCGCGACCGACTCGCGGGCACGGTCGCGGAGCGAGAGGCGGCGGAGGGGCGGCTCCGCGAGCTGGCGTCGCGCCGCGCCGCCGCCGAGGCGGAGCTCACCGGGCTCGCGGCGGCCCAGGAGCGCGCCGGGCACGCGTTCTACGCCTTCGAGACGGCCCGGGAGCGGCTCGCGCTCGCCGCCGATCGACTGGTGCGCGTCCAGGCGGCGCTCGGCCGGGCCCGCGCGCGGCGGGAGGCGGCGGCCGCGCACATGCGGGCAGACACGGCCCGGCTTGAGGGCGAGGCGGTGACCGCC
>DASQXS010000375.1:0-7188 GCA_035639615.1 Gaiellales bacterium | reverse complement strand
GAAGCAGCGCCACCACCGCGCCTGTGTGCGTCGACCTCGACTCGCCCACCGTGCGCCTCTTCGTCCAGAACGGCGGCGACCGGCTGTCCACGCTCGAGGTGACCGTGATCGTGCAGACGGTCCTCGGGCGGGTCACCCTTCCCGTCGGCGTCGTGGCCGGCTCCGAGGACTGGCGGCCGACCGCACCGATGCTGCTTCTGGCGAACCTGACCTCAGTGGCGTCGCTGGACGACGGCACCGCCGATATCCAGATCAGGCTCACTCCGCGGGGCGACGGCGCGGACTGGCGCATCGACGACGTCTACGTCGACCCCTGGAAGGGCCGCTGACGCAATTGCGGGGCCAGGCACGCAATTGCGGTGCCAGGCCTCGTGGTCACGTCCGAGCGCCGGGCCGTCGGGGCAGCCGGTCGCGTCGGCTGCTCCTGGGTCTCCCGAACCTGCCCCGCTGCCCAGCCTGCATCTGCTCCGGCGAGCCGTGGAAGTCGGCCGGCCGGATCAGGACGACCGTCAGGACGGCCCCGCACAGCGCGCCGGCGGCCGCCACCCACAGGATGCGGTCGAGGCCGGTGATGAAGGCGCTCCTGGCGACGTCCGCGATGACGCGCTGGGTCGGCGATGATCCGCCGCTCCCTGAGCCCACCGCCTGGAGCCCGCCGCCCTGGGTGATCGCGTCGGCGATCTCTCCGGCGCGCGCGCCGAGCCGCGGCCCGCGGGCGGTAAGGCCCGAGACGACGGCATCGTGCACTCGGCTCTGGAAGAGGGCGCCTAATCCGGCGATCCCGATGGCGATGCCCAGCTGCCGGAACGTGTTGTTGATGCCCGAGCCGATTCCGGCCGCCTCGCGCCGCACCGTGCCGATGGCGGTCGAGGCCAGCGCCGGGTTGAGGAGCCCTGAGCCGATCCCGCCGAGGATGAACCCGGGCAGAAGCACCGTCCAGCCGGATTGCGGGTCGACCCGCGTCATCGTCGCCAGGCCGACGGCCACGAGGCCCAGCCCGCCGCCGACGAGGTAGCGCGGCGGGACATGCTGCGTCACCCGCCCGGAGATCGGCGCGACGAGAAGGACGAGCGCGCTCACCGGCAGGAACCGAAGACCGGTGTCGAAGGCGGAGTAGCGGAGGATGTCCTGCAGGTAGAGCGTCAGGTAGAGGAACATCGAGAAGAGCGTGGAGGCGATCGCCACCGCCCCGACCGACGCCCCCACGATCGAGGGCGACCGGAAGACGGCCAGGTCGAGCATGGGATGGCGGCCGCGCAGCTCGATGACGACGAACGCGAGGAGCAGCGCCGCCCCCGCCGCGAACGCGCCGACGATGGAGGCGCTCGTCCAGCCGTCGACGTTGCCGCGGATGAGGCCGTAGACGATGCCGGTCATCGCGCCGGCCATCGCCGCGAACCCCCACCAGTCGGGCCGCACGCCGGGCCGCCGCTCCGTCTCGCGCACGCGGGCGACCGTCGCCAGGAGGGCCAGGGCCCCGATCGGCACGTTCACGAGGAAGACCCAGCGCCAGCCCACCCCGGAGGTGAGCGCGCCGCCGACGAGCGGGCCGAGCGCGATCGCCGCTCCCGCCGTGGCGCCCCACGCGCCGAGGGCGATCCCGCGGTCGCGGCCGTGAAACTCCTGGGCGAGGAGGGCCAGGGAGGTGGCGAAGAGGGCGGCGCCGCCGACGCCCTGGACGGCCCGGGCCGCGATCAGGAGGCTCGGGTCCTGCGCCAGCCCGCACCCCAGTGAGCTGAGCGAGAACACGACCAGGCCGGCCGCGAAGGTCAGCCGGTGCCCGGCCAGGTCGCCGATCGACCCGGCCGTCAGCATGAGCGCCGCGAGCGAGAGCGCGTAGGCGTCGATCACCCACTGCAGGTCGCTGAAGGACGCGCCCAGGTCGCGGGCCATGTCGGGAAGGGCGATGTTCACCACCGTGATGTCGAGCAGCAGCATGAAGATGCCGCTGCACACGATGACGAGCGTCCACCAGCGTCGCTCGAGCATTCTCGAAGGCTTCCCGGGAGCGGCGCGGTTTATGCAGCGCGCCGCGTCAGGCGGCGGTGCCGGTGCGCATCGCCTCGGCGCAGCGAGGGCACACGTGCTGGTGGGACTCGTCGGCCTCGGGGCGCTCGCGCCATCCGATCGGCGGCTGACCGGCCTCGTCGCCGTGGCACGTGGCCACGGCGCCGCACTTGCAGCGGTAGAGGGCGCACAGGTGCGGATATGGTCCGTCGATGAGCTCGTACGTGACGCTCATACCCCGTATGGTCGCACGCGGAGGCGGTTGTACGCAACGGCACGTTTCCGGGGCGGGCGGTCCGTGACGGGGGCAGAGGCGGTCGAGGAGCGGCCCGCGGTGGTGCGGGCGCGGCGGCTGACGCTGGTGGCGACCATCGTCGGCTCGTCGATGACCTTCATCGACGCCACGGTCGTCAACATCGCGCTGCCGACGATCGGCCGCGATCTGGACGCCGGCCTCGCGATCCAGCAGTGGGTGGTGCTCTCCTACTCGCTCGCCGTCGCGTCGCTCTACGTCGTCTCCGGGGCGCTGGGCGACCGCTACGGGCGCCGGCTCATGTTCCTCCTTGGGACGGGCGGGTTCGCGGCCTCCTCGGCGCTGGCGGGCGTCGCGCCGACGAGCGGGCTCCTGGTCGCGGCGCGCGTCCTCCAGGGCATCACCGGCGCGCTCCTCACGACCAACAGCCTCGCCCTGCTGCGGGCCACCTACGGCGCCGACAGCGGCCGGGCGGTGGGGCTGTGGACGGCCTGGAGCGGCATCGGCACGATGCTGGGGCCGCCCGCCGGTGGCCTTCTCGTCCAGTACGCGTCGTGGCGGTGGATCTTCTTCATCAACCTCCCCGGCGCGGCGCTGGCGGTGTTCATGGCGTGGGCCGGCCGCCACGACGAGGCGCCCGTGCCCGACCCGCGGCCCATCAACCTGCCCGCCGCGGCGGCGATCGCGGTCGCCTTCGGCTCGCTGACGTACGGCCTCGTGCGGGGCGCGCAAGCGGGGTTCGGGACGGTCTGGTGGGCGTTCGCGGTGGCGGTCGCCGGGGTCGGCTTCCTCGCAGTGTCCGAGCGGCGCTCGGCCAACCCGCTCCTTCCCGACCGGCTGATTCGGGCCCGGCTCTTCGTCGTAGCCAACCTCTACACCTTCCTCGTCTACGCGGCGCTTGGCGGCTCGACCTTCTACCTCGCGCTCTACCTGCAGTCCGCCGCCGTGGGGTACTCGCCGTCGCGGGCCTCGCTCGTGTTCCTGCCGATCAGCATCGTCATGTTCGTGCTGGCGAGCCGGTTCGGGCGGCTGGCCGACCGCGACGGCCCCCGCCTCTACCTCACCGTCGCGCCGCTGGTGATGGCCGCGGGGCTGGCGCTCCTGACGGTCGTGACGAGCACGAACCCGCTCGTGGCGCTCCCGGGCGTGCTCGTCTTCGCGGTCGGGCTGGCGTGCCTGGTGGCGCCGATCACGTCAACGGCGCTCAAGGCCTCGCCCGACGAGTACGTCGGCCTGGCGGCCGGCGTCAACACGACCGTGTCGCGCATCGGCGGGCTCGTCGCAACGCCGCTTCTGGGCGTCGTCATCACCCTCGTCTTCGCGGCCCAGACGTCCGGCGGCTCGGGCGACCCGTTCGCCACCCACGGCCTGACCGCCGACCAGCGCGCGGCGACGATCGACTCGTTCCGGGCCGGGATCGGAGTGGCCGCCCTGCTGTGCATCGCCGGCGCGCTCCTGGCGGCGCGGGAGCTGCCATCGGGCGGGGGCGAGGGCCGGCCCGACGCCGCGCCGGAGCCGCCCCCGGCGCCGGCGCCGGGGCCTGCCGGCAGCCGGTAGGAGAGCGGCGTGCCCGAGATCGCCGTCGTGACGGGCGCGAACCGAGGCATCGGCCTCGAGGTCGTCCGGCAGCTCGCCGGGTACGGGATGCGGGCCGTCCTCACGGCGCGCGACGGGGCCAAGGCCGAGGCAGCGGCGGCGGCGATCGACGGCGACGTCCTTCCCGCCGCGCTGGACGTGTCCGACCGGCGCTCGGTGGACGCGTTCGGGCGCTGGGCGGCCCGGTTGGACCGCGTCGACGTCCTGGTGAACAACGCGGCGATCGTCTACGACCCGTGGGCGAACGCGACGACCGCCGACCTGGACGTCGTCCACGAGGCGTTCGAGACGAACCTGTTCGGCCCGTGGCGCGTCACCCAGGCGCTTCTGCCGCTCTTGGCGAGGAGCGCCAATGCCCGCATCGTGAACGTCTCCAGCGAAGGCGGATCGCTGGCGTCGATGGGGGCGGGGAGCCCCGCCTACAGCGTGTCCAAGGCCGCCCTGAACGCGCTCACCCGCATCCTCGCCGCCGAGCTGCGGGACATGCGCGTGAACGCGGTCTGCCCCGGCTGGACGGCCACGGACATGGGCGGCCGCCGCGGCCGCCCGGTCGAGGGGCGCGGCGAGCGTCGTGTGGGCGGCCACGCTGGATCGGTCGGGGCCCAGCGGCGGCTTCTTCCGCGACGGCCGGCCGGTGCCGTGGTGAACTGTCCGGCCCTTCGAGATGCCGTCACGGTGGCCGGTCCGTGACCCAGCGCCGCTCGGCGTGCCAGCGCTCGAGGGTGCGGCGGCTCGGTGGGCGGGCAGGGCACGTCGCATAGCGCTCATGGACGACGGACGCGAGCTGGGCGGGTGAAGCGCCCTCGGCGTAGCGGCGCTCCAGCCGACGGCGGAGCTCCGGCCAGGCGTAGCTTCCCGGTCTGGGCCGAACCGGCCGCTCGGTGAGCCGGCTCAGGTGAGCGCGGAGCGCCCTGTGCCGCGCCGCCGTCAGACATCCGTTCGCCTGCCACACCCCCGAGAGCGTCCGGACGAAGTCGCGACCGCTGCGCTGCGTCTGGAACTGGTGGCTGGCGTGCGGCTCGCACAGCCAGATCGCGACGCCGTGGGTCAGCCGCACCTCCCGCGTGCGGCCGCGGGTGCGGTCGATGCAGATCGCACAGCAGGGGCTCTTGGTGGGGACGCGCCGTGCTTTGTAGAGGGTGGGAAGATATGCGGACGCCACGCTCAGAGTATGGGCCTCGGGTCGTGGCGGGAGGGTGACCTCGTGTGACAAGTCTGCAACGGGGATCTACCGATTGTCGTTTCCTACGACCGCCAACTGGCGTCCCTTCGGCTTGGCGTCCCTCCGGCCGATTCGCTCCTCTGGGCGTCCGTTGTCTAGAGGAGCGCCGGCGTCTGGAGCCGTCCGAACCGGGCATGGGCCGGTTTGAGGCGTTCGGTCACCGTCCGAGGTGTGACGGCGAGTTCGTCGAACGACTCCAACTGACGTTTCATCAAAGCGACAAGTGGCGCATCCCAGGCCCGGCCGCAAGACGCCCGACCTGTAGCCTCCAGCAACGCCTGCCCCGCCCGTCCCGGGGGCAAAAGGGGGTTGAGCTCGACTCGCTCTTCGCCTCGGCCCTCACGCCCGTCTATTCTGAAAACAACGGCTGCGCCTGTCTCTCGGCCGCCTAGCGCCGCCGTGACGGCACGCAGGTCGGCGGGGAGCGGACGGGATGACGTCACCGGGGAAGATCGACACACCGCGGATCAGGGTCAGTACGACTTACCACGGGGTGAAGGTCACCGAGGACTACCGCTGGCTCGAGGCCGCGATGTCCGAGGAGACGAAAGCGTGGACGGCCGCGCAGAATGGGCGGACGCGCGCGTTCCTCGGGAGCCTCCCCGTGTACGAGGCGGTGCGGCGGCGCGTCGAGGAGATCGCCAAGGTCGAGTCGGTGGGCTGGGGCCGGGTCAGCTACGGAATGGAGTTCGAGGGGCCGCGTCGGGCCGGGGCGGCGTGCTTCGTGCTCACGCGTGAGCCGCCGAAGCAGCAGCCCTTCCTTGTAGCGCTGGCCGATCTCGGTGACGTGTCCGGTGCCCGAGTCGTGGTCGATCCGAACACCATCGACTCGACGGGCGCCACGACGATCGATTGGTTCGTGCCCTCTCCAGACGGACGGCTCGTCGCCGTTTCCCTGTCGTCGCGCGGTACCGAGCAGGGCACGCTTCACCTGTTCGACGTCGTGTCCGGCGAGCTGGTCGACGTCACGATCCCTCGCGTCCACGGGGGCACCGCCGGCGGATCGCTGGCCTGGGCGGGTGACTCGTCGGGTTTCTGGTACACCCGCGGGCCGGCGCCGGGCGAGCGCCCGAGCGAGGACCTCGCGTTCTTCCAAGAGGTCTGGCACCACGTCCTCGGTGAGCCGCTCGACCGCGACCGTCCCGACCAGCCCGGCCCGCTCGCCGACCCGAAGATCGTCGAGCACTATCTCGACGCGTCACCCGACGGGCGCTGGGTGATCGACCGAACTCAGAAGGGCGACGGCGGCGACTGGCAGGTCTTCCTTCGCCCGCAGCGCAGCGGCGACTGGTGGCAGGTCGCCGACATCTCCGACAAATGCATCGGGGCCGTCTTCGGCGGCGATGCGCTCTATCTGCTGTCGCGTGCAGGCGTGCCGCGCGGCCAGGTGCTGCGGCTCTCCCTCGCCGACGGCGTGACGGTGGCGCAGGCGCAATGCGTCGTTCCGGCGACCGACATCACCATCGAGAGTCTCGCCGCGACGGAGACTCGGTTGTGGCTGCTCGACATTGACGGCGGCCCATCGGGTCTGCGCGTCTGCGACACCGACGGTGGCAACCTGACCCCGGTCGACGTCCCGCCGGTGTCGGCGATCGAAAGCCTCGGCGCGCTGGACGCGCACGAGGTCGTGTATGCCGTCGAGTCGTTCACCCGGCCCCGCGCCTGGTGGCGCTCGGGTGACGATGCGTCGCCGTCGCATACGGCGCTCGCCGACGAGACGCCGTTCGACCTCTCGTCCTTTGAGGTACGCCGCGAGTTCGCGACCTCCGCTGACGGCACGCGGGTGCCGATGACCCTCGTGTTCCCGCAGGACACGCCCCGCGACGGCTCGGCGGCCGCCCTGGTCACCGGGTACGGAGGCTTCGCCATCTCGCTCAAACCCCGGTTCGACCCGACCCGGCTGCTGTGGCTCGAGCAGGGCGCCGTGCTCGCGGTGGCGAATCTTCGCGGCGGCGGTGAGTACGGCGAGGAGTGGCATCACGGCGGGCGACTCACGGCGAAGCAGCACGTGTTCGACGACTTCGTCGCCTGCGCGAGGCATCTGGTCGACTCGGGGGTCACCAGCACAGAGCGGCTCGCGATCGTCGGCGGGTCGAACGGCGGGCTGCTC
>DASQXS010000374.1:0-14222 GCA_035639615.1 Gaiellales bacterium | reverse complement strand
CGTTCACCACCCACACATACCGCCGGTCGACCGCGATCGCCGACGGATCGGCCTCCACGGGGATTCGCAGCTGTCCGGGGAGGGCCCCGGTCGGGCCCAGGTGCGCGACCGTCCCGTCCGTTGCACTCGCGACCCAGACCGCCCCCCGGTCGGGGGCGAGCGCGACCGGGCCGTTGCCGACTCCCAGCCGCAGCGCGTCCGGCGTCGCGCCGCCGGCCCAAAAGGTCGCGACCTGATCCGTCGCCGAGTCCGCGACCCAGACACGGCGGCCGTCGAACGCGACGGCGGCGGGCGCGCCGCCGATCCGCACAGTCTGGCCCGCCGTCCCGCCGTCCGAGACCGATTGCACGGTGCCGTCCACCGCGTCGGCCACCCAAGCCACGCCGGCGTGGGCCGCGATGGCGCCGGGCGCATCGCCGACCCGGGCCGTCGTCACGCGCGCATGCGAACTAGGGTCGATCTCGACCGCCCACTGGCCGGGAGGGACCGGAAGGGCATAGGTCGGAACCCCCGAGCCGGTGAAACGCGCGGCGAGGACTGCCACCGCCGCCCCGGCTGCGACGGCGGCCGCCGCGGCGGCGATCATGCGTCGCCTCCGCGCGCGCGGCCGCAGGGCGGCCGCGCCCGCGGCAGGCTCGGGAGCCGGCGGCGGCTCCGGGACGGGCTCTGGGTAGACCTCTGCTACAAGCACGGGAACGTTGATGCCGCGGAGGCGCAGCGACCGCCGCCGCTTGTACAGGACGCCGTCGACGTGTCCGGCCAATGTCGTCACGACGTCGCTCGCAAGTACCTGGCCGGGAGCTGCGAGCGCGCAGAGGCGCGAGGCGATGTTCAAGGCCCCGCTGACGTACCCGCCCTCGACTACCTCGGCCTCCCCGGCCTCGAGGCCGACTCCCGCCTGGATCTGGTCCGACCCGCTCTCGTCGCCGGCGAGCAGCTCCTGGATCGCAATTGCGCTGCGGATCGCGCGTCGGGCCGAATCGAAGACCGCGACGACCTGATCCCCCGCGTTGCCGATCACCGCGCCGCCGTGCTCGACGACGACCTGCCCCACTCGCGTCGTGAACTGCTCGGCGAGGCGGGCCGCCGCCTCGTCGCCGTGGATCCGCGTATAGGTCGTGTACCCGCGCACGTCGGCGATCAGGAACGTCCGCAGGCCGGGTCCCGCGAGACCCGATGGGCGCGGCGAGCGCCGCGCCCTCGGCCGCGGGCGCGGCTCGTGATCGGTGTCACGCCCGCCCACCGCACAACTGTACACACATCGTGGTGGGTGTCACAGGCGCGGGGGCCGACCGCTCCGAGCCCTTCCTGTAGGCAGAGGGATTCGCCCCATAGCTGCGAGGGGGTCGCCGCCTACCCTCACGAGCCGCCGCGCCCGAGCATCGCTCCATGGCAGGAGCGCGGAGTGGAGGAGCGATGCAAATCTGGACTCTCTGGGCGGTCGGCGCCGGCGTGTCGCCTGCGGCCGGCATATCCCCGACCTCGCCAACCCGGCAGGAGCGGCTCGTCGCGCGTGCACGATCGTCGGGACTCCCGGCCCCGACCGGCTCGTCGGCACGGCCCGCGCCGACGTCATCTGCGGCCTGGGCGGACGCGACGTGATCTTCGGCCGCGGCGGCGGGGACATCCTGCGCGGCGGCCGCGGTCGCGACGTACTGAGCGGGGACGCCGGCGACGACCGGCTCGTGAGCGGGCTCTCCGCGGAGAGCCCACGCGCCGCGTCGTCGCGTTTCAGGAGATCTACGACTACAGGCACGCGGCGCCGCTGCCACTGAGTCCCGTGATGGTCTGGTTCGACGGCGGCTCCGCAACCAGTCCATGAAGGCGATGCGCGTGGCCGGGCTGGCAGCGCAGCTCAGCACAAGATGGTAATCACGCCCGCCGCGTGGCTGGGCCGCATGGGCGACGGCCGCCCGCCACGACCAGGCCGGCGGCGCCGAGCGCGATGCGCAGATCCGGCGGCGGATCGTAGCGGCGGGTCGCACTCCCACACCGTGAAGGCAAGCCCGAACCACAACGCCGGGCGCGCAGAGCGCCGCGCAGATCGCGCCCAGCGGCACATTCGCCCAGAAGATCGCCGACCAGTCGACGTGCTCGACCAGGAAGCCGCCCGAAGCCGCACCATGACCTGTGCGATGCGGGCCGCCGTCAATCTCTCCTGCGCGCGGCGATCCACATGTCGACGATGCGTAGGTCGTCCTCCGCGTAGCCGCGGAACTCGGGCGCCGGGCGCACCTTGGCGAAGTCCGCGTCCGGCCCGGGGCGCGACTCGTCGGCGAGGACCTCGAACCCCGCGTCCTCGACGAGCCGCAGGTAGTCGGAGTGGCGCAGCCGGTTCTGCGGCTCCATCCGGCTGTTCAGGAGCCGCCACTGGCGCGCCGTGAAGCGGAGGGAGTTGTAGACGCCGACGCGGCGGTCGAACTTGGCGTAGTGGTCGCGCAGGTCGATGTGGTGGCTCAGGAGCGCCCCGGAGATGCCGGTGCGGTGCGCCTCCGCCAGGATGCGGCTGATCTGGGCGGCGGGGATGTGCTCGAAGACATTGTTGGTCACGAAGAGCCCGATCGAGCCCGGCGCCAGCCCCGACTCGGCGGCGTCGCCGATCCAGTAGGTGATCCCGATCCGGGCGAGCGCGGGGCGCAGGCCCGCCTCGAACCCGCGCGCCGCGAGCTCGCGCAGCCGGGCCAGCCGGTCGGCGCGCACCCACGGGCACTCCCGCTCCAGCGAGCCGTCGCCGGCGGCCGAGAGGACGTGCTCCAAGAGGGTCTCGGCCTGGCGCGCCGTGGCGAGCTCGACGATGTCGAACGTGTGCACGGGCCCGGCGCCCGCCAGGAAGAGGCCGACCGGGAGCAGCGGCACGAACCCGGTGCCGATCTCGACCGTTGCGGTCTCGGCGAGCGGCTGGAGGCCGAACCGGCGGTGGTTCTCGAGGTGGCGCCCGCCGACGCGGGCGAGCTTGGCGACGACCTTCTCGGGCGTGAGGACGATCGACCGGGTGCCGTAGCGCTGGAGCAGCCCGTTCACGCGCGTGGCTCCCGGCATGACCGAGATCGAGTTCTGGACGGCCGACTTGGCCAGCCAGCGCATCAGAGGGGCCCGGCGCCGTTCCAGCGGCGCATGGCCTCGTCCACACCCTCGCGCACGACGGTGAGGGTACACGCCTCGCCGCGCTCGATCAGGGCCTCGACGTCGATGTCGGCTGGGAACGGCCGCAGGAGCCAGTCGGCGACGGGGAGGCGCTCGCCTCGCTCCGGGCGCCCCACGCCGATGCGGACGCGCAGGAAGTCGGCGGTTCCGAGCGAGTCGCGCAGGGACTTGAGGCCGTTGTGTCCGGCGAGCCCGCCGCCGCGCTTTGCGCGCACGTCCCCGAGCTCGAGGTCGATCTCGTCGTGGACGATCAGCAGCTGCTCTGGCTCGAGCTTGTAGAAGCGCACGGCGGCGGCGACGCTCGACCCGCTCAGGTTCATGTACGTCTGGGGCTGGAGCAGGGCCAGGCGCCGGTCGCCGTCGCGCACGTCCGCCACACGGCCCGAGAACTTGCTCCGCCAGGACGCACCCCACCGCTCGGCCAGCCGGTCGGTGACCCGGAACCCGAGGTTGTGCCGCGTCAGCTGGTACTCGCGGCCGGGGTTGCCGAGGCCGACGATCAGAAGGTCGAGCGAGCTCTTCTGGTGGCGCCGGAGCAGGCGCACGACCGCCGGCTACTCGCCGCTCTCGCCCTCGCCCTCGGGCTCCTCGGCCGGCTCGCCGCCCTCCGCGGCTCCCTCCTCGCCGGCCTCGGCCGCCAGCTCGGCCTCGAGCGCCGCCGCTGCCTCGGCCTCGGCCTCCGCCTCGAGCTCGGCCTCGGTCTTGAGCTCCTCCTCGGAGACCGGAGCGGCGATCGTGGCGAGGACCGTGCTCTCGAGGTCGTCGGTAAAGACGATCCCCGGCGGGGGTGTGATGTCGGCGAGCCTGATCGACTGGCCGATCTCGAGCGGGCTCACGTCCACGGTGATGAAGTCGACGAGATCGGACGGCAGCGCCTCGACGTGGAGCTCGTGTGAGGGCTGGCTGAGCGCGCCGCCCATGTTCACGCCCTCGGCGTGGCCCTCGAGCTGCACGGGGATGACCGTCTGGATCTTCTGGTCGAGCCGGATCTCGTGCAGGTCGATGTGCACGACCCGGTCGCGGACGGGGTCGAGCTGGAGATCCTTGATCAGCGCGGGCCGGGTCGTCTTGCCGTCCCCGTCGATGCTCACGTCGAGGATGGTGTGGAGTCCGTGCGCCGAGACGGCCTGGCGCAGGTCGCGGACGTTCACGGCGATCGCCTGTGTCTCCGACGTCGCCGAGTAGATGACCCCGGGGATGTCGCCGGCGGCGCGCATCGCCTTTGCGTCCTTCGACCCGCGTCCTTCGCGGACCCGTACATTCAGCTTCACGCGTTCCATGAAGGATCCTTCTTCAAGCGGGGTCAGGTTGCCAGCCCCACAGCTCCCATCTCAGAACAACTGGTTCCCGCCGTGGAAGAGGCCGGACACCGAGTCGTCGTTGAAGACGTTCGAGATGGTATCAGCCAGGATCGGGGCCACCGAGAGCACCTGGATCTTGGCGGGCCGGTTGGTCGGGTCGATCGGGATCGTGTCCGTCACCACGACCTTCTCGAAGACGCTCGACTCGAGCCGCTCGAGCGCGCGGCCCGAGAACACGGCGTGGGTCGCGCACGCGAACACGCGGATGGCACCGTGGTCGATCAGCGCCTGGCCGCCGGCGCAGAGCGTCCCGGCGGTGTCGATCATGTCGTCGAGCAGGATGCACACCTTGCCCTTCACGCGGCCGATCACGTTGGTCACCTCGGCCTCCTGCTGCTCCGGCCGCTCCTTCGTGATGAGGGCGATGCGCGCGCCGAGCATCTCGGCGAACTTCTTGGCCAGCTTCACCCGGCCGGCGTCGGCCGACACGACGACGACGTCGTCGGCGGGGACGTCGAGCAGGAGCGTGAAGTGCTCCGCCAGGATCGGCGCCGCCGTCATGTGGTCGACCGGCTTCGAGAAGAAGCCCTGCACCTGTCCGGCGTGGAGGTCCATCGTCAGGACCCGGTCGACCCCTGCCGCCGCGAGCATGTCGGCGACGAGCCGGGCCGTGATCGGTTCGCGCGGCATCGACTTCTTATCCTGGCGGCTGTACGGGTACCACGGCAGCACCGCCGTGATCCGCTTGGCCGAGGCGAGCGCCGCCGCCTGCACCATGATCAGAAGCTCCATGAGCGCGTCGTTCGTCGGCGAGACGCACGACTGGACGAGGAACACGTCGGCGCCGCGGATCGACTCCTCGTAGCGGACGTAGACCTCGCCGTTGGTGAAGGTCTTGAGCGTGACCTCGCCCAGCTGGATCCCCAGCCGCTCGGCGATCGCCTCGCCGAGGGCGATGTTCGACCGGCCGGCGAAGAGCATGAGCCGCTTGTGCGGCGTCCGCTCCATCCACGTTGCGTGCTCGCCCTGGCTCATGGTCTGCGCTGCCATTCCCGCCGAGACGAAGAGCGGCATCGGGGACTCGAGGCTAAGTGCGGCTTCGCTTTCGTGTTCCATATCCCTCGATGTTCTTTTGGCGGGTGCGGGCGACGCCAAGCGCGTCGGGGGGGATGTCGTCGGTGATCACGGAGCCTGCAGCAGTCCACGCGCCGTCTCCGATCGTCACGGGCGCGACGAACACAGTGTCGCTGGAAGTGCGGACGTCACGGCCGATGGTGGTGCGCTGCTTCTGGCTCCCATCGTAGTTGGCGGTGATGTTGCCGGCGCCGATGTTGGTGTCCTCGCCGACCTCGGCGTCACCAATATAGGACAGGTGGGGCACCTTCGCCCGGGCGCGGATCTCGGAGTTCTTGATCTCGACGAACGTGCCCGCCTTGGCGTCCTCGCCGATGTCGGCGCCCGGGCGAAGGTAGGTGAAGGGGCCGATGACCGCCCCCGGGCCGATGCGCGCGTCGACGGCGACGACGTGCGGGCCGACAACCGCGCCCGTCTCGACCCGGGTCGCGCCGCGCAGCACGGTGAAGGGCTCGATCACGACGTCGCGCTCGATCTCGACTGAGGCGTCGATCCATGCCGTGGCCGGGTCGACGATGGTGACGCCCGCGAGCATGTGCGCCCGGTTCGTGCGATCGCGCAGGATGGCCGCGGCGGCCGCCAGGTCGGCCCGGGTGTTGATGCCCAGGGCAACCGTTGCGTCCGGGTGCCGATAGGCGACGATGGTGCGCCCGGCCGCCGCCAGGGCGGCGATGGTGTCTGTCACGTAGAGCTCGCCCTGGTCGTTCGCGGTGTCGAGGTTCTCGAGCGCCGGCCACAGGTCCGCGGATCGGAAGATGAAGATGCCGGAGCTCACCTCGGCGATCTCGCGCTCGGCGGGCGTGGCGTCGCGCACCTCCACGATCCGCTCGACCGCCCCGCCGGCGCCGCGGACGATGCGGCCGAAATCGCCGCCGACCGCGTCGGTGCGGTTGAACGTGAGGACGCTCGCCGCGGCGTCCGACTCTCGGTGGGCGTCGCGAAGGGCGATGAGGCTCGCCGGATCGGTGAGCGGGTGGTCGCCGTTCAGGACGAGCACATCG
The DNA here is from genome assembly GCA_035639615.1 of Gaiellales bacterium. GTDB lineage: Bacteria > Actinomycetota > Thermoleophilia > Gaiellales > JAICJC01 > JAICJC01. The sequence goes on along the minus strand of DASQXS010000374.1, from coordinate 7,642 downwards.
CCGTCGAAGCCCTCGAGGGCGGGGCGGGCCGAGCGGACCGCGTCGCCCGTCCCCAGCGGCTCGGCCTGGGTCACCGCCTCGACGCCCGCCGGAAGGCGGGCCCGCACGCCGTCGGCGTCCGGTGACACGATCGCGAGCGTCCGCTCGGCGCCGACCTGGAGCACCGAGTCCGCGACCCACTCGGCCAGCGTCCGGCCGAGCGCGGCGTGCAGCATCTTCGGCATCCCCGACTTCATGCGCGTCCCCCGTCCAGCGGCGAGGACGACACAGGCGAGCGGAGAGCCGGGAGTCATGCTGGTGGGTGGTCGGTGTTCGGAGCTGGGGCGCCTGGATTCGAACCAGGGATCACGGGACCAAAACCCGTTGCCTTACCACTTGGCCACGCCCCATCGAGCGCGGTCGTAGGGGCGCAGCGAGTATACAAGCGGCGTTCAGGCCTGCCGCCATTCGATGCGGTAGCGGAGCTCGTAGGTCATGCCGCAGTCGGAGCACGTGGCCGTCCCCTTTCGCTCGGCGTTGAAGGAGCCGCCCTGGCCGCCGGTCACCTCGAGGTAGCTGAGCCTCCCGCCGCAGCTTGGGCAGGGGACGACGACCAGCGGGGGCTCCGGTCGCCGGCGGGTGCGCCGACCCGGCCCGGAGAGCATGCCGATTACCTCGCCTCGCACACGCTCGGCGTCCGCGTCGAAATCGAGCAGGACGCGCGCCGCCACACCCTCGTCCACGCGCACGAGCCCGAGCAGGACGTGCTCGGTGCCGATGGAGTTATGGCCCAGCGAGATCGCTTCCCGCAGCGCCAGCTCCAGCACCTTCTTCGCCCTGGGCGTGAACGGGATCTGGCAAGCCGTCACCTGATCGCCCACGCCGACGATCCGCTCCACCTGACCACGGGCCCCATCGAGCGTGATGCCCAGCGTGTCCAGGACGCGCGCGGCGAGCCCCTCCTCCTCACGGAGCAGGCCGAGCAGGATGTGCTCCGTGCCGACGTAGTTGTGCTTGAGGGCGCGCGCCTCGTCCTGCGCCAGCACGATCACCTGCCGGGTGCGCTCCGTGAACCGCTCCGGCTCCCCGGCGCCTGCCCGAAACTCCAGCGGCACGACCGCAGGACCACCCCGACCCTGGATCGCGCTGCTCACGATCGCACCGGTGTCGACGCCGGCGTCCGCGAGCAGCTGAGCGACCACCGCGCCTGGATCGCGCAGCAGCCCGAGCAGGATGTGCTCGGTGCCGATGGAGTTCGAGCCGAGCGCGAGCGACTCGCGCAGCGCCCGCTCGAGCGTCTCCTTGGCCCGTGGCGTGAACGGGATCTGGCCGCTTGCCGGCCGGTCGCCCTCCCCCACGGCCGCGCGAACCCGGTCACGCATGTCCTCGATCTGGAGGCCGGACTCGCGCAGCACCCGCCCCGCCACGCCGTCGGGTTCGCGTAAGAGACCGAGCAGCAGGTGCTCGGCGGCGATGGAGTTGTGCCTAAGCAGCCGCGCCTCGTCCTGCGCGAGGACGACCGCCTGGCGGGCCCGCTCGGTGAAGCGCTCGAACATGACCGCGAGCATAGACTGGCCACGTGCACATGCGGACGCTCGGAACCGGCGGCCCGGAGATCTCGGTCGTCGGGTACGGCGGCTGGCAGGCGGGGGGCACGCAATGGGGCCCGCCCGTCGACGACGATCAGGTGATCGCCGCGATCCGGGCGGCGCTCGACTCGGGCCAGACGTGGGTCGACACCGCCGAGGTGTACGGAAGCGGCCGCTCGGAGGAGCTGGTCGGGCGGGCGGTCGCCGGCCGGCGGGACGAGGTGCTCGTCTTCACAAAGGTCGCCCCGGACGACGAGGGCTCGGGCATCCGCCCCGACCAGATCGCGCACGCCGCGGAGGCGTCGCTGCGCCGGCTCGGGACGGACCACGTCGACCTCTACCAGGTGCACTGGCCGGACGACGGCATCCCCGTCGAGGAGACGTGGGGTGCCATGGCGGCCCTCGTCGAGCGCGGGCTCACCCGCTGGATCGGGGTCTCGAACTTCGACCGCGCCCTCGTCGAGCGCTGCCTTCCGATCCACCCGGTGCAGTCGGTGCAGAACGAGCTCTCGCTCATCTGCCGCGACGACACGGACGCGTTTCTGCCCTGGTTGGCCGAGCAGGGCATCGGCTACCTGTGCTTCTCGCCCCTGGGCTCGGGGCTCCTCACGGGCGCGTACGCCGCGAACGCCGTCTTCCCGGACGGAGACTGGCGCCGGGACGAGTTCCCGCCCGAGCGCCTGGCTGACATCGTCCCTCGGGTCGAGCGGCTGCGGGCGGTGGCAGCGCGCCTCGGCGCCCGCCCGGCCGCGGTCGCGCTCGCCTGGGTGCTCAACCAGCCGGGCGTGACGGGCGCGATCGCCGGCACGCTCTCGCCGGCCAACGCGCGCGCCAACTCGGCGGTGGCGGACATCGAGCTCGACGCCGGCACCCTCGCCGACCTGGAGGAGCTGTTCAGCGGCGCAGGTCGCCCAGCATGAAGAGGGCAAGGATGAGGAGCATGATCCCGCCCACGATGACGGCGACCGCCAGGCTCAGGTAGACCGCCGGGAGGAGGATGCCGGCGATGGCCTGCGCCATCACGACGACCCAGAGCGGCCGGCGCACGAGCTCCGGCAGGCGGTGGCGGACCTGCAGGTATCCGACCACCGAGAGGACTCCGATCAGCATCATCACCAGCTTGTAGCCCTCGGCCCAGGCGAAGACGGCCTCGACGAGGCCGACGAAGAAGGCGATCCGGAGGCCGTGCTCGTGCAGCCATCGCGTCGGCGAGCGCCGGGGGCGCTGCTCGATCGTGAGGGCGTCGCCGCTCGAGACGTTCCATGGTGCCATGGCGGGCATCATACCGGTGAGACGGCGATCGCACCGGGGATCTCGGCCGCCGCCTCCTCGGCCGCCTGCCGGTGCTCGAAGAGGCCGAACGCCGTGGGGCCCGAGCCGGTCACTTGCGCAGCTAGGGCGCCCGCGTCACGGAGCGCGGCCAGCCGCGCCTCGACGTCCGGGCGCAGCCGCAGCACGGCGGCCTCGAGGTCATTGGCCATGAGAGCGGCGACGTCCGCCGCGCGGCGGGCGGTATGCATGCGCCGGATCAGCTCCCCCTCCTCGGCCCGAAAGGCCAGGCTCGGCTCGGTCGCCGCGTAGACGTCGGCGGTGGAGAGGCCCTCGCCGGGGACGAGGACGAAGGCATGGCCGCGGGGGAACTCGGGGAGCGCCATGATGCGGTCGCCGCGCCCGGCCCCGAACCCCGTCTCGACGCCGGAGAGGAAGAACGGAACGTCCGTGCCGAGCGCGCGGGCAATCTCGTGGAGCTCGTTCGCCGACCGTTCGCCGCGAAGCGCGCGCAGGATCGCGGCCGCGTCCGACGACCCGCCGCCGAGGCCAGCGGAGACCGGGATCCGCTTCACGAGCCGAACGCGCCGGGTCTCGCCCAGGGCCTCGAGCGCCGCCCGCGCCAGCGTGTCGTCGGGAAACCCCTCCACCTCGACCTCCGAAGCCGGCTCGAGCTCGAGCTCGTCGTAGAGGTCGACGGCCTGCATCAGGGTACTGACGCGGTGGTAGCCGTCGGGCCGGACCGGGCCGACCCGCAGGCACAGGTTCACCTTGGCCGGCGCCCGCAGCGTCATGCCAGCTCGCGCGCGAGCCGCGCCAGCCGCTCGGGCGGGAGCTGCTCGGCGCGAAGGCCGGCGACCTCGGCCGGCGGTCGGGGCAGGTCGGCGAGGGCGAGTGCGTTTGCGAGCGTCTTTCGCCGGTGGGCGAACGCGGCGTGGACGACCCGCGCCGTCCACTCCCACTCCTCCCCGAACGCGGCGCCGGCCCGGCGCCGGAACGCAACGAGCGCCGAGTCGACGTTCGGCTCGGGCACGAAGACGCGCCGCGACACCGGCCGGCGGCCGAGCCGCTCGCAGGCCAGCTGCACGAGCACCGACATCGCCCCGTACGCCTTCGTGCCCGGCCGCGCGAAGAGGCGATCGGCGATCTCGCGCTGCACCATGACGCAGAACCGCTCGATTACGGGGAGGGCGCGGATCACGACCAGCGTTGCGACGCTGTATGGCAGGTTGGCGACCATCGCCGTCGGCGGCGGGTCGAGCGCGCCCAGGTCGAGCCGGACGGCGTCGGCCCAGACCAGACGAACGTTCTCGAGCCCGGCCAGCGTCTCGGCGAGCGCCGGCTCGAGGCGGCGGTCGACCTCGATAGCGTGGACGGTCGCGACCCGCCGCGCGAGCCAGGCCGTGAGGACGCCCAGACCGGCGCCGACCTCGAGCACGACGTCCTCGGGCTCGAGCGGGAGCAGGCGGCCGGCGACGTCGAGCACGTTGTCGTCGATCAGGAAGTTCTGGCCCAGGTCGCGGTCCGGCCGGATGCCGAACTCGCGCAGCCGGGCGAGCGACACCTGTCCGCCCTGCATAAGAGGAGCCTGGCTCCTTTTATGCATTGAGGCCGAAGACTCGGGTGGCGTTGGCGTCGATCTGGGCGGCGAGCGTGGCCGGGTCGGTGCCGCGCTCTGAGGCCAGGAGCTCGAGCGTCCGCATCACGTACGCCGGCTGGTTGGGGCGGCCGCGGTGCGGGGGCGGCGCCAGGTACGGCGAGTCGGTCTCGGCCAGGATGCGGTCGCCGGGGACAGAACGGGCCGCCGCGCGGAGGTCGTCCGCCTTCGGATAGCCGACGTTGCCGGCGAAGGAGATCATGTACCCGCGTCCAAGCGCCTCGTCGAGCCGGTCCGGCGAGCTGAAGCAGTGCAGCACCACCGGCACCTGGGCGCCGGCGAGCATCGTGAAGGTCTCCTCGTCGGCCGCCCGGGTGTGGATGACGAGCGGCAGCCGCAGGTCGTTCGCGACCTCGATCTGGGCCGCGAACGCCCGCCGCTGCGCGTCGCGGGGGGCGTAGTCGCGGTAGAAGTCGAGGCCGCACTCGCCCACCGCGACGGCTCGCCGGTGCGCGGCGAGGCGGCGAACCTCGGCAGCCGGATCCGGCACTGCCCCCGCCTCGTGCGGGTGGACGCCCGTGATCGCCCACACGCCGTCGAGGCGGTCGGCGAGCTCGAGCGCCTGCTCCCGCCCGACCGTGAGGATGCGGCCGACGCCGGCCGCCGCTGCGGCCGCCGCCACGTCCGCCGGATCGCCCTCGCACATCTCGAGATGCGCGTGGGTGTCGATCACGCGGCGTCGGCGACCCGCGGGAAGAGCGGCGGCGGCTGCGTCACCGCCGTGCCCTCCTCCAGGAGCCCGAGCCCGGCGCGATCCCAGCCGAGCGCACCCGGGTCGCCGATGGCGTCGAGGATCCGCTCCGACGCCGCCGGGATAAACGGATGTAGGAGCACGCCCAGCGCCCGCACGGCGTCCGCCAGGGTGTACAGGGTGCGGTCGAGCGCCGCGGCGTCGGCCGGCGCGTCGCTTCGCGCGAGCGTCCAGGGCGCCCGCTCCTCGACGTAGCGGTTGGCCGCCCGGACGAGCGTCCAGATCTCCTCCAGCGCGCCCGTCAAGTCGAGCGCGTCGAACCGTTCCAACACCCGCTCGTGCACCGGCTCGAGCTCGCTCTCGCCGGCGGGCACGCGACCGTCCCGGTAGCGGCCGAGCATCGCCGTCGTCCGCGAGACCAGGTTCCCGAGGTCGTTGGCGAGCTCGCCCTCGTAGCGGCGGTCGAGGCCGTCCCGCGTTACGCTGCCGTCCTGGCCCCACTGCACCTCGCGCAGCACGTAGAAGCGAAGCGCGTCGGCGCCCAGGTCGGAGATCACCCCGAGCGGATCGATCACGTTTCCGAGCGACTTCGACATCTTCTGCTCGCCGCTCGTCAGGTAGCCGTGGACGAAGAGCTTGCGCGGCGGGTCGTACCCGGCCGCCAGAAGGAGCGCCGGCCAGAGCACGCAATGCAGGCGCAGGATGTCCTTGCCGAGAAGGTGAAGCGACGGCCAGAACTGCCCGGAGACGTCGCGGCCGACGCCGTACTCGAGCGCCGTGTGGTAGTTCAGGAGCGCGTCGACCCACACGTAGATCGTCTGCTCCGGCTTCCACGGCAGCGGCACGCCCCAGCTGACCGACGCGCGGCTGACGGAGAGGTCGGTGAGCCCCGCCTCGATCTGGGAGCGGGCCTCGTTGTAGCGGGTGCGCGGGACGACGTACTCCGGGTCGCGGTCATAGAGGTCGATGAGCGCGTCCTGGAACGAGGAGAGGCGGAAGAACGTGTTCTCCTCCTCGAGCCACTCCACCGGGCGCTTGTGGAGCGGGCAGATGTTCCCCGGCTGCTCGAGATCCTTCTCGGCGTAGAACTGCTCGCAGCCGGTGCAGTAGAGGCCGGCGTAGGTGTCCTCGTAGAGATGGCCGCGGTCGCGCAGCCGCACCAGGAAGTCCTGCACCCGCCGCTCGTGCTCGGCGTCGGTGGTGCGGATGAAGTAGTCGTTCGTCGCGTTCAGCTGCTCCACCAGGTGCCGGAACCGGGCCGAGACCTGGTCGCAGAACTCCTTGGGCGAGAGCCCCGCCTCCGCCGCGGCCTGCGCCACCTTGCCGCCATGCTCGTCCGTCCCGGTGAGGAAGAAGACGTCCTCCCCGCGCTGGCGGTGATGGCGCGCCAGGACGTCGGCCGCGACCGTCGTATAGGCATGCCCCAAATGGGGGTCGGAGTTGACGTAGTAGATAGGAGTCGTGACAGAGAACGCCATTTTTTTGTAAGGAGTTGGCAGTTCGCGCAATTTGCAGGGTATGCTTGACGCCGGGCTCCATCCTAGAAGATGGCGAGGGTCACAATGAGCGCTACCAAGCAGGGTGCCAAGACGCGCACGGGCCGGGGGCAGACGGGCGGTGTGATGCGACGGGTCGACGACCTCGGCCGGATCGTCATCCCCGTCGAGATCCGGCGCAGGTTCGGGATCGAGATCCGCGACCCGCTGGAGATCAGCGTGCGCGGGGACACGATCGTGCTCTCCAAGCCGTTCGACGCGTGTGTCTTCTGTGGCGCGCGGCGCGGGCTGACCGAGTTTCACGAGCGGATGGTGTGCGGCTCGTGCCGGGCCGAGCTGACAAGCGACGTGATCAGCGCGGCGCGCCGGTGATCCGGGCGTAGAGGCGGTTCCGGGGGGCGCCGGTCAGGCGGGCGGCGATGCCGGCCGCGCGCCGGGCCCCCACCGCTGCCGCCAGCTCGGCGAGAGCGTCGGCGGGCGGCTCGGCGGCCGCGATCGCCGATCTCGGGCCGAGGACCAGCGTCACCTCGCCCCGGGGCGGCTCGGCGAACCTCGCCGCCAGCTCCGCCACGGGCCCGCGCTCGACCTGCTCGTGCACCTTGGAGAGCTCCCGGCAGACGGCCGCGGGCCTGGACGGGTCGCGGTCGGCCAGCACGCGTAGGGTCGCCGGCAGCCGGCGCGGCGACTCGAAGGCGACCACGGCCAGCCCGGCGGCATCGACCCGGTCGAGCACCGCGCCGAGGGCCGCCGCCGTGCGGGGCAGGAAGCCGCAGAACGCGAACCCGTCGCCGCCCAGCCCGGAGGCGGCGACGGCCGTGGTGACCGCCGACGGGCCCGGCAGCACGGTGACCGGGAGACCGGCAGCAAACACGGCGTCGATCAGGCGCGCCCCCGGATCGGACACGGCCGGCATGCCGGCGTCCGATACGAGCGCGACCCGGTCGCCACGGCTGATGCGATC
>DASQXS010000373.1:0-6084 GCA_035639615.1 Gaiellales bacterium | reverse complement strand
GCGGGAACGGGGCGTCGGGCCCGGCGAGCTCGTCCTCGCCACGACGAGGAACACGCCAGAGTATCTCTTCACCTGGCTCGCGGTCATGTACGCAGGGGGGATCTTCCTGCCGGTGAACCGGGCATCGAGCGCCGTCGAGGTGCAGGGGCTCGTCGACCAGGTGCGGCCGCGCCTGGTCGTCTCCGACGCCGGCGTCGCCGGCCTCTTCAGCGGCACAGCCGGCGCTGCCGACGGCCCCGGCCCCGCCGGCCCCGACGACCCGGCGGCGCTCATCCCGACGTCCGGCACGACCGGCCGGTCGAAGCTCGTGACGCAGACCCACCGCGCCTATGTGATGGCCGGCGAGGGGTTCCCCTGGTGGCTCGGGCTGGGCCCGGACGACCGGCTGATGACGTCGCTCCCGCTGTTCCACATCAACGCTCCCGCCTACTCGGTGATGGGCTCGGTGGCGGCGCGGGCCGGCCTTGTCCTCCTGCCGCGGTTCTCGGCGTCCACCTTCATGGACGCCGCACGGCGTCACGGCGCGACCGAGTTCAACGCGATCGGGGCGATGCTCGAGATCCTGATGCGCCAGCCGGAGCGGCCCGACGACGCCGAGAACCCGCTCCGCCTCTGCTATACCGGCCCCTCGCCGACCGAGGAGCGCCAGCTCGAGATCGAGCGCCGCTTCGGCCTGCGGATCGTGTGCGGATACGCGCTCTCCGAGACCCCCTACGGGATGATCTGGCCGCGCGGGTCGCGGCCGTACGGCACGCTGGGAACCCCCCGCCAGCACCCGCGGCTGGGCGAGATCAACGAGGCCCGGGTCGTGGACGGAGAGCTGCAGCTCAAAAACCCGGCGATCATGGCCGGATACTGGGGCATGCCGGAGGAGACCGGCCGCGTCCTTCTGCCCGACGGGTGGCTCCGAACGGGCGACCTCGTCCAGCCGAATGCCGACGGGACCTACACGTTCATCGGGCGGCTCAAGGAGGTCATCCGCCGCCGTGGCGAGAACGTCGCCCCGGCCGAGATCGAGGACGCGCTCGAGCGACATCCGGCGGTGCTGGAGGCGGCGGTGATCGGCGTCCCGTCCGAGCTGACTGAGGAAGAGATCAAGGCCTTCGTCGCCGTCGACGACCCGGAGGCCGCCGATCTGGCCGCGATCCGGACGGCGGCGGCGGAGCGGCTGGCGCCATTCAAGGTTCCCCGCTATCTCGAGGCGGTCGCGGAGCTGCCGCATACGCCGACCGGGCGCGTCGCCAAGCACGAGCTGAGCCGCGACCGGACGGACGGCGAGGCGGACTTCGCCGCGCCGCCCGCCCGGACCGGGGGCGGCGGATGAGCGGCGACGACTGGCTCCGCACCGACATCGGAGCCGCCCACCCCGACGCGATCACGATCCGCGGGCGCGACCTCGCGGCTGAGCTGCTCGGGCGGGTGACCTTCACCGAGCTCGCCTTCCTGCTCGTGCAGGGGCGGGAGCCGACCGCGGAGGAGACGCGTCTCCTAGATGCCGTGCTCGTCTCGCTCGCCGATCACGGCCTCACCCCGACCGTGCTCGCGGCGCGGCTGACGCATACCGGAGCGCCCGAGTCGCTCCAGGGCGCGGTCGCGGCCGGCCTCCTCGGCGCGGGCAGCGTGTTCCTGGGCGTCGTCGAGGACTCGGCGGCGTTCCTGGGCGGGATCGTGGCCGATGCCGGGGCCGAAGCCTCCGATTCGGAGCTTCTGGTGGCGGCGGAGCGCGCGCTTCGGGAGCTCGCCGGCGGCCGCGTCCCCGGGCTCGGCCACCCGGTGCACAAGACGGAGGATCCGCGCACGCCGCGGATCTACGCGATCGCGGCCGAGAACGGCCTCCTCGGTGCGCACCTGCGCGCGCTGCGCCTCGTGGCGGAGGCGCATGAGGCGCGCACCGGGAAGGCCCTTCCGATCAACGGGGCGGGCGCCGGTGGAGCGGCGCTCGCTGACCTCGGCTTCCCGGCGGGCATCGTCCGCGGCTTCGCGCTCCTGGCGCGGACGGCCGGGCTCGTCGCCCACCTCGGCGAGGAGATGGAGCAGCCGCTCGGGATGCGGCTGTTCCGCGAGCTCGACGCGCGCGCGGCCGAAGGTTACTGAGAGGGCAAGGCGGCCATGTTCGGTGCCGCACCGAGCGCGGAGAACGCCGCCAGCGCCGCCGGATGCGCGATCAGGCGGAAGTCGTACCCCTTCGGCGAGACCGAGTCGAAGTAGGTGATGCCTTTGACGGTGGGGTGGGCGGCCGCCCACGCCGAGAAGGCCTGGATCCATGCAGGGGTGGCCGCCAGATCGCCCAGGCTGGCCGTCTCGCCGACCAGAAATGGCTTTCGGTGATCGGTTGCAAACCGGACGGCGTGGTTCAGGAGCTCGGACTGGGTGCGGAAGGGCGCGGTGGGGAAGTTGTACGCGTCGGCGCCGATCCAGTCGACATATCGGTTGCCCGGGTAGAAGCGACGAGCATCGATCTTGGCGTACGGCCCGAAGTCGAAGGCCATCAGCGTCCACGCGAAGTGGACGTTCGTCGCGCCGACGGTGCGGAAGATCCCCACCATCCGCCGCCAGGCGGCGACCACCATCGCCGGCTTCCCGATGTGGCGCGGGTGGCCCTTCGGCTGGTCGAACTCGTACCACGGCACGAGCAGGATCTGGATGCGGGCCGCCCGCATCGCGCGGGCCGCAGCCCGGATCACGCCGTCCTGCGTCCCCGCGGCGATCGCCCGCGCCTTCGTCGCCGGCGCCGCCGACCAGGCGAGCTCGGGGATGCGCCCCGCGGCCGCGTCCGGCGCGACCCTCCGGGCCCACCCCGTGAACGTCCACGGCACGTAGCTGCGGTCGAGCGCCAGGGAGCGGCCGATCGCGGCCTCGAGCGCGTGGATCCCGCCGCTCTCGTTGGCGAACGCGCCCAGGTACACCCCGGAGCTCGGGGTGATCGAGTGGCGGCGGGCGGCCGCGGGCGCGGTCTGGGCCGAGGCGACGGCGAGAGCGGCGACGATCGCGAGAGCGAGGCGGCGTCTCATGCCCATCTGCCTCGGCCCAAGGCCGGCGCCGCCCCATACCGCGAAGCGGGGGTCTTTCACTCCCCACTCTGATGTGCGATGTGATACATGTTTGCCATGGCTGCGACCGCGCCTCCGCGGGTCCCGGAGCACGTCATCGACCGGGCGCTCACCGAGGCGGGCTTTGGCGACGCGTTTGCAGAACCGCCGAAGCCCAAGGTCTGGGCGGGGGTGCTGGGCGAGGTGCCGCTGTTCTCGCAGCTCGGCATCCGCGACCTGTGCAGGATCGCCGAGGCGGCGCAGGTCGTCCGGGCGCCCGCCGGCCGGCCGATCGTGCGCGAGTCATTCACGGCCGAGGGCTTCTACGTGCTCCTCACGGGAAGCGCGACCGTCCACCGGCCCGGCGGGCAGCCCGTGCAGCTCAGCCGAGGCGACTTCTTCGGCGAGCTCGGCCTGATCGACGCGGCGCCGCGGACCGCGACCGTCGTCGCCGACACCGACCTGTGGCTGGTGAAGCTGCCGCGCGACCGCTTCTTCGAGCTGATCGACCGCCGCCCGACGATCGCCCGCGGGCTCCTGGAGGAGCTTGCACGCCGGATCAGGCGCCTCGAGTCCGAGCGCTCGTCTTGAAGCCTCGGGCGGGGGCGGGTAACGTCCGCGCAATGCCGGGGCTCGCCGCCTGATCCGCCGTGTTGCGCCCGTTCAGCCAGGTCGACGTCTTCACCACGACGCCGTATGCTGGGAATCCGGTCGCTGTGGTGCTGGACGGTTCCGACCTCACGGACGAGCAGATGCAGCGGTTTGCGCACTGGACGAATCTCTCCGAGACGACGTTCGTCCTGCCGCCGCGCTCCCCCGGGGCCGACTACCACGTCCGCATCTTCACCCCCACCGCCGAGCTGCCCTTCGCCGGCCACCCGACGCTCGGGACGTGTCACGCCTGGCTGACGGCACGAGGAGCGGCGGCGCCGCCCGAGATCGTCGTCCAGGAGTGCGGCGCAGGGCTCGTGACGGTGCGCCGAACGGGGCCGGGGCTGGCCTTCGCCGCCCCGCCGCTCATCCGCTCAGGCCCGGTCGAGCCGGAGCTCGTCGACCGCATCGCCGCGGTGCTTCGAATCGATCGGGACGACATCGTCGACGCAGCGTGGGTCGACAACGGCCCGGGATGGGTGGCGGCGCTCCTTCGGGACGCGGAGTCGGTGCTCGCACTCCGACCCGGCTTCGTGGACATGGATCTCGGCGTCGTCGGCCCGTACGCGAACGGCTCGCCGGAGGCGTTCGAGGTGCGGGCCTTCTTCCCCAAGGACGGCTCCACCGTCGAGGATCCGGTCACGGGCAGCCTGAACGCGTCGCTCGCCGAGTGGCTCCTCGAGAGCGGCCGCGCCACTGCCCCCTATGTCGTGAGCCAGGGGACAGCCCTCGGACGCCGGGGCCGGGTCCACATCTCCCGCGATGCGGACGACACCATCTGGGTCGGCGGCGGCACGGTCACGTGCGTCGCGGGGCAGGTGGAGCTTTAGCCAGGAGTCGCGAGCCGGGTCACATACGGAAGGCGAGCCGCATCCCCACGGTCGTCGCGTCGCCGGCGTGGCCGATGAACCGGTGGAACCCGAGCAGCCGCTCGGTCGTGTGAAGCAGCGAGTAGTGGCTGAAGAAGCGGTCGCTGCGGGTGCCGGGATTCACGTACGCCGAGAGCACGAAGGTCGGGATGTGGCAGCTCTCGTCGTGGCGGTGGATGCGGGCGAGGCAGTTCTCACCGCGCTTCTCGGCGGTCTGCCCGTGGGACCCCTCGTCCCAGGTGATGAAGATGGCAGTCCGGCCGGCGGCGTAGTCGGGCGTGTTCACGAGCGCCCGGATCCACTCGTGGAGCCACCTGTCACCGGCCCGGATGGCGCCGACATGCCGCTCGCACGTCGCATGCATGTTGTGGCACTGATCGGGCGTGATGAACGCGTACGCCGGGAGGTGATTCTCGGCGATCGCAATGCGCAGGCGCCAGGTGCCGACATCCCACCGGAGGCAGTCGCGTGCGATGCGTGACCAGGCGATCCCGGGGTTATGGCCCGCCTTGTACGGGCCGACCGTCGAGCGGAGGCACGGCTCCGGCATCGACTGGTTGTACGACCGCCACGTCCGGCCCGAGCGGCGCACCTGGCGGAAGGTGTTCGGCCCGTGGTGGTACGACTGCATCGTCCGGATCCCGCCCGTGACGGCCATGTAGTTGGGGTGGCTGGGATGCGTGATCGCCCGGTAGTTCGTCGCCAGGCCGCACCTCGCCGCGAGGTGGTTCAGGAACGGCGCGTGCCTGCGGGCGGCCGACCCGCGCGGGCCGATGATGTCCGAGAAGCTCTTGTTCTCGTCCATGATCACGACCACGTGCTGGTACGTGCTCGGCGCCGGGCCTGACTTGAGGCCGCAGAGCGGCCTCCAGGCCGCGGCGGCAGGGCTCGCCGCGCGTGCGAGCAGTACTCCAACGAGGATGGCGGCCGCCACGCCGACGGTAACGCGGCGTCGGGCTCCCGCCCGGCGTGCCTCCACTCGCCCGGTTCGCTTGCCACCGCGGTGCCCACACCGCCGACGCATCGGCGCAGGTTACCGCGTGGTGAAGGCCGGTGCACGGAGCCCGGCGAGTGAGTACCACTTGACACATTGAGATATCCGCGTTGCTGCGCCGCGTCGGCCGGATTGCGAAGGCTCGCGGCCTCTCCCGCAGCGCCTACCTCGCCGACCTCGCGGAGCGAGGTGCCACACCCACGGGAAGGCCCGGCACAAGGCGTACCGCGCGGCGTGCAAGCCGAAAGGCATGACTCCCGGTGCTCTCGACATGGGGGGAGCAGCTCCCCCACGAGCCCCGCATGCCTCCATGGGCCGTGTAGGGATCGAACCTACGACCTTGGGATTAAGAGTCCCCTGCTCTGCCAGCTGAGCTAACGGCCCCGGCCGACCAGTGTACCAACGGCCTCTCGGATGAAACGCGCTAGCGTTCGCCGCCGACATGCGCACCGAGTCCCAGCAATTCTTCCGCCGCCTACTCGAGGCGCCCGGCCCGTCGGGCGACGAGCGCGCCGCGGCGCGGGTGTGGCGGGAGTATGCC
>DASQXS010000372.1:0-8933 GCA_035639615.1 Gaiellales bacterium | reverse complement strand
TCTGCTCGTTCTTCGCGGAGGGGGCGGCCGCCGACTGGAGCGCGGTCTATCTGCGCGACCGTCTGGACGCCCATGCCGCCGTGGCCGCCGCCGCGTTCGCGAGCTTCTCGCTCGCCATGGCCGGCTCGCGCCTCGCCGGCGACCGGCTGGCCGCGGGTCTCGGCCCGGTGCGGCTCGCCCGTGCCTCCAGCCTCACCGCCGGCCTCGGGCTCGGCCTCGCGCTCGCCGTGCCGCACCCGGCGGCCGGCGTCGTCGGATTCGCCCTCATGGGCGCGGGGATCGCGCCCATCGTCCCCACGGTCGTGAGCGCGGCCGGGGGCGTCCATACGGGGACGCCCGAGGCGATGGTCTCCCGCGTCTTTGCGCTCGGCTACGCCGGCGGCATCGTCGGCCCGGCCGTCATCGGCTTCACCGCCGGGGTGACCGGCCTGCGCGGCGCGCTCATCATCCCGGTCTGCCTGATCGGGCTGATCGCCCTTGCGTCGGGACGGCTACGCACCGCGGCCGGGGGCGCGGTGACGGCGCCGGCTACCGGCACACTTCCTCACGCGGGCCCCCCGGCCCGACGATGACGACGAGCTCGCCGAAGCGACTAGGCGACGATCGGCCGCGCGGAGGGCATCCGCGGCGGAGGTGAGACCGCGCTCTCGCCGAAGCGCATCGGCGATCCGGCTCGTCCCGAAAGGAGGTGGCCCGTGGGGGAACGGAGTTCCTCCACGAGAACTAGACGACGCCCGGGATCAGGCGGCGCGTGTGGGCGGCGTAGGCCGCGTACTCGGGGAACTCCGCCCGCAGGTTCGCCTCCTCGTACGAGGTGCGCGCGAGCTGGAGGCCGAGGCAGACGAGCCAGGCGAGCGCCGCGCCGACCGGCTGGCGGGAGCCGATCACGATGCCGAGCGCGGCCGTGAGCTCGCCGAGGTAGAGCGGGTGGCGGACGAGCCGGTAGGGGCCGCGCGTGACCAGGCCGCGGACGTCGGGGAGGATCCCGAAGCAGCGGCCGAGCACCGCCACCGACCCGAACGCGAACGCCAGGCCGGCGAGCAGGAGCGCGTCGGACGCGATCAGGCGGATGCCGCCGCCGGCGTCGCTGCCGAACAGTCCGACAGCGATCATCGTGAGCTGCGAGGTCAGCGCGACCAGGACGCCGAGCGGAGCGCGGCCGCGCCGAATCGGAGCCGGGCGGATGTTCACGAGGATCGTGAAGAGCGCCCACAGCCCGGCCGAGAGCGCGTGGAAGCCGATCTTGGCCGGCGACGCCGTGTGGAGGACAGCGCTCGCCTGGGTGACGACCATGACCGTGAAGAGCAGCGTCGGGATGACCCGCGAGCCGAGCATGGTGAGCACGTCGGGGAGGGCGCCGGCGCGTGAGACGTGAGCGGTCACATAGCCGTCATCGGCCTGGACACGGGTCTACATGAGCGCGATCCCCGCAGGCTCGACGCCCTGCGGCTCGAGATCGGCGAGCCACTCCCGGACGGGAAGGCCGCGGAGCACCACCTCCGGATCGATGTCGCACAACGGCCGCAGGACGAACTCCCGCTCGTGCGCGCGCGGATGCGGCAGGACGAGGCGCTCGTCCTCGCGCTCGACGCCGTCGTACCAGATCAGGTCGAGGTCGAGCGTGCGCGGCCCCCAGCGCTCGGCGCGCGCGCGCCCGTGGGCGTCCTCGACGGCCAGGAGCAGCTCGAGCAGGGCGTCGGGCCGAAGCGGCGTCAAGAGCGCCGCAACGGCGTTCAGAAACGGCGGCTGGTCGGTGACGCCCACCGGCCGGGTGCGGTAGACCGGCGACACGGCCGCGACCGTCCCGCCGGCGCGGTCGAGCTCGGCGACCGCGGCCCGTAGGGTCGCGGACGGGTCGCCCAGGTTTGCCCCCAATCCGATGTACGCGCGGCTCACCCCGATGGGTGGCATTTCCAGGAACCCCTTAACGAATCTCTCACATGTGCCGATGCCTTTTCTGGGTACGGACGAACCGCGTTGGCCGTCCCCACGCTCCCGGCTCCGATCCAAGGATGGTGCCATGTCGACCCTCGTGGAATTGACCGTCGTGCTGGTGATCTGCCCGGCCATGCTGGCCGTCTGGGCGGACCAGCGGTACCCGAACCTGCGGCCGCGGGAGATGCGCCGCACGACCGTCCACCTCGGCCTCGGCGGGCTGCTCGCCTTCCTCGGCATGCGCCCCATCCTCGAGGGGATCGCCGCGGCCCTCTCCGGCCCGACCGGCAAGGCCATCGCCCTGGCCGCGGCCTGCGTGGTCATCACGTACTGCCTGACCGTGTCGGTCTGGATCGTGCGCCTGGCGACCGAGTCGGTCCGCGCCGGACGCTGACGGGCTAGCTCGCCATCACCTCGCGCAGGGCCGCGGCGGCCTCCGCGCGGGTGCGTGCCTTCAGCTTGCGCAGGATCGCCTTCACGTGCCAGCGCACGGTCTCGGGCGAGAGGTAGAGGTGGTCGGCGATCTCGCCGGTCGTCTCGCCGGCCGCGATGAGCTGGAGGATCTCGAGCTGCCGCGGCGTCAGCCGCTCACGGTGCGGCAGCTTCGAGGCGAGCAGCATCCGCCGCTGCGACTCGCGCACGTCCTCGATCAGATGGGCGGCCATCGTCCGCGAGAGGGCCGCCTCGCCGCGGAGCACGCCGCGCAGGGCGACGGCCAGCCGCTCGGCAGGCTGGTCCTTGGTGAGGTAGCCGGCGGCGCCGGCGCGCACCGCGGCGATCATGTCCGCCGGGTCGCGCGACTCCGTCAGGATCACGACCCGGACGCGGTCGCCGCAAGCCTCGGACAGGCGGCGGACGGCGTCGATGCCGCTGCCGTCAGCCAGGCGCAGGTCGATGAGGACCAGATCCGGGTCGAAGCGGGCCGCGGCCTCGACCGCCTCGCGGATGCCCGATGCCGTGCCGACGACCGACATGCCCCCGGCCTCGAGCACTGAGACGAGCCCACGCCGAAACAGCGGCTGGTCGTCCACGACCAGGATGCGCACCTGCGACATGCCTCCGTTATACGCTCGAATTCCAGCCCGCGGAAGCCTCCACGGTCACCGCAACCTCGCCCAACTGGTGCGGGATCGGCGCCTCCGGCTTCGCCACCCGCACCCGGGCCGCGACGACTCCGAAGCGCTCCACCAGGTCGTCGGCGATGAGCGCCGCGAGCCGCTCGAGAAGCCGGTACGGGCCGCCCGTCGCGAGCTCCACGACGCGGTCGCAGACGGCGGAGTAGTCGACCGCATCGGCAAGGTCGTCGGAGTCGGGGGCCGCCGTGCGCCCGCAGTCCAGCCAGACGTCGAGGACGAAGGTCTGGCCGCGCTCGCGCTCCTCCTCGTGGACGCCGTGGCGGGCGAACACCGTGAGGCCGCGGATCTCGATGGTCGCCGCCCTCACGGCGCAGCCTCGATCGCCCGCGAGACGGCGATCGCGTCGCGCGTCTCGCGCACGGCGTGCACCCGCACCATCCACGCGCCCCGTCGCACAGCTTCGACGTTTGCGGCGGCGGTCGCCACGTCGCGCTCCCGCTCCGGCTGATCGGTGAGCACCCCGAGGAAGCGCTTGCGCGAGACGCCGACGAGCACGGGCGGCCCCACGGCGGCGATCGCGTCCAGGTGGCGGAGGAGCGACAGGTTGTGCTCGGCGGTCTTGCCGAAGCCGATGCCCGGGTCGACGCAGATCGCCTCCTCGGGGATACCGCACCGCTCAGCCGCGTCGACGCGCTCGGCGAGGAAGGCCGCCACCTCGGCGACGACGTCGTCGTAGCGCGGGTCGTCCTGCATGGTCTTGGGCTCGCCCAGCATGTGCATCAGACACACGGGGACGCCCGCGCCGGAGACGACGTCGGCCATGCGCGGATCGCCGCGCAGCGCGGACACATCGTTTACGAACGTCGCCCCGGCGGCGATCGCGGCGGCCGCCACCTCCGCCTTCACCGTGTCGATCGAGATCGGCCGGTCGGTCACCGCTCGGAGGCCGCGGATCACCGGCAGGACGCGCTCGAGCTCGACCTCGGCGGGGACGGGGTCAGATCCGGGCCGGGTGGACTCGCCGCCCACGTCGAGGATGTCGGCGCCGTCAGCCGCGAGGCGGGCCCCGTGGGCCACGGCCGCCCCCGGGTCGAGGAACTCGCCGCCGTCCGAGAACGAGTCCGGCGTGACGTTGATCACACCCATCACCGCCGGGGCCGGGAAGCGGTCGCGCAGCGGGATCACGCCCCGCAGCTTATCGGTCAGTGGTAGGCGACGGCCGTCGCCTCGGCGATGTCGCGCTGCCAGCCGGGCTGGAACGACCAGTGGCCGACGCCGGCCGCGTCGAGCTCCGTCGAGGAGTTGTTGTCGAACCCGATCGCGTTCTTGGCTCCGAGCTGCTGGAGCATTCGGCTCCAGTTCCACCCGTAGACGCCGTCGCCGTACTTGATGCCGCCGGTGATGATCATCCAGCCGTAGCCGTTCTTGGCCTGGACGAGCGCCGGCCGCCAGTGCTTGTACTTCCACTGCCAGCCGTCCGACGACATCATCGGCGGGTTCGCCCACGGCGTGGTGTAGCGGGCAACGCCCTTCTTGACGAGCCTCGGCTTGCCGCCCATCACCTCGGCCACTTTGGCCCAGCGGGTGGAGTTCACGCTGACCGAGATGTGGTGCGAGCTCTGGGCGATCGCCGTCAGGTCGTTCGCGGCGAGATGGCCGCTCTTAGCGATCACGAGCGCCTCACCGGTGCCGAGGGTCACGGAGGTGCCGGCCGCGCAGACGTAGCTCGGGCACACCCGCGGCGTCACCGGCAGGCTGAGCGTCACGAGCGGCTGCCCAGCCTCGCCGTAGCGGAACCCGGCCACGGTCTCGGCCGTGTTCGTGCCGGAGGGGTTCTTCTGGCGCAGCGACCCGCGCAGCATCCCGCCGAACGGGCTTCTGACCGTCGCGTCGCCGACCACGAAGCCGACCCAGCCGAGGGGCACGTTCACCGCCTTCGCGTGCGTCGTCTTCACAGCGACCTGATCGCCGACGACGTCGGCCAGCTTCTGCGAGCTCGGGTCGAAGGCCCCGATCGTCGCGGTGTGCCCGCTCTGCAGCGTCAGCTTGGACGGGCGCGCCATCGGGTTTCCGAACACCATCCGTCCGCCCGGCAGGTATCCGACCCCGTCGCCGCCAGTGCCGAATGCGATCACCTTGCGGCCGTGCACGAGCATCCCGCTCGGATGCCCCGATCCCCAGCCGACGTACTGGAAGAAGTCCGCGTTCATCGCCCCGGCGAACCCGGCCGGACGCGAGCTCGACGCCCATTGGGTGATCGTGCGCAGCGGGATGTCGCCGCTCGAGTTCGGGGTCGCGAGCGGCTCGGCGAAGAGGTGCACGTGCGGGTCGCCAAGCCTCCACGAGATCTTGTAGAGGTCCTGCGTCGGACCGTCGCCGGGCTTCATGATCGCGCGCCAGTGCGTCAACGTGATTCCCGGCCAGCCGCCGATTCCGCGCTTGAGCTTCTTCTTGCACCAGTACGGCACCGGCGGGCAGCGGTAGTGGTCGATCGGGCCCGAGATCGTCGGCGTAACCGCCCACGCCGGGGCCGCCGCGGCGAGCGGTGCTGCGAGGGCGAGAACGGTGGCGAGACGGCGAATCACTGGTACGGACACCCGGCTCCGAGTGGAGCCCTGCGGAGTAATCGGCAACGCGGGGCACCGGGCGACCCCCGTTCGGGTGAGAATCGGTCCGGCAACCGGTTACAAGTACGTGAGCGCGGTCGCCGAGACGATCGAGCGCTCGAATCCGTACGCCGTGACGGGGTTCGCGCCCGGCCGGTAGAGCTCGGTCGAGGAGTTGTTGTCGAATCCCATCGCGTTCTTGGCGCCGAGCTGGACGAGCATCCGGCCCCAGGTGGAGCCGTAGATGCCGCTCCCGTCGGACGCGCCGCACACGATCAGCCAGCCCTGGCCGTGCCGCGCCCGCACGACCGCCGGCCGCCAGTGCCGGTACGACCACTGCCAGTCGTCCACGTAGGAGGGCCGCGTGGCGAGCGCCATCCCGTTGCGCACGTACTGCGGCTTTCCGCCCATGACGTCCGAGACCTGGTCCCAGCCGGCATCGTCGGCCGTGATGCTGACGACGGCGGCATGGCCCGCGAGCGAGGTCAGCCCGTGGGCGGCGGGGTGGCCGAGCGCCGCGAGGGCGAGGACGCCGCCGGCCGGGATCAGCACCGACTTGCCCGCGGCGCACGTCCCGGTAGGGCACGCGCTCGGCTTGGCGATCGGCATGCTCTCGGTCCGGGCGGCCGCGGCCGGGTCGTCGAAGCGGAACGCGACGACGGTCTCGGGCCGGTCGATCCCCTGGCGGTTCGTCACGGTCCGCGAGCCGGTGAGCACTGTGCGGAGCGCGTTCGAGGTGATGACATAGCCCGCGTACCCGGCCGGGATCGTGATCCTGCTCCCGGTGTCGGTGTAGACGGCGACCTGGTCGCCCTTGAGGGCGCCGAGCTTCTTCGCGGAGCAGGTCGTGGGGCACCAGGCGCCCACGGTCGCCTGGATACCCGGGAGCGCGAGCGTCGTCGGGAGCGCCCGCGGCTTTCCCATCACCATGTCGCCGGCCGGCTTGTAACCGACGCCTGGACCGCCCCACCCGAAAGCGTAGACGCGGCGGTTGCGGACGAGGAGCCCGCTCGGCTTGCCGCGGCCGTTCCAGGTCTCGCTGAAGAAGTCGCCGTTCAGGGCCGCGACGAGCCCGGGAGGCGCGCCCCAGCCGGCCCAGCCCGAGATCTGGCCGAGCCCGATCGAGCTTCCGTCGTAGGAGCCGAGGATGCCCGTGTGCAGCTGGACGTGCGGGTCGCCGACGTTCCACACGACCTGATACAGGTCCTGCCTCCGCGACGTGCCCGAGACCGCGGCGCGGAGGTGGTACAGGGCGACGCCCGGGTGGAGGCTCTGGGCCGAGACGAGCGAGCACGACGTGATCGGCCCGCTCGACCCGGCCGCCGGGCAGCCGGCGGCAGCCGCGGGGGCGGCGGGAAGGGCGGCAAGGGCGGCGACGGCGGCGATGATCGCCACAATGGAGCGACGGACGGAGCGCATGCTCAATTCGTCGTCCGCCGCGGCGGTGAGGCGGACATCCCTCGGAGGGATTACGGCTCGTCACCCCAGGGGGGCGAGATCACCCCGTTGGGGGGTGTAGTGCATAACCGGAGTCAGACTCCTCTGATTCACAGTCGGGCGTGAGCCGAACGCTCGCTCGTCCCGGCTGCCCAGGGCAGCCCGTGAATCAGAGGAGTCTGACGCTGTTTATGGAGGCAGGGGCGTCAGCCGGGCTGCGGCGACTCGGGCGGCTGCGAGGAGGCGATGTTGCCGGGGAGCGGCAGCCCGATCCCGCGGGGGCGCGGCTCCTTGCGCGGCTGCTCGGGCGCGGGCGCCTCGTCCGGCTTCGGCTCCTGATCCTTGAAGACCTCCTCCGGCGACTCGCCGGCGAGGAGCCGCTCGAACTGGTCGGAATCGAAGGTCTCGTACCGGATCAGGATCTTGCTCATCGACTGGAGCTCGTCCAGGTGCGAGGTCAGGACCTCGCGCGCGCGCTCGTGGGCGGACTCGACGATGCGGCGGATCTCATCGTCGATCTCACGGGCGATCTCCTCGGAGTAGTCGGCCTCGTGGCCGAAGTCGCGGCCGAGGAACGGCTGGCTCGAGTCGCGCCCGAACGTGCGCGGGCCCAGCTTCTCGGACATGCCCCAGCGCGTGACCATGCGCTTGGCCGTGTCCGTCGTCTTGTTGAGGTCGTCCTCGGCCCCGGTCGTCACCTCGCCGAAGACGAGCTCCTCCGCGGTGCGCCCGCCCAGGTTCTTGGCGAGCCCGTCCAGGAGTTCGGCCCGCGAGCGCATGAACTTGTCCTCGCTCGGGAGGGTGACCACGTACCCGAGCGCCATGCCGCGCCCCACGATCGAGATCTTGTGAACCGGGTCGTTGTGCGTGAGGTAGTGGCCGACGAGCGCGTGGCCCATCTCGTGGACGGCGGTGATCTCGCGCTCCTTCGGCGAGAGCAGCCGGGTCTTCTTCTCCGGCCCGGCGATCACGCGCATGATCCCCTCTTCGAGCTCGAGGTTCTCGATCTGCTTCTTGCCCTTGCGGGCCGCCAGAAGGGCCGCCTCGTTCACGAGGTTCGCCAGGTCGGCACCCGTGAAGCCGGGCGTCTGGCCGGCGAGCGCCTCTACGTCGACGCCCTGGGAGATCGGCTTGCCGCGGGTGTGGACGTCCAGGATCCGCTTGCGTCCGACCCGGTCGGGCCGGTCGACGACGACCTGCCGGTCGAAGCGGCCGGGCCGAAGCAGGGCCGGGTCGAGGATGTCAGGCCGGTTCGTGGCGGCGATCAGGATGACGTTGTCCTTCATCTCGAAGCCGTCCATCTCGACGAGCAGCTGGTTCAGCGTCTGCTCGCGCTCGTCGTGGCCGCCGCCCATGCCGGCGCCGCGGTGGCGGCCGACGGCGTCGATCTCGTCCATGAAGATGATGCAGGGCGAGTTCTGCTTCGCCTGCTCGAACAGGTCGCGGACGCGGCTCGCGCCGACGCCGACGAACATCTCGACGAAGTCCGAGCCGGAGATCGAGAAGAACGGAACGCCGGCCTCACCGGCGACCGCGCGGGCAAGGAGCGTCTTACCGGTGCCCGGAGGGCCGAAGAGGAGGACGCCCTTCGGGATGCGCGCGCCCAGCGCCTGGAACTTCTTCGGGTTCTCGAGGAACTCCTTGATCTCTTGTAATACCTCTACGGCTTCGTCAACGCCGGCGACGTCGCGGAACGTCACCTTCGGCGAGTCGACCGAGAGGCGTTTGGCCCGCGACTTGCCGAAGCTCATCACGCGCGAGCCGCCGCCCTGGACCGAGTTCATCAGGAATATCCAGAACGCGAGCAGCAGGACGAAGGGCAAGATGTATGTGAGCAGCGAGAGCCAGTTCGAGCCACCCTTGCCCTTGACCGACAGCT
>DASQXS010000371.1:0-2520 GCA_035639615.1 Gaiellales bacterium | reverse complement strand
CTCGTACGGCCCCAACTCGAGGGCGAGCGTCTTGGCCAGGTGGATCGCACCGGCCTTCGCCGCGTTGTAGTGCGCGTAGCCGGCCTCGACGCGAAGGCCGTTCCGGGACGCCACCACCACGATCTTCCCGCGCCGCGCCCGAATCATGTACGGCACCACGTACTTCGTGGTCAGCCAGACCCCCTTGAGACAGACGTCGACGACGAAGTCCCATTCCTCCTCGGTGAGCTCCCATGCCTTCCCCAACGTGGCGACGCCCGCATTGGCGACGAGGATGTCGATGCCGCCCAACTCCTCGGCCGCGCGACGCGCCATCCGCTCGCAGTCGCCGGCCCGCGTTACGTCCGCTTCGATCCCGGTCGAGCGGCGCCCCTTCGCCTGGATCTCTGCGACAGTCTCGGCCAGCCGGCGCGCGTCGGACGCGGTTCCATCGTCCGGCCGCCGGCGGCTACCGAGGTCGGCGATGGCGACGTCGGCGCCCTCATCGGCGAGAAGGTGTGCAACAACGCGGCCGAAGCCGCGCGCTCCACCCGTTACGAGCGCCGTCTTCCCATCGAGGTCACCCAGGTCGAGCCGGAGTGTACTCAGACGGGCGCCGGCAGGGCGCGAGCCGCCTTCACACCGGCTTGCTCCAGACGGCGAAGCTGCCCGGCCTGCCGCCGAGCGCCAGCACGGTGGTCGGTGCGGAGAGCGCCCGGGCCTGCCGCGCCACCCCCGGCGCGCAATAGACCAGTCCACCCTGGTCGACGTCGAACGTCTCGCCATTGCACATGAACTGCGCCCTGCCGCGCAAGACGACGTAGACCTCCTCCTGATCCGTGTAGTCGGCTTCGACGTGGGGGACTATCAACTCACCACCGGCGGCCGCGGTGGATCCGTTGATCCCGAAACCGGTGATCCGAAGATGACTGTTGATGGAGTGCCAGCCGCGACCGAACTCCGGATCCGTGGCCCATTCACGCCACCATTCCGGGTCGCCGCGTCCGTCCAGCGCCGGGACGTCGTAGGCGGAAACCTGCTCCCACCGGTTCAGATCACCATCAGCAGCATGCAACGCAGGACCTCCGTGGTCGCGTTCGCTCGGGAGTCTGGCAGCTCGCACCGGTCCGCCGCGGCACGACGCGAGCCGACGGGATTGGGCCGACAGTTGCGCAGCCCCATTCCGGGCACATGACCGCGTCCAGCTGCCCGCGCCGGAGTCGTTCGCGTTTGCGATCTCGGAGTCGGGACGGCGGCGCATGATCCGGGGTTTCGCTAGAGCAGCCGCCGGGGCACCGACCGCGTCCACTCACGGGCGTGGTGGGGAAGGCCGTTGACCGTCACCTGCAGTTCGAGCAGCACGTGGAAGTGCGTGGGCGTGCCCTGCATGGTGACCTCGGAGGTCGCCTCGGTCACGCCGTCGGGCCGCCGGATGGTGCTGACGTGGCGGCCGCGCGCGGTGGCCGCCCCGGGATTGTCCGGATCCACCTCGGTCAGCAGCCGGTACTCCCGGGAAACGACCGTCGAGGGGTTGATGCGAGCGGTCGACTGCTCCACGAACCGTACGCGGGCACGCCGGGTGAGCGCGTCGTGCACGACCTCCCACACCGGCGGCTCCGCACGCAGCGAGTGCCGCTCCAACTCGACCGGTGACGGCCGGAACGCCGGCGGTTGGGCGCTTCCCTCCGCGGGCACGGTGGGCAGGATCAGCCGGGTCGGATGCTGCGGTCCGCGGTGGACGGTGTTCGTGGCCGGCTCCGGGGTCGGCCACACGTTCGGCCAGTCGGCGCTCGCAACCGCGAGCCGGACGCGGTGGCCAGAGTCGAACCGCCAGGCGGTGCAGTCGATGGGGATCTCGAGCTCGTACACCTGCCCCGGTGTGAGCGGCGAAGGGTCGGTCAGCGAGTCGCGCCGGGTGGCGTTCAGCATGCCCTTGGCAACGAGGTGCGACGACCCGTCCGGCGCGACGTCGGAGAGGCTGACTGAGAACCCGATCACGCTCGCGGTCGACGCCACGTGCAGCACGACCCGCGGCCGCCCGAGGATGTGGATCGGCTCCTCGAGCGGCACGCTCGTAAACAGCAGCGACAGCGCCTCGTCGGGCCGCTGATCGGATGGCTGGCCGAACTGCAGGCCACCCGACCACAGTCCGGCGGTCACCCCGACGCCGGCGGTGTACTCGAAGCTGTCCTCGCCCTCGCCCTCGGGCGGCGCGGCCGTCAGCCTGCCACCGTCGCCCGCGTGCAGCGTCAGCTCACCGGCCCCGGGCGCCGGCCATGACTGCTCGCCACGCCAACCCCCGGCGGCCTCCAGGCGATCGGCGTCCGGCCGCTCGTAGTGCTGCATGTAGACCACCACCGGCGGCTCGTCCATGATCCCGGTGTCGCGGCCCTTGCACCAGTGGTCGAGCCAGCGCACGACCTCGTGCAGGTGGTCGATCCGGGGGCCGGGCACCGCCACGTCGGGCACGGCGTGGTTCCACGGACCCACAAGCACCTTGCGCGGGACGGTGAGTTTCTCGTACAGCCGAAGCGGCGGGTT
>DASQXS010000370.1:0-54766 GCA_035639615.1 Gaiellales bacterium | reverse complement strand
CAATCTCAGAGCCGGAACGACGGCAGGAGCCGCTTCTCGGACTCGCCCTCGATCATCGCCTCGACCTCGATGCGGTTCTCGAGCCCCGAGCCGCGCAGCTTCGACCGCAGCAGGTTGTCGACCTGGTAGAGGCCGGCGGAGTTATTCATCTCGACCTCGATCAGAACGTGGCCCTCGGCGCTTCGGATGTGGACCTCCTCGATCGCTGCCGCGGAGAGCGAGTGGATCGACACGCGGCCCGACTCGAACGGGATCCGCGAGCGCCCCTTGGCCATGTCGAGCGCGTCCGCCACGCGCACCACGCCGGCCTCGACGGAGAGGGGGACGCCGTCCGAGCGGTGGCTGATGATCGTCTGCAGGACCTCCGCCTGCACGATCGTGCGCTCCGGCTCCTCGTAGAGCCCTTCGAGCAGCCGGGGCATCCTGTCGGCGGCGAGGAAGAGGCTCATGTCCTCGTGCCCGGTGCGGTGGATCGCCATCCCGAGACAGTGGGTGAGGCAGCCGAGGACGACGACCACCTCGGCGTCGTCCTGGCGCATGCCGTAGTCGGCGACCATGCCCGGCTCGACGCCGGCGCGGCGCAGCTCGCGCAGGAGCTTCAGGCCGATGTTCGTGACGATCTGGATGTGGACCCAGGAGTGGTCGTTGATCTGGAGCCGGGTGACGGCGTTCACGTTGGCGGCGTGCCAGAGCGCCTTCAGCTCGGTGTCGCGGTTCACCCGCTCGATCAGGTCGCGCAGCGTCCGGTTGCCGCGGGCCGGGAGCGTGATGCGCATGTCGCGCACCGCCTCGGCCGGGGTCATCCGTGCGCCGCGCTCGGCCCGGACGCTGATCGGCTTCCCCGCCTCGGGCTCCGCGCCGGCGGGGACCTCCTCCGGATCGGGCGATGACTCGGCGTCGGCGGTCATGGGAGCAGCCTATCGATATCTAGGATTGGGCCGTGGGAGCGGAGCGGCTACGCCGGGCGAATGCGGCGGACGGCGAGGCTATGCACCGGCTGGTCGAGGAGGCGTACGCGGTGTACGTCGGCCGGATTGGCCGCCGGCCGGCGCCGATGGACGCCGACCACGGCGCCGCGATTGCCGCGGGCCGGGTGACGGTGATCGAGGCCGAGGGCAGGGTCGTCGGGGCGATCGTGCTGGTGCCGGCCGAGGATCACCTGCTGGTCGAGAACATCGCCGTCCACCCGTCTGCCCAGGGGCGCGGGCTCGGCCGGCTCCTGATGGACCACGCCGAGGAGCAGGCCCGCGGCCTCGGCGTCCTGGAGCTTCGCCTCTACACCAACGAGCGTATGGTCGAGAACCTGGAGTGGTATCCGCGGCTGGGATACCGCGAGACCGGGCGCCGCGTCGAGCGCGGCTTCGCCCGGGTCTACTTCTCGAAGCGGCTCACGCCCCCCGGGGCATGACGCGCCATCCGAACGCGAACGCGTCGTGGAACCAGCCGGCGCCCGCGCCCATGTAGTCGATCGTCACGCCGGCGCCGGAGCCGTGGCTGTTGACCGTCCAGCCGTTCCCGAGGTAGATGCCCGCGTGGTAGACGGTCCTCCAGCTTGTCCGGACGCCCTTGGGATCGGAGCTCCAGAAGAGGATGTCGCCCGGCCGCAGCTTGGAGCGCGGCACGCGATGCTTGACGCCGAGGGACGCGGCCATGTCGTAGGTGGTCCTGGCCTGGATCGCGGCGTTCCCCGTCCACGTGACGCCGCCGGCGTGGTACGTCTGGAGCTTCATCACCCACCACACGAATCCCGAGCAGTCGAAGCCGCCCGCGACGGGCGACCCCAGCGGCGACTGCGGGTCGGGCGACGTCCCGCCCCAGACGTACGGCGCCCCGGCGTACCGGAGCGCGAATCCGAGCACCTTGCGCTTGAGCGGAGACCAGGCGGGGAGGGCCCGGGCGAGCGCCACCTTCGCCTTGGCGGCGTCGATCGACCAGGACGACATGTGCATCACCTGGAACGCCTGCACGGCGACGTCGGCGCGGCGCAGGGTGTCGGACGGCCAAAGCTCCCAGTCGTCGAAGCCGTCGGGCACGTTGAGGCGGGCGCCGACCGCCCGCACCTCCTGCTCGACGCCGAAGCCGTCGGGGAGGCGCGGCGCCCAGCCGTCGGCGGTCTGGAGGTGGTTCAGGGTCTTGGCGGCGTGCGCGAGGCCGAGGACGCGCACCAGCCCGCGGTCGAACTCGAGCTGGGTGATCGTCCCGTTCGAGCCGTCGCCCTTCGAGATCCATCCGGCCGCAACGGCCTGCGCGAACGGATCGGGCCCGGCGGCGGCACCGAAGAGGCTATGGGCGATCCGGACGAGCACACGGCTCGCGTTCAGCCGGCTCACGCTGTGGTGTGGGGCGAACCTCGTCGGCGTCCGCGGCGCGATCCAGCCGTAGCGCGTCGCCCACCGGATCTCGGGCCGGGCCCAGAAGCCCTTGGGCACGTCGACGAAGCCGGCGAGCGCGGCCTGCGGGAACGCGAAGAGCGCGGCCAGGACCGCGGCAACGAGAGCGCATCGACCCCTCATCGGACACGTCATCGGCCCGGACGAGCCTACGCTTTAGCCGCGCAGCCCGCGAGCGCTTCTCGGGGACGGGCGCGTTCAGGGTGGATCTACGCGTCCGCGGCGGAGGCGAGACCGCGCTCTCGCCGGAGCGCGACGGCGATGCGGCTCGTCCGAAGGAGGGGGAACCATGGGTTCCCCCACGTTGACTAGGCGACGGCCTCGACCCAGTCGTCGTACAGCGAGAAGTAGCGCCCGCGGCGCGAGATGAGCTCGTCGTGGGTGCCCGCCTCGATCACCTCGCCGTGCTCCAGGACGATGATCATGTCGGCCCGGCGGATGGTGGACAGCCGGTGCGCGACCACGAACGCCGTCCGGTCGCGGAGGAGCGTCTCGAGCGCGCGCTCGATCCTGGCCTCGGTCGGGATGTCGACCGACGAGGTCGCCTCGTCCAGGATCAGGATCCGCGGGTCGGCGAGAAGGGCGCGGGCGAACGCCACGAGCTGCCGCTGCCCGATCGAGAGCCGCGCGCCCCGCTCCTGGATGTCGGTCTCGTAGCCGTCGGGAAGCTCACGGATGAACTCGTCGGCGCCGACGGCCTCCGCCGCGGCGCGGATCTCCGCCTCGGTCGCGTCGGGACGGCCGAAGGCGATGTTCGAGCGCACGGATCCGGCGAAGAGGAAGCCCTCCTGGGGCACGATCCCGAGCTGGCGGCGGAGCGACGCCACGGTCACGTCGCGCAGGTCGTGCCCGTCGACCGTGATCCGCCCGGCGGTCGGGTCGTAGAAGCGGGCGAGGAGCTTCACGATCGTGGACTTGCCGGCGCCGGTGTGGCCGACGAGCGCCACGGTCCGCCCTGCGGGGACGGCGAAGGAGACGCCGTGCAGCACCTCGGGCGTCTCCGGCCCGTAGGCGAACCGGACGTCCTCGAAGACGACCTCGCCTCGGATCGGCGGTATCTCGCGCGCGTCGGGCGCGTCCGTCAGGTCGGGCTCGGTGTCGAGCACCGTGAAGATGTTGTCGAGCGCCGCCGTCGCCGCCAGGAACGTCTGGTAGAACTGGGAGAGCTGCTGCACCGGGTCGAAGAAGTTCGCGAGAAGCCCGATGAAGACGAAGAGGGCGCCCGGCGTCAGCTGATGGTGGAAGACGAGCGTGCCGCCGTAGCCGAGCACGACCGCCATCGCCGCGGCCGACAGCAGGTCGACGTACGGGAAGTAGATCGCCGAGGCGTTCACGGTCTGGACGTTGGCCGCGCGGTACTCGCTGTTGATATCGACGAAGCGGCCGTAGTTGGCCTGCTCCCGCCGGAACGCCTGCACCACCCGCACGCCTGAGATGTCCTCCTGGAGCTGCCCCGTGACCTCGGCCAATCGCCGCCGGGTGAGCCGGTACGCGCGCCCGGAGTAGTACCGGAAGATGGCCGTCCCGATCGCCATCCCCGGAAACACGGTGAGCGTGGCGAGCGCGAGCCGCCAGTCGAAGTAGATGAGGACGGCCGCCGAGCCGATCAGCGTGATGGTGTTCTGGACGAGCGTCGTCGGGCCGTCGACGACGGCGCTCACGAGCGCCTCGATGTCGTTCGTGAGGCGGGAGATCACGACCCCGGCGCGGTTTCGTTCATAGAAGCCCAGGTCGAGCCGCTGGAGGTGGGCGAAGATGCCCGTGCGGAGGTCGGCAAGGACGCGCGTGCCGACCCACGACGTGAGATACGTCTGGGCGCAGCCGGCCCCCCAGTTGAGCGCCGTCACGAGGACGAAGACGGCCACCCACAGCTCGACTTGGCCGAAATCCGGGTGCGAGCCCGCGATGCCGCGGTCGATCGCCAGCTTGATCACGACCGGGCCGGCGATCGCCGTCGCGGTCGACGCCAGGAGCGCCGCGAGCGCCAGCCCCGCCCGGCCCTTGTAGGGCCACGTGTAGGCGAGGAGCGCGCGCACCCGGCGCAGCGTCCGGCGCGCGCCCAGACCGGCGGGGTCGGCGCCCATGCGGCCGATGTGGCTGCCGAACGTGCTCACGGCAGCCGCCCCGACGACGCGGCCCGGCGGCGCTCGTCGCCGTCCTTCTCGATCGGCGCGCCGTCCGGGTCGAGATGGACGAAGCGCCGGTCGACCAGACCGTGGTCGTGGATCTGGCGGTAGACCGGGCTCTCCTCCACGAGCTCGTCGTGGCGGCCGCGGGCGACGATCCGGCCGCGGTCGAGCACCACCACCTCGTCGGCGAGGGAGATGGTCGACAGCCGGTGCGCGATGATCAGGGTCGTCCGGCCCTTCATGACCTCCCGCAGGGCCAGCTTGATCCGAGCCTCGGTCGAGGCGTCGACGGAGGCGGTGGCGTCGTCGAGGATGAGCACGCGCGGGTTCATGAGCAGGGCCCGCGCGATGGCGATCCGCTGCCGCTGACCGCCGGAGAGCGACAGGCCGCGCTCGCCGACGAGCGTCTCGTATCCGTCCGGGAGGTCGCAGATGAACTCGTGCGCCTGGGCCTGGCGGGCGGCGGCGACGATCTCGTCCGGCGAGGCGCCCGGCGTGCCGTAGGCGATGTTCTCGGCGACGGTCGTCGAGAAGAGGAAGGTGTCCTGGCTGACGATGCCGACGGCGGCCCGGAGCGAGTCGAGCGTCACGTCGCGGACATCCTGCCCGTCGACCTCGATCGCGCCGGCCTGGACGTCGTAGAAGCGGGGGATGAGCGTCGTCAGGGTGGTCTTTCCGCACCCGGTCGGTCCGATCAGGGCGACGGTCGACCCGGGCGCGATGTCGAGGTCGATGCCGTGCAGGACGGGCCGGTCGGGGCTGTAGCCGAAGCGGACGCCGCCCATGTGGATCGCCCCGGGGCCGGGGGCGAGCGGGACGGCCCCGGGCCGCTCGAGGATGTCGCGGTCGACGTCCAGCACCTCGAAGATGCGCTCGCCGGAGGCCATGGCGCGCTGGTACTGCCCGACCCACATGCCGATCGAGCGCAGCGGGACGACGAGCATCAGGAGGTAGCCGTTAATCGCAAAGAACGATCCCAGGCTGAGCTCGTGGTGGACGACCTGGTAGCCGCCGACAAGCACCACCGCGGCCATGGCGAGGTTCGGGAGTGACGACATGAACGGCACGTAGCGGGACTGCAGCCGGGCAGCCAGGATGGCCTGGTCGAAGATGCGCTCGGTGCCTGCGGCGAAGCGGCGCAGCTGGCGCGGCTCCTGGGCGAACGCCTTCACGACGCGCACGCCGACGATGTTCTCCTCGGCCTGCGTCGTGACGTCGGCCACCCGCTGCTGCACCTCCTTCAACACGGGATGGCTGACGCGCGAGTACCGGTAGGCGCTCCGGGTGAGGATCGGCGCGACCGCGAAGGCGATGAGCGCCAGCTGCCAGCTGATCAGGACGAGCGCGATCGCCACGATCGCGAGCGTGATCAGGTTCTGGGTGAAGAAGATCAGCCCGTAGCCGAGGAAGAACCGGACCGACTGCAGGTCGACGGTGGCGCGGGACATCAGCTGGCCGGTCTGGTGGCGGTCGAAGAACCCGAACGACAGGCGCTGCAGGTGCCCGTACATGGCGTTTCGGAGGTCGAACTCGACGGCGAGCGACAGCCGCCCCGCGAGCCAGCGGCGAAAGAGCATGAGGACGCCCTTGACCGCGCCGGCGGCGACCACCAGCCCGGCGTAGGTGAAGAGGCGGCGATCCGAGTGCGATGCCGCGTTCACCGTGTCGATGACCTGGCCCGTCAGGTAGGGGATCGTCAGCCCGGCGGCCTGCGAGCACACTGCGAGGAGCGACGATGCGACCACCTGCCCCCGGTACGGGCGCAGGAATCCCAGCAGTCGCCGAAAGGTCACCCGCTCAGGTTAGCGGGCGGTGAAACGGCCTCTGTCAGCCGCCCTTGAGCTGGTGCAGGAGCACGGTGAACGACACGCCCTCGATCTGGGCGACCATGTACAGGCCTCCCATCACGAGGATGCCGACGACCATTGCACCGAAGCTCAGCTCCGAGGCGACGCTGCCCCGTTGATTGGTGAAGACGCCCATGAGCACGCCCACCCTTGACCCCCTTGTCGAGAACCCGGGCGGAGCGTTCGTCCGCCCTGCTAGACAGGTATCGGCACGCCCGGCCGGGTCTTGATCCCCCGTTCGGTCAGCTGCGCTCGACGCGCGTGCGCAGGCCGCCGCCGTCGCCGCCGCGGCGGAATGCCTCGGTGTGGGCCCGGCGCTCGGCCTCCGACCCGGCCTGGCCCTCCTCCGTGGCGAGCTGGGCGATCAGGCGGCGGTGGTCGTCGTCGACCTCGGTGATCTCACCGCCGACGCGAATGCGGCCGTACGGCGCCGGGTCGACCCTGACGACCCGGGCCTCGATCTCGACGCCGTGCCCCTTGAGCGACGTCGCCACGCTCAGGATGTCGCCCGGGTGGACGGTGTCCGCGCACGTGAAGCCGACGCCCGTCGTCGAGACGTCGGTCAGGCGCACGTCGAACGTCGAGTCGCGCGCGAGCGTGCGACCGAAGATCACCCGCACCTCGGCGCGCTCGGTGACCGGGATCCGGGGCGCGGCCCGCCGCATCTTGCGATGGCGCACGCCCGAGATCGCCGCGTGGACGAGCGCCTCCGCGCCGCTGTGGAAGTAGGTCTCGTCGACCTCGAACTCGACCTCGTAGCGCCCGCGCTCCTCGTCGGTCACACGGGCCAGGAGGTGGAGCTCCTTGCGGACGCGCGTGCGCGGGGCGTAGGCGTGGAGGATCTCGCCCTCCACCTCGACGATCCTGAGGTCGAACGCGCCGCCGTCCTCGGACAGCACCTCGACGTGGGTGGGCGGGGGCGGCAGAACGCCCAGGGCGAGGGTGAGAAGCTCCTGGCGGGTCGGTTTCCTCATAGGCCCGAGACCGGGATCGGCGCCGGCATCGGGTTACTGTAGCCGTCGTGGGGTAAGGTGTCGGCATGGCGCTCCTCGCGCTGTGGTCGGCGGACGTCTGGGTCGTGATCTTCCTCGCGCTCGTCCTGAAGCTGCCGCTGGTGGGCATCCTGGTCGCGCTCTGGCTCGCCTTCCGGCGGTTCGACGAGGACCGGCCCTCGACCGGGACGCCGGCGCTGCGAATGGCGCTCTGCGCCTACTGCGGCACCCGGATCACGCTCGGCTACGACGCGGCCCGGCTGCACGCCGAGGCCGAGCGCATCGCCCGCCGCACCGGGCAGGCGGCCTTCGACGTGGAGACACGGCTCGTGCGCGAGGCGCTCATGGAGGCGGACCATTACGCCGAGGAGCCGCGCTTCTGCCCCGGCTGCGGCGCCGACGCCGTCTGGACCGAGATCGAGCCGATCGAGCTGGGCGACCGGGTGCGGCCCGTTCAGGCCGGCTGACAGCCCGAGACGACGAGGCGGACGAGCGATTCTGTCCTGCGGATCCGTTCGGCCGACCACACCCGCAGGTCGAGCTCGTATCGGCTCCGCGGCCCGTCGCCGACGTGCGCCGTGAGCGCGAGCCCGAGCGCTGGGGGCGGGCCCGGCAGGACACCGGTGATCGACCCGTCGTCGGCCTCCCCGAGGTAGAGCGGTGTCACCCCGCCGCCGTCGCTGCGCACCGCTGGCAGCGTCACCGGGAGGGCGGGGATGAGCCCCAGCGCCAGGTGGTGAAGGGCGTCGGGCGGCCAGGTCGGCATGCCCCTGGTCATCGTCACCCGGCGGCCGGACTTCACCTCCCGTGACGTCCAAGCATGCAATGACGGTGCCTGACCCCGTCCTTTCAGCGGAAGGCGGAAGCCGCCGGGCTGGAACGGCTGAGGCCGGGAGCTTGGCTCCCGGCCTCGCACGGACGGTTCGAGCAACCCGTCGGGGGGCTCGTGGGGGAGCCTGCGCCCCCACGGTTATCGAAGGCCGGCGAGGGTGCCCTCGCGGATGGCCTCCTCGAAGGAGCGCGGGCCCAGGCAGTCGCCCACCCGCTCCACGGCGACGCCGGTCTCGGCCAGCTCCTCGAAGAGGCCGTCTCGGAGCGTGCGGCCGGCGCTCAGGACGAGCGTGTCGACGTTCTCCAGCTCGACTCGCCGGCCCGAGAACACGTTCTCGCAGGCGACGGCGCCCGGGGCGAGCGCCACCGGGCGGAGGTGGTGGAGGAGCTCGACGCCCGCCTCGTCGAGCCGGGCGAGGTAGAGGTTGCGCTGGTACTGGTGGACGGCCTCGCCGAAGCCGACCGCGGACGTGACGAGCCGCACCCGGGCACCGCGACCGGCGAGCGCCTCGGCGGTATCGAGGCCGGTCCAGTCGCCGCCCCAGTCGCTCACGAGCACGCGCTCGCCCGTCTCTGCCCCGGCCAGGACGTCCCACGCCTGGACGACCCGCACCCCGTCGCCGGCGAGCGCAGGGCGGTGCGGCTCGGCGCCGGTCGCGAGGATCACCCGGCTCGGCTCCTCGTCCAGGATCTCCGCGCTCGAGGCGTCGCGCCCGAAGCGCGCATCGGCACCGCCCAGCCATCGCGAGAGGATGCGCAGGAGCTCCTCGGCCACCTCGGCGTGGCCGGGCGCCGCCCGCGCGAGCCGCATCTGGCCGCCCGGGCCCTGCCGGCGCTCGAAGACCACGACCCGGTGGCCGCGTGCGGCGGCGGCAGCGGCGGCCGCACAGCCGCCCGGGCCCGCGCCGACGACGACCACCGTCCCCGGCGAGGCCGCCGCCGTCGGCAGCGGGAGCGTCCGCTCGTAGCCGGCCCACGGGTTCACGGTGCACGCGATCGGGACGCCGGCGTGGTAGTGGCCGATGCAGCCCTGGTTGCATCCGATGCACCGCGTGACCGGGAGCCCGGATCGGGCCCGCCGCGCGAGCTCTGGGTCTGCGATCTGCGCTCGCGTCATCCCGACGGCGTCGCAGGCGCCCTCCGCGATCAGCCGCTCCGCGTCGGCGGGGTCGACGACGCGGCCCGCCGCGATCACCGGCACGGACGTTCGCGCCTTCACCGCGCGCGCGAAGCCCTCGACGGCGTTTCGGGGCGCCGGCGACGGCGGGACGATCCAGGTCGAGCCGCGGTACGTGGGCGAGGAGCCGAGGGCGACCGAGATGTAGTCGGCGGCGCCGGTCCGGCTCAGGGACTCGGCCGCCGCCAGGACGTCCTCGGTGTCGGTGCCCTCGGCGGAGGTGCTCTCGTCCGTGAGCCGGCAGCCGATCGCGCCGTTCGGGCCGAAGCCGGCACGCATCGCCTCGAGCACCTCGCGCAGGAACCGGAGCCGGTTCTCGAAGCTGCCGCCGTACTCGTCGGTGCGGGCGTTCGCGTGGCGGGAGAGGAACTGCGTCGGCAGGTAGCCGAACCCGGCGCACACCTCGACCCCGTCGAGGCCTCCCTCGGCGGCGTACGCGGCGGCGTGCCGGTAGCCCTCGAGCATCTCCCGGATCTCCGCCCGGGTGAGCCCGCGGGGCTCGGTCTTGAAGCGGGCTGAGGGGATCGGGCTCGGCGCGACGGCAGGGGGCCGCGTTCCCGACGCGATCACCTCGCGGCCGCCGTGGAAGAGCTGGCACATGATCCGGGTTCCGTGCTCGTGCACCGCCTCGGCGAGCCTCGCCCAGACCGGGACGATCTCCGGGAGGTAGCCGCCGATCGTGTGGGCCGTCAGAAGCCCGGTCGGATGGACCGCCGTCGCCTCGACGACGATCAGCCCCGCGCCGCCAGCGGCGCGCGCCCGGTGATAGGCGACCAGGTCCTCGGTCGGCAGGTGGTCGTGGACGAGCGAGGTCTGGTGCGAGGTCGAGACGACCCGGTTCGGGATCGTCACCGGCCCCAGCTCGAGCGGCGAGAAGAGCCTGTCCAGCATCGCGGCCAGGATACGTCGCGAACCGCGCCTGCGCGGGCCTTGCGGCCGCGCCCGGGCCGCGGCTATGGTGCCGCTGGATGACGTGCCGCCCGTACACCGAGATCACGGTCACGCCTGGGGAGCCCCCCGGGCCCGGGCGTCGCGCGCACTAGACGGATCAACCACTCTGACCGCCGACGCCCCGGGAGCAACCATCCGGGGCGTTTTTGTCTGACCACTCGCGGAACCCATGCTGGCAATCGAGACATCCGAGCTGAGCAAGGCCTTCACCTCCGGCCGCGGCCGCGGGCGGCGGACGGTCGAGGCCGTGCGCGACATCACCTTCGCGGTGGAGCGCGGCGAGCGCCTGGCGTACATCGGCCCGAACGGCGCCGGCAAGTCGACGTCGATCAAGATGCTCACGGGCATCCTGCACCCGACCCGGGGCGATGCGACCGTCCTCGGCATCGTGCCGTGGAAGCGGCGGCGCGAGCTCGCCCGCCGGATCGGCACGCTCTTCGGCCAGCGCTCTCAGCTCTGGTTCGAGCTCACGAGCCGCCAGACGCTGCGGCTGCTCGCGCGCATCTATCGCCTCGACCCGGCTGAGACCCGCCGCCGCATCGACGAGCTGGCCGAGCTGCTCGACGCCGGCGAGCTGCTCGACCTGCCCGTCCGCACCCTCTCGCTGGGTCAGCGGATGCGCTGCGAGCTAGCGGCGACGGTGCTCCACGGCCCCGAGGTGCTCTTCCTCGACGAGCCGACGATCGGCCTTGACCTGATCGCGAAGCAGCGCTTCCGCGAGATGGTGGTGCGCTTGAACGAGGAGCGCGGGACGACCGTGTTTCTCACCTCGCATGACGTGGCCGACATCGAGCACGTCGCGAACCGGGTCGTCGTGATCAACCACGGCACGGTGATCTACGACGACGCGGTGCAGCGGATGCGAACCTCGCTCCTGCAGACCAAGCTGCTCGAGGTGCGCTTCGACGATCCGACGCACGACCTCCGCATCGACGGAGTCGAGGTGAAGGCCGAGTCCGACACCGTGTACCGCCTCGTCGTCGACACGCGCCGGGCCTCGGTGCGGGCCGTCCTCGACGAGCTGCTGGACGCCCACCCGATCGCCGACATCTCGGTCGTCGACCCGCCGCTCGAACAGGTGATCTCGGAGATCTACGAGGTGCAGCGATGAGCGCGGCCGCCGCCCAGGCCCGCTGGGCTGCCCGGCGCGTGTTCGGACAGCCCGGCGAGCTCGCCGTCCGGGTCACCTTCTACGCCTTCATCCTGGTGGTGTTCGCGGCGCTCTGGGGCGCGGCAGTCAAGGCGAGCGACGGCGCGATCGCCGGCTACAACCAGCGGGCGCTGCTCTGGTACATCGCCGCGGCGGAGGGCGCCGTGATCGCCACCAAGCCGCGGATGATCGAGACGATCGGCTGGGACATCGCCTCCGGGGCGATCGTCACCGAGATGCTGCGGCCGGCGTCCGTCATCGGGCTGCGGCTGGCGGCGGAGCTCGGGGAGGCGCTCGTCCGCCTGGTGTGTGCCTGGATGGTCGCCGCGGTCATCGCCTGGCTCTACGTCGGCCCGCCGCCGGACGCCGGCGCGGCACTGCTGGCCCTGCCGGCGTCTGTCCTCGCGGTCGCGTGCAACCTCTCCGCCCAGCACGCGTTCGCCGGGGCGGCGTTCTGGCTTCGCGATGCGCGCTCCTCGTGGTTCCTCTACCAGAAGCTCGTCTTCCTGCTCGGCGGGATGCTGCTGCCGCTCGAGTTCCTGCCCGGCCCGCTCGCCGAGGCCGCCAGGGCGCTCCCGTTCTCGACCATGGCGTACGCCCCCGCCCGGTTGATGTCGGGCCACCTTGAGCCCTGGCTCCTGGCAGAGCAGGCCGCCTGGCTCGTCGCGCTCGCCGCCGCTGCGGCCGGCGTCTTCCGCGCCGGCGAGCGGCGCCTCCAGGTGGTGGGCGGGTGACGGTCGTCGCGGCCACCCTCCGCACCGCCGTCCTCGAGGCGTGGTCGAACCGGCGCGGGTTCTGGTTCCAGGTCTCGATCATGATCGCGAACGACGTCGCCTGGGTCGTGTTCTGGGTGCTCTTCTTCAACCGCGTCGGCTCGCTGCGCGGGTGGGACACCCACCGGGTGCTCTTGCTGTTCGCGATCCTGACGACCGTCACCGGGATCGGGCTCGGGTTGCTCGCCAACGCCCGCAGGATCGGGGAGCTGGTCGCCGGCGGCGGCCTCGACGCCGTGCTCGCCCTCCCGACGAGCCCGCTTCCCTACCTGCTCACACGCAGGGTGGACACGGCCCTCCTCGGCGACCTCGCGTTCGGCCCGATCCTGTTCGCCACCGCCGGCGACCCGACTCCCGAGCGCGCGGCCGTGTTCGTCTTCGGCTCGCTGTGCGGCGCGGTGGTGCTCGTCGGGTTTCTCGTCGCGCTGGGCTCGGTGACCCTCTTCGCCGGCGGCCGCGGCGAGCAGGCCGACCTGGGCTTCCAGGCGATCCTGATCTTCGCGTCGTATCCGCTGGACGTGTTCGGCGGCCTCACGAAGCTCTTTCTGTTCACCGCCGTCCCGGCGGCGTTCGTGACCGGCCTTCCCACGCGGCTGGTCGACGGCTGGAGCTGGCCGGTGGCGGCTGGCGCCGCCGGCGCGGCGGTCGCCTTCGCCGTGCTCGGCTCCGTGTCGTTCGCGCTCGGCCTGCGCCGCTACAGCTCGGGCGCCCTGTGGACGCGGCCGTGACGGGACCAGGTGACGGGGCGGACGGTGGGCCTCACTGCCACCTTGTGGCACTGCCCCCCGCAGCGCCCACCGTCCGCACCGTGTCGAGTCGGATCGAGGTGCGCATCCGGGTGCCTATCCCGAGTGCGCGGCGCGACGAGAGTCGTCGCTGGGAGCCTCCCTCGCAAGGTACGAACCCGCGTTCTTCCGCGGATCCGGACGTCGCATCGTGAGGGGGGCCCGGTTTCGGCAGCCGAGCTGTCTCTTGCGAGACCTCTAGCTTTGCGTGCTCGCCTCGCGGCGAGTTTGCCTTTTCGATCCGTACTCACATGATCGTCGGAGCCACACCCGCCGTCGTCGCTCGTTCGGTGGGAGTTCGATCACCATTTTGAGGTATGCCCCGTGCCTGGGCGGAGGCCGGATCCCCCGAAAGGGGCATGCACGCGGCCCGGTCTTTGTCGAGACTGTAAGCGCCTGGCCGATCCGGCTTCCTCCCGGGCACGTTCGCGCAGACGCCAGGCCATGACGACGTTCTCCCCCCAGGACGCGTTATCTCCCTCAGGCGGGCCTCCCACTGGAGGCCCGCTCGAGAGGCGCGCCGTTCCCGGATAATGGCCGGCCATGCGCGGCCTCCTCGAGTCAGTGCCGAACTTCTCGGAGGGACGCGACCCGGACGTCCTGGCCGCGATCCGCGCCGCGATCGACGGGCACGCGCGCGTGCTCGACGTCCATGCCGACTCCGACCACAACCGCTCGGTCTTCACCTGCGTGGGGGATCCCGACGGGCTCGTCTCAGGCCTCGCCGCGGCGGTTGCCGTGGCGGCCGATCGGATCGACCTTCGCCGCCACGAAGGCGTGCATCCGCGCGTCGGCGCGGCCGACGTCGTCCCCTTCGTGCGCTTCCGGCCGGGCGATCCTGTGCCCGAGCGCGCCGCCCGCGAGCTGGGCGAGCGCATCGGCGCGTCCGGGATCCCGGTCTTCGGGTACGCCGATCTGGGCGGTGGGCTTCGCCCGGCGTTCTTCCGCGCAGGCGGGACGGCGGGGCTTCAGGGCCGCGTCGACGCCGCCGAGGCGGCCCCCCTCTGGGGGCCGATGCGCCTTCACCCGAGCGCCGGGGCCGTGCTCGTCGGCGTCCGCCCGCCGCTCGTGGCCTTCAACGTGGATCTCGAGACCTCCGACGTCGAGGTGGCGCGGGCGATCGCGACCGCGATTCGGGAGCGTGACGGGGGCCTGGCGGGCGTCCAGGCGCTCGGCCTCGGGCTGCGCCGAAGCGGCCGGGCGCAGGTCTCGATGAACCTGATCGACGTCGCCGCGACCCCGCTTCACCGCGTCGTCGCCGAGGTCGCGCGGCTGGCGGCCGGGCGCGGGGTCGGCGTCGCCGGAGGCGAGCTGGTCGGGTTGATGCCGGCCGGGGTGGCGGCCGCGGCCGCCGGCGACGCCCTGCGGCTTCTCGAGATGCGCCCGGACCGGCTGCTCGAGGTGGCTGTGGCCGGCGAGTTCGGGGCGGTGAG
The DNA here is from genome assembly GCA_035639615.1 of Gaiellales bacterium. GTDB lineage: Bacteria > Actinomycetota > Thermoleophilia > Gaiellales > JAICJC01 > JAICJC01. The sequence goes on along the minus strand of DASQXS010000370.1, from coordinate 40,308 downwards.
CGACGCGCCGGGACGGTAGCCTTCGCGACCGGGTGCAGGGGATCAGGCTCAGCGGTCACGATCTCGCAATCGACGACGTCGAGCGGGTGGCTCACGGCCGTCCCGAGATCGAGCTCGCGCCCGAGGCCGAGCGGCAGATCGCGGCCTCGCGGGAGCTGATCGAACGCGTTGTCGCGGAGGGGCGGCCGACCTACGGCGTGAACACCGGCTTCGGGCGTCTGGTCGACGTCCACATCGACGCCGCTCAGGCGGCCGATCTGCAGCTGAACCTGCTCCGGAGCCACGCGTGCGGTACGGGCGCGGCGTTTCCGGACGAGATCGTCCGCGGCGCGACGCTCCTGCGCGCGAACGCGCTCGCCACGGGCACCTCCGGCGTGCGCCGCGAGACCGTCCAGCTCCTCCTCGACATGCTCGCGGCCGGGGTGCATCCAGTCGTGCCGTCGCGCGGGTCGCTCGGCGCGAGCGGCGACCTGGCGCCGCTCGCCCATCTCGCCCTCGTGCTGGTGGGCGAGGGCGAGGCGCGCGTCGACGGGGAGACGCTTCCCGGAGCGGACGCGCTGGCCCGCGCCGGGCTCACGCCGATCGTGCTCGCCGCCAAGGAGGGGCTGGCGCTGATCAACGGCACCCAGTTCATGGCGGCGATCGGCGCCCTCACCGTGTGCCGCGCCCGCCGCATGGTCAAGCTCGCCGACCTTGCCGCGGCCCAGACGATCGAGGCCGTGCGCGGCTCGCGCACTCCCTTCGCGCCCGAGCTCCAAGCGCTTCGCCCGCATCCCGGGCAGGAGGCGTCGGCGCTGAACCTGTACCGCCTGCTCGACGACTCGCAGATCGTGGCGTCACACCGCTGGTGCGGGCGCGTGCAGGACGCCTACTCGCTTCGGTGCACGCCGCAGGTGCACGGGGCGGTGCGCGACGCGCTCGACTACTGCGCGCGGGCGGTCTCGGTCGAGCTGAACGCCGCCACGGACAACCCGCTCGTCCTCGCCGACAGGGAGGAGGTCGTCTCGAACGGCAACTTCCACGGCGAGCCCGTGGCGATCCCGCTCGACGCCCTCAAGATCGCCCTGGCGGAGCTCGCCGGGATCTCGGAGCGGCGGATCGAGCGGATGCTGAACCCGACGATGTCGAACGGCCTGCCGGCCTTTCTGACCGAGGACGGCGGTCTCAACTCCGGCTTCATGATCGCCCAGTACGTCGCCGCCAGCCTCGTCTCCGAGAACAAGGTGCTGGCGCACCCGGCGAGCGTCGATTCGATCCCGACGAGCGCCGGACAGGAGGATCACGTGTCGATGGGCGCCACGGCGGCCGTCCACCTGTGGCAGGTGTGCGCGAACGTCGAGCGGGTGCTCGCGGTCGAGCTCCTCTGCGGCGCCCAGGGGCTCGACTTCCTGGCGCCACTCACGCCCGGCCCGGGCGTCTCGGTGCTGCACGAGGCGGTGCGGCGGCGCTCGCCGCACCTCGAGCGCGACCGGTCGCTCGCGGCGGAGATCGATCAGCTCGCCGCGGCAGTACGCGACGGCTCGATCCTGGCCGAGGTCGAGGGGGCCGCGGGGGAGCTGCGGTAGGCCGTCTACTGCGACCAGGCGGGATACTCGGCAACTGTGTAGAGATCCGACCGGTCGACCCTCACCACGCTCCTCGCCGGGGGAAGTCGACCAGGGCCGGGGCACCGAAGCTCGTGAACTCGATGGTTGCTGTCCATCGGTTGCCGCGCGTCTCGGGGAGTGCGATCCGCTCACGTCGAAGGCGGGCGTCCCCATCGATCCACACCTCTGCCGGATAGTGCGCGTCCGTGAGCCTCAGCGCCAAGTGGACCGTTGGCACACCGCGTACCGTCGCGGTGCGACATCACGTAGATCCGCGGCCAGGTCAAAGGCTGCGTGCCGCGCATCACGCCGGCCCCACCAGGCAGCGTGATGCGGGTGGCCAACCGGCCTCGGAGTGGGGAGTCGAGGGTCACGACGCCGGTCGCCACGGTTTCGACCCGGCCGAAGTCGGACGACTGATCGACCGTTCTGATCCATACATGGGCGGTCCTCGCGGCGGCGGTGGCGGCGCTTGCCCGGGCGACGAGCGTTGCGTCGCCACGCGGGAGATGTGCGGTCGAGCTCGTCGGGCCGCACGCGGCGACGATTGCGAGGCCGGTGACGAGCGTGAACAAGCGTCGGGCTGGTCGGTTCACGTCTCGACCGTCATCGGCAGCCCTGCGCCGATGCTTCAGCTGCCTGCGATCAGCGGCGCACGATCTTGTAGACCGAGCCGGCGAGCGAGACGACGTAGAGCTCGCCCCGCGACCCCTGCCCGAACGAGGAGATCTGGGCCGCCCTGAAGCTGATGGGCATGAGCCGGGCGCGGCCGCCGGTCACGGGCAGCTTCCAGATCCGTCCAGAGCAGAAGTCGGCATAGAGGTAGTGCCCGCGCAGCCTGGGGATGTCGTGGCCGCGGTAGACGTACCCGCCGGTGACGGAGCAGTTGTCCGGGCCGCCGACGCTGTGCGCGTACTGCTTCACCGGGAAGCGGAGGTGCGAGCGGTCGATCCGCTGGGTCTTGAAGACGTGCGTGCCCTCGTAGTAGCTCCAACCGAAGTTGGCGCCGGGCGCCGCGCCGTGCTTCAGGTGGTCGACCTCCTCCCAGCGGTCCTGGCCGACGTCGCCGATCCAGAGGCCGCCGGTCTTGCGGTCGAACGAGAACCGCCACGGATTGCGCAGGCCGTACGCGTAGACCGCGGGCGACGGGTGCGCCTTGTTGACGTTGAGCCGCAGGATCTTGCTGAGCGCACCGCGCTTCTTCTGCCCGATGAGGTTGGGGTCGCCCTCGCTCCCGCCGTCGCCGAATGAGACGTAGAGGAGCCCGTCGGGGCCGAACTGCAGCTGGCCGCCGTTGTGGTTCGAGAACGGCTGGTGGACCTTCAGGAGCACGCGCTTCGAGAACGGGTTCGCCCGGTTGGGATGGCCGGCGAGGACGCGGAACTGGGCGACGCGCGAATCGCCGCGACGGTTCGTGTAGTCGACGTAGAAGCGGCCGGTGCGGCGGTAGTTCGGGTCGAACGCCATCGACAGGAGGCCCTGCTCGCCGCAGCAGCTGACATGCCCAGAGATGTCGAGGAACGGCCGCGAGCGCACCCGGCCGCCGCGATAGACGCGGATCTGGCCGGTCTGCTGGACGATGAAGAGGCGCGGGTCTCCGCGCGGCGCCGTCAGGTAGAGCGGGCTCGAGAGCCCGTGGGCGATGCGAAGCAGCCGCACCGACGCCTCGGCGCGGGCGGTGCCGGCCGCAAGCAGGACCGCGGCGGCGCAGATGATGAGGAGCCCCGCCCGCTTCATGGGCGCGGATGCTAGCTCGCTCCCTGATAGCGTTTCGGTGATGGCCACCGCGGCCGTGCACTCCGAGGTCGAGGCGCTGGTCGGCGATCTCGCCGCCGTCCGCGCGCCGCGCGGTGGCGAGCGGCGCTGCAAGGGCTGGCACCAGGAGGCGGCCCTGCGCATGCTCCTCAACAACCTCGACGCCGAGGTGGCGGAGGACCCCGAACGGCTGATCGTCTACGGCGGCTCCGGCCGGGCCGCGCGCAGCCACGAGGCGCTGCGCGCGATCGTGGCCGCCCTGATCGAGCTCGAGAACGACGAGACGCTGCTCGTGCAGAGCGGGAAGCCCGTCGCCGTCTTCCGCACGCATCCCGGCGCGCCCCGCGTCCTCATCGCCAACTCGCTCCTCGTGCCCCGATTTGCGAACTGGGACGAGTTCCGCCGGCTCGAGGCGGAGGGGCTCACGATGTTCGGGCAGATGACCGCAGGGTCGTGGATCTACATCGGCACCCAGGGGATCCTCCAGGGCACCTACCAGACGTTCTCGGCCGCCGGCGAGGCGCACTGGGGATCGCCGGACCTCGCCGGGCGGACGATCCTGACCGCCGGGCTCGGCGGCATGGGAGGAGCCCAGCCCCTGGCCGCCTCTCTAGCCGGCGCCGCCAGCCTGAACGTCGAGGTCGACCCGCACCGGATCGAGCGCCGGCTCGAGACGCGGTACCTGGACGAGGTCGCCGACGACCTCGACGACGCCCTCGCCCGAGTCGAGCGCTTCGCGGCTGACCGCCGCGGCGTCTCGGTCGGCCTTCTCGCAAACGCCGCCGACGCGTTCGCGGAGATCGCCGGCCGGGGCGTGCACTTCGACCTGGTCACCGACCAGACGTCGGCACACGACATGCTGAACGGCTACGTCCCCGCGGGGATCCCGCTGGCCGACGCGCTCTCCCTGCGCGCCTCCGACCCCGACGAGTACGTCCGCCGGGCACGGGCGACGGCGGTGCGCCACGTGCAGGCGATGCTCGACCTGAAGGCGGCCGGCAGCCACGTCTTCGACTACGGCAACAACCTGCGCACCGAGGCCCATGACGCCGGCCTCGCGCAGGCGTTCGACTACCCCGGCTTCGTACCCGCCTATGTGCGCCCGCTCTTCTGCCGCGGCGCCGGGCCGTTCCGGTGGGCCGCGCTCTCGGGCGACCCAGCCGACATCAGCAGGATCGACGCGGCGCTGCTCGCGGCCTTCCCCGACGACGCCCTCCTGCAGCGCTGGCTCCGGCTCGCGCCCGAGCGGGTCGCGTTCCAGGGCCTGCCGGCCAGAATCTGCTGGCTCGGCTACGGCGACCGCGTCCGTGCGGGCCTCATCTTCAACGACCTCGTGCGCCGCGGCGAGCTCAAGGCGCCGGTGGTGATCGGCCGCGACCATCTCGACACGGGGTCGGTCGCCTCGCCGTTCCGGGAGACCGAGTCGATGCGCGACGGATCGGACGCGATCGCCGACTGGCCGATCCTGAACGCGCTCCTGTCCACCGCGTCGGGCGCGTCGTGGGTGTCCGTGCACCACGGCGGCGGCGTCGGCATCGGCAACGCCATCCACGCCGGCCTCGTCATCGTCGCCGACGGCAGCGACGAGATGGACGAGCGGCTCGAGCGGGTGCTGACGAACGACCCCGGCATCGGCGTCGCCCGGCACGCGGACGCCGGCTACCAAGAGGCGCTCGACACCGCCCACGAGAAGGGCGTTCGCCTGCCCATGGAGCAGTAGGAGTGGCCGCACGGACGGCCGTCCTGACCGGTGTCACCGGCGGCTGGGGAAGGGCGGTCCTCGACCTCTTCGTCGAGCGCGGCTGGCAGGTCGCCGCCACCCACCACGGCGCCGCACCCGACGACCTCCCCGACAGCGTGCTGCCGGTCGCCGCCGACCTCTCCGACGCAGGCCAGGCCCAGGCCGTCGTCGATGCCGCGATGGATCGTTTCGGCGCGGTGGACGCGCTGGCGAACATCGCCGGCGGCTACGACGCGGCAGGGCCGATCGACGAGGCGCCGGTCGACGTGTGGCGGCGCCAGATGGCGATCAACCTGGACACGGCCTATCACATGACCCGCGCGGCCCTCGGGCCGATGAAGGCGGCCGGCCGCGGCTCGATCGTCTACATCGGCACGTCGGCGATGCTGGCGCCGTTCCCGGGAGCCGCCGGCTACATCGTCTCGAAGGTCGCGCTGGGCGGCCTCATGCGCTGCGTGGACGCCGAGGTGCGACGGCAGGGGATCCGCGCGAACGTGGTCGTCGTGAAGATCGTGGACACGCCCCGAAACCGGGCCGAGAACCCCGACGCCGACTTCTCGCGGTGGACGACCGGATCCGAGCTCGCCGAGGCGATCGAGTGGCTCTGCTCGGACGCGTCGGCGCCCCTGTCCGGCGGGATGATCCCGGCGTATGGCAGGGCCTGAGGCGGGGCCGAGCTTCCTGCTCTCGGGCCTCGCGGCGGCCGCAACCCCGGCCGGGCGCGACGCGCCGCTGCGCGGGCCCGCGGCGTACAGCGTCGAGGTAGTCTCGCCGGCGGCGATCGCGGTGGTCGAGGGCCGGATCGCCGCGGTCGGACCGCCCGGCGAGGTCGAGGGCGACCACGCCGGCCTCGAGCCCGTCGACGGCGGCGGCCGGGTGGCGATCCCGGGGCTCGTCGACTGCCACACGCACCCGGCGTTCGGCGGCCACCGCGCCGGCGAGTTCGACCTGCGCGCCCAGGGCGCCGACTACGAGCGCATCCACGCGTCGGGCGGCGGCATCCGCTCGACGGTCGCCGCGACGCGCGCCCTCGGCGGGCGCGAGCTGGCCACGGCGACGGCGCGCCACCTCGCCTGGATGGCGGCCAACGGCACGACGACCGCCGAAGGGAAGTCCGGCTACGGGCTCGACCGCGAGACCGAGCTCGCAAGCCTCGACGCGGTGCGCGGGCCGCATCCGATCGAGACGGTGCCGACGTATCTGGGCGCCCATGCTGTCCCGGCCGAGTTCGGGTCGGCCGGCGAGTATCTCGACTTCGCCCTCGCCGAGGTGCTTCCGGCCGCGGCCGCCGTCGCGGAGGCGGCGGACGTCTTCCTCGAGCGGGGCGCGTTCTCGGCCGACGAGGCCGCCAGGTTCCTGCGGGCGGCGCAGGAGCACGGGCTGGTCCCCCGCCTGCACGGCGACCAGTTCACCGAGTCCGGCGCGATTCCGCTCGCCGTGGAGCTCGGCGCTCGCTCGGTCGACCACCTGGAGGCGACCGGCCGTGCGGGAGCGGCGATGCTCGCCCAGAGCGAGGTCGCGGCGGTGATGCTTCCCGTTGCGGCCCTCTACCTGCGCCGGCCGGCCCCACCCGCGCGGGCGCTGATCGACGCGGGTGCGATCGCCGTCCTCGCAACCGACTTCAACCCCGGAAGCGCCTACTGCGACTCCCTTCCGGCGGTGATGACGCTCGCCTGCACCCAGCTTGCGATGACGCCCGCGGAGGCGTTGTGCGCGTGCACGGTGAACGCCGCCTGGGTGCTCGGCCGCGCCGACCGGGTCGGCCGGCTCGCTCCCGGATACGACGCCGACATCGTGCTCCTGGACGCGCCCGACTGGCGCCACGTCGCCTACCACCTCGCCGGCCGGGACATCGCCGCCGTCTACAAGCGCGGCGTTGTCCTGTGACCGAGCCGCTGCGGCTGCCCGACCCGCCCCTGCGGGGGCCGCGCATCGTCCTGCGCGCCTGGACCGACGGCGACCTCCCCGCCGTCGCCGAGGCGGCCACCGACCCCTACATCCCGCTCATCACGACGGTGCCGGCCGAGTACACGGACGCGGAGGGGCGGGCGTGGGTCGCCCGCCAGGCGGGGCGGCTCGCCGACCGCGAGGGCTGGCCGTTCGCGATCGCCGACGCCGCATCGGGCGAGGCCATGGGGCTGATCGGCCTGTGGCTGCGCGGGCACGGAGTGGGGGAGCTGGGCTACTGGCTCGCGGGCTCGGCCCGTGGCCGCGGGATCGCCGCCGAGGCGGTCCGCGTCGTCACGCGGTGGGCGCTCGCGGAGGCGGGCTTCGGACGCGTGCAGCTGACCGCGGAGCCCTGGAACGTCGCCTCGATCCGCACGGCCGAGCGGGCCGGATTCGTGCGCGAGGGGCTGCTCCGCTCGAGCGCCGTCTACGGAGGCACCCGGCGCGACCTCATCATGTTCTCGCGGCTGCCTTCCGATCCCGAGCCCGCGGCCTCGATACACTGACACGATGGCCACGAAGAAACAGCAGCGACGCAAGTATCAGCGCGCGGTGGGGCGGGGCAAGCTGCACCAGGGCTACGAGCCGGCGGAGCCGGGCGAAAAGCCCGATCGCGCCCCGGAGCGGCGCCCGGTGCGAGGGCAGCCGTTGCCGCCCTCGCCGATGCGGACCGCCAGGCGGGCGCTGCTCTTCTCGGTGCTCTTCTACCTCGTCATCACGTTCACGTCGAGCGGCGTGAGCCCCGGCGTCAAGCTCGCGAACACGGCGGTGATGTTCGTGCTCTTCTGGTCGATGGGCTGGATGGTGGAGAGCTTCGTCTGGCGCCGCTACCAGAAGAAGCACGGCGGCCCGCCGGCGTGACGGGGGCGGCCGGCCTCGAGGTCGCCCAGCTCCCACTCGGCGCGTACCAGACGAACTGCTACCTGGCCGCCCGCCCGGACGCGGTCGAGGCCGCGGTGATCGATCCCGGCGACGAGCCGGCCGTCGTGCTCGCCGAGCTGGAGCGGCGCCGCTGGCGGGCGGGAGCGATCCTCGTCACCCACGGGCACTTCGACCACCTCGGCGCCGTCGCGGCGATCGCGGCCGCGACCGGAGCCGACGTGTGGATGCCGCGCGGCGAGGCCGACTCGCTGCGCGGGCTGGAGTGGGCGCCGTACGATCCCGAGCACCTGCTCGACGGCGGCGAGACCGTGACAGTGGCCGGCATCGACTTTGCGACGACGGCCGTCCCGGGCCACTCGCCCGCGTCGATCGCCTACCACGCCGCCGGCCTTCTCTTCTCCGGGGACGTGCTCTTCGCCGGGTCGGTCGGTCGCACCGACCTGGCGGGCGGCGACATGGCCATGCTGCTCGCGAGCATCGAGCGGCTCATGGCCGCCTATCCGGCCGAGACGACCGTGCTTCCCGGCCACGGGCCGGCGACGACACTCGGCCGCGAGCGGGCCCAGAACCCGTTTCTGGAGCCGCTCAGGGCATGAGCGCAGAGTTCCAGGCGCCTCGCGGCACCCTGGACTGGTACGGCGCCCGCGCCGGCCTGCGCCGGCGCGTGCTCGACGCGGCACGTGCTGTGTTCGACGGAGCGGGCTACACGCAGGTCGTGACGCCCACGTTCGAGGACACCGGCGTCTTCGCCCGCACGTCAGGCGAGGGCTCGGACGTCGTCCGCAGGGAGATGTACACCTTCGCCGACCGCAGCGGCCGCAGCCTGACGCTGCGGCCCGAGGGGACGGCGGGCGTGATGCGGGCCTACCTCGAACACATGACACGAGCGCCGCAGCCGGTGAAGGTCTGGTACGAGGTGCCCATGTTCCGGTACGCCGCCGTGCAGCGGGGCCGCTACCGGGAGCACTACCAGTTCGGCGCCGAGGCGATCGGATCGGACGACCCCGCCCTCGACGCGGAGCTCATCGCGCTCCAGCGGCGCTGGTACGGCGACGTCGGTGTCACCAACCTCACGCTGGCCGTGAACTCGATCGGGGACGGCGTCTGCCGCCCGGCGTACCTCGAGCTCCTCGTGGCCTATCTGGACGAGCACGCCGAGGAGCTCTGCGAGGAGTGCCGGGAGCGCCGTGACGTGAACCCGCTCAGGACGTTCGACTGCAAGAACGAGCGCTGCCGGGCGGTGCTGGCCGGCGCGCCGCGGATCACCGACCACCTGTGCGAGCCGTGCGCCGCCCACTTCGCCGACGTGCTGAGCCATCTCGAGGCCGCCGGCGTCGCCCACACCGTCGATACGGGCCTCGTCCGCGGGCTCGACTACTACACCCGCACCGCCTGGGAGTGGCAGTGGGCCGAGCTCGGGGCGCAGTCAGCGCTCTCCGGGGGCGGGCGCTACGACGGCCTCGCGGAGCAGCTGGGCGGGCAGCACACGCCCGGGGTGGGCTTCGGCGCCGGCGTCGAGCGGCTGGTGCTCACGCTCGAGGCGATGGGCGCCACCCTTGGCGGAGAGCGGCCGGTCGACGCCTTCTTCGCCGTGCTCGCGGCCGACGCCCGGCCGCGGCTCCACGCGCTCATGGAGGAGGCGCGCGCCGCCGGCGTCCGCTGCGACGCCGCCTACGGCGGGCGGAGGCTGAAGCGGGCGCTCGAGCTGGCCGACCGCCGCGGCGCCGCGACGGCGGTGATCGTCGGCGAGGACGAGTGGTCGGCGGGCGAGGCGGCGCTCCGCGATATGACTTCCGGGGATCAGCGCCGGGTGGCGCTCGACCGGCTGGTGGAGGAGCTCAGCGCGTGACCTACCGGACGCACATGGGCGGGAGCCTGCGGGCTCAAGAGGAGGGCGAGCGGGTGACGGTCGCAGGCTGGGTCGCGCGCCGGCGCGACCACGGCGGCCTCGTCTTCGTCGACGTCCGCGACCAGGCCGGGCTCGTCCAGCTCGTGTTCAACCCCGACGAGCGGCCGGAGGCCCACGCGGCGTCCCACGCGCTTCGAACCGAGTTCGTGATCCGGGCGGAGGGCGTCGTCCGCCGGCGGGCGCCGGAGACGGTGAACCCGAAGCTCGAGACGGGCGAGATCGAGATCCACGTAGACACGGTCGAGGTCCTGAACACGGCCCCGGTGCTGCCGTTCCAGCTCGACGACGACGGCGTCGACGAGACCCTGCGCCTGCGCCACCGCTATCTCGACCTGCGCCGCGACGCCATGCGCAGGAACCTGTGGGTGCGGTTCAAGCTCACGCAGACGATCCGCCGCTTCCTCGAGGAGCGCGACTTCTGGGAGCTCGAGACCCCGCTCCTCTACAAGTCGACGCCCGAGGGCGCGCGCGAGTTCCTCGTGCCCACCTCGTCGCACCCCGGCCGCTTCTACGCGCTGCCGCAGTCCCCGCAGACGTACAAGCAGCTCTACGTGATCGCGGGTTACGAGCGCTACTACCAGATCGCGCGCTGCTTCCGCGACGAGGCCACCCGGGCCGACCGTACGGCCGAGTTCACCCAGCTCGACCTGGAGATGGCGTTCCTCGAGCCCGACGAGCTGCACGCCTTGATGGAGGGCCTCTTTCAGGCCGTCTGGCGCGACGTCCTCGGCGAGCACCTCGAGACCCCGTTCCCGCGGCTGACCCACGCCGAGGCGATGCTGCGCTATGGATCGGACAAGCCGGAGACGCGTTTCGGGTGCGAGATCGCCGACGTGACCGGCGCGCTCCGTGGCACGGAGTTCAAGGCGTTTCGCGGCGTGATCGACGCCGGCGGTGTGGTGCGCGGCTTCGCGGTGCCCGGCGCGCTCGACTACTCCCGCAAGGACTTCGAGGGGCTTGTCGACTTCGCGAAGGCCTGGGGCGGGAAGGGCGTCGCCTGGCTCCAGCTGGACGGCGGCGAGGTGCGCTCGCCGATCGCCAAGTTCCTCTCGCCGGCCGAGATCGAGGCGATCACCGGCGGGGTGGGGGCGGGAGACGGCGACACCGTGCTCCTCGTCGCAGACGCCGAGGACGCGGCCGTGCGCGTGCTCGGCCCGCTCCGGCTGCACCTGGGGGAGCGGCTTCGGCTCATCGGCGACGGATGGAACTTCGTCTGGATCACCGAGTTTCCGATGTTCGAGTGGCTGCACGACGAGCAGCGCTGGAAGGCGGGCCACAACCCCTTCTCGGCGCCCGCGCCCGCCGACGTGGATGACTTCGAGGCGCGGCCGGCCGAGGCGATCGCACGGCAGTACGACCTCGTCCTGAACGGCAACGAGATCGGCGGCGGCTCGATCCGAAACCATCGCGCCGACGTCCAGATGCGCGTCTTCCGGATGCTCGGTATGAGCGACGAGGAGGCCGAGGAGAAGTTCTCGTTCCTGCTGCGCGCGCTCAGGATGGGTGCGCCGCCGCACGGCGGCATCGCGTTCGGGATCGACCGTCTGGCGATGCTCCTCGCCCGCGCCGAGTCGCTGCGCGACGTGACCGCCTTCCCCAAGGGGCAGGGCGGCGCCGACCCGCTGACAGGCGCTCCGACGCCGGCGCCGGACGCCGACCTTCGCCAGTACGGCATCCGGGTGGTTGCGGAACCGGCGGGAGACGCTAAGGTGTGAACAAGCCGGCGCCATTGAGAGACGCGCACCTCATCACGTCGTGCGAACACTTCCAGCGCCGAGGCGGTGGTCGGAGCGGTCGAAGCATCCAGAAAGTGGCCGCCCGCCGAGCCTCAGGCGCCGGCCTGGTCCCGCCCGGATCAGACGGGAGCGCTCGCCAGGTCGTCGCGGCGCTCCCATAACCAGCGGATCGTGCCGGCGAGGGCCGCGCGGGGATCCGGCTCGCAGACGCCGAGGACCTCTCGGAGCCGGCGGTCCGACCCGATGATCGGATGGGCCGTCTGCCACGGGTGGTCGGCGGCGTCGAACGCCACTCGCACGGGCTCCCACGACCAGTCGAGGATCCGTCCCACCTCGGCCGCGAGCCCGGCGTAGGTCCACCCGTAGGGGTCGACGACGTTGCACGCCCATACGCCCGCCGGCGCGCGCTCCACGGCAGCGAGGATCGCGCGCGCGACCCGCTCCACGGCCACCCGATGGAAGAGCTGGTCGCCGCCGTCCGGGAGATCGAGACGGTGATCACCGGCCGCGACCCGGGCGACGAGGGTCCACTCGCGGTTCGGCTGCTGTCCTCCAACGCCGAGCCCGGGCCCGTAGATCGCGCCCGGACGCAGGATCGTGACCTGATCGCCGCCGAGCGCGCCTTCCATCGCGACGTTGTCGTGTGCGGCACCGCGTGGGTGGGGAGCGCGCAGCAGCGCGGTCTCCTCGATCGGAAGCGGGTGCTCGTAGAGCGCCGTCACCTCGCCGTCGTCGACGCCCGCGTCGACGCATGCCTGGTAGACGTCCATCGAGCTGATCGCGATCATGTGGCGAGTGCCGGCGCGCCTGGCGCAGGCGCTGAGCTCGTGGCCGGCGGCGGCCGTCGCCCCGCCCCCGAAGGTGTCGATCAGGACGTCCGGCCCCCAGCGCTCGACCGGTCCGTTCGGCCGCAGGAGGTCGTGGCGGGGCCCGTGGAGGTGCTCGACCGCGCCGATCTCCTTCGGCTCCGTCACCGCCCGGTGGGCGACCGCGACCTCGGCGCCCGCGGCGGAGAGCAGCGGGATCGTCGCGCTGCCGAGGAACCCGGTCCCCCCGACGAACAGGATCCGCACCCACCTACTGTACGGCCGATCGCCTGACCGTCGCGGGAGATAGCCTACGGGCGTGAGTCGCGTCTACCTCGACCACGCCGCCACGACGGGCGTCGGCCCGGAGGCGCGCGCGGCGATGGAGCCCTACCTGGGCGAGCGGTTCGGCAACGCGTCGGAGCCGCACGAGCTCGGCCGCGACGCGCGCTCTGCCCTCGAGGGTTCGCGCCGCACCATCGCCGAGCTCCTCGACTGCGAGCCGGGCCAGGTCGTGTTCACCTCCGGGGGGACCGAGGCCGACAACCAGGCCGTCTTCGGGTTCTGCGGCCGGCCGCTCGGTCGGCTCGTCATCTCGGCGATCGAGCACTCCGCCGTTCGCGAGCCGGTGCTCGAGCTGGAGCGGCAGGGGTTCGAGCTGGCGTGGGCGCCGGTCGACGGTGAGGGCGTCGTCGACGTCGCGGCCTTCGCCGCTCTCGTCCGCCCCGGTGACCGGCTGGCGGCCGTCATGTGGGCCAACAACGTGACGGGCGTGCTGCAGCCGGTCGAGGAGCTCGCCGGCGTCGCCCGTGAGCGGGGCGTGCCGTTCCACTGCGACGCCGTGCAGGCGGCGGCGTCGCTTCCGATCCGCTTCCGCACCGCGGGCGTCGACTCGATCGCGCTCTCGGCGCACAAGCTCCACGGCCCGAAGGGCGTCGGCTGTCTGGTCGCCCGCGATCCCGCGCGGCTGCCGCCGCTCATCTGGGGCGGGGGACAGGAGGGAGGCCGCCGCTCGGGCACCGAGAACATCCCGGGAATCGTCGGGTTCGCCGCCGCACTGGCGGCGGCCCGGTCAGCCGCGGACGCCCGCCTTACGCTCCGGCGCCGGCTCGAGGCGGCGCTCGACCCAGATGTCGCCGTGGTGGGCGGCTCGGCGCCACGGCTTCCGGGCCACGCGCTGCTCTTCGTCCCCGGCGTACGCGCCGAGCTCCTCGTGCTCGCCCTCGACCGGGCCGGATACGCCGTCGCGGCGGGCTCGGCCTGCTCGTCGGGCGACGCGGCCCCGAGCCACGTCCTGACCGCGCAGGGCATGTCCGCGCAGGATGCCCGCAGCGTCATCCGGGTGTCCCTCGGACTGCGCACGACCGAGGCGGAGGTGGACGGCTTCACCGCCGCGCTGCGCCGCTGCGTCGGCGAGCTGCGCCAGGGCATGCTCCCCGCGGCCTGAGCTCGCGCTGCAGGAGCCGGCCGGCGGGCACCGAAGGTGGCCCAATGCTCGCCTGGGTGCTCGCCATCCTCGGCATCGGCGCCCTCGTCGCAGGCGCGGCGGTCCTGGTCGTCGCAGGCCTCCTCATCGGCCCGCTGCTCGTCTGGCTCTCCTGGAACGTCCTCGACCTCGGCCACGCGGTCGGAGCCGGCGAGCTCGGCTTCTGGGGCGTCGTGCTGGTCGCCGTCTTCCTGGCGGTGGGGCTCGCCCCGCGGGTGGTCATGGTCGGGATCGTGTTCCTCCTCGACCCCGCCTGGCTTCACCGTTCCGCGACGCTTCACTGGCCCGAGCCGACGTTCCGAAACTTCGTGGCGATCTGCCTGCTCCTCATCGTGGCGAGCGCGTCCTCCCATCCTCAGGGCGGGCGCCGCGGCTGGGATCGCGACCGCCGGGCGCCCGAACCTGCGTAGGCGATCCGGCCTCCGCTGGCGTACGCTTGGGGCCCGTGTATTCGGCCGCGACCATCGAGCACGCGCTGAGCGTCGAGCGGGCCGGCCCGGCGGGGCCGGGAGCCGTGGCCGGCGAGGCCGGGAACGCCGCCTGTGGAGACGCGGTGCGGATCGAGCTCCTGCTCGCAGGCGGTCGCATCGAGGCGGCCCGCCACCGGACGTTCGGCTGCCCCCATGCGACGGCTGCGGCCGCCCTCGCCTGCGCCCTCGCCGAGGGCCGCGACCTGCTCCAGGCGGCTCGGATCGGTGCGGGCGACCTCGAGCGGGCACTCGCGCCGCCTGACGCGAACCGGCCCTGCGTGGCGCTCGCCGCCGACGCCCTCCATGCCGCTCTCGCCCGCGCCGTCGACCATCTGACCCTGCCGCTTGCCGCCGGCCGGGTGGTCGTGGCCATGAGCGGCGGCGTCGACTCGGCCGTGGCCCTGCTGAAGGCGGCGGAGGCGGGGTTCGAGCCCGTCGGGGTCACGCTCCGGCTCTGGATCGACCCCGACGCGCCCGACGGCGAGCGCGCCTGCTGCTCGCCGCGGTCCGTCCGGGACGCGCGGGCCGCGTGCCACGCGCTCGGGGTGCCGCACCTCGGCCTCGACCTGCGGGACGGCTTCCGGGCCGCGGTCGTGGACGACTTCGTCGCCGCCCACGCCGCCGGCCGCACGCCCAACCCCTGCATGCGCTGCAACGGCACCTTCCGGTTCGCCGCCCTCGCGGAGGCCGCCGACCGGCTCGGCGCGGCCGGGATCGCCACCGGCCACTATGCGCGGCTCGAGCGCCGCGCGGGGCGCACCCTGGTGGCGCGCGGGGTCGACTCGGCGAAGGACCAGTCGTACATGCTGGCGTCGGTCCCCGCCGACATCCTCGAGCGGTGCTGGTTTCCTCTGGGCGGTCAGACGAAGGCCGAGACCCGGGCGCAGGCGCGGCGGGCGGCGCTCGCGGCCGCGGGCCGCGCCGAGAGCCAGGAGGTGTGCTTCGTCGGCGGCGGCGATCACCGCGCCTTCGTCGAGCGACGCGGCGGCGCCGGGCCGGTCGGGGAGATCGTCGACGGCGGGGGCCGCGTCCTCGGGCGGCACGGCGGCCTGCACCGGTTCACGCCGGGCCAGCGCCGCGGCCTCGGCCTGGGGGGCGGCGAGGCCCTCTACGTCGTCCGCACCGAGCCGGAGAGCGGCCGGGTCGTCGTCGGCCGCAGGGAGGCGCTCGCGCGCTCGTCGGTGCGGGTCGCGCCCGGCGCCGTCTACATCCCGGCCGCGCGCGTCCAGGCCAAGCTCCGCTACCGGCAGGCGCCGGTGTGGGCGACCGTGCACCCGGGGAACGGCGGCTTCACGCTCGACCTCGACCAGCCGGTGGAGGGCGTCGCCCCCGGGCAGGCGGCGGTGCTCTACGACGGCGATGCGGTCGTCGGCGCCGGGACGATCGCATAGGATGACGCGATGGACGCCCACCTGACCATCCTGGCCGGCTCGTCGGACGCGTGGAGGTACGCGCTGGCGCTCTTCCTCGTCCTGACCGGCGCCACGATCGCGTTCGTGCTCGTGCGGATTGCCGGGACGCTCGGCCGCGTGAACAACGCGCTCGACGGGCTGATGGGCGAGGTCCTGCCGATGCTCGGCAAGGTGTCGACCTCCCTCGACCATGTGAACGAGGAGCTCGACAAGGTCGGCCATATCACGGACTCGGCGGTCGATGCGACCGAGAAGGTCGACTCGGCGGTGCGGGCGGTCTCCGATGCGGTCAAACGGCCCGCGAAGGCGGCCGCGGGATTCACCGAGGGCGTCTCGCACGCGTTCGAGACGTTCCGGGCGAAGCGGGAGCGGCGGGGAGGCATGGTGTGAGGCGTCTCCTGTTCGCGGCCGCGCTGGTCGCCGGCGGCGCCGCTCTCTACCGTCGCGCCCAGGAGATCGCCGAGCAGGAGGACAGGCCCCTCATCGACGTCATCTCCGAGCTGCCCGGGCGGCTCTGGAACGATCTCGGCACCATCCCGGGCGACCTGCGCGCGGCGGCCGAGGAGGGCCGCACGGCCGCGCAGCGCGCCGCCGCCGACGTCGGCACCGAGTAGCGAGCGGTCAGTCCGCGATCCGGGCGATGAGCTCGCGCCGGTCGACAAGCCGTTTGGGCTCGCCGCTCAGCCGCAGCTCGTACCCCGCGCCGCGCGGGTAGAGCACCTTGTCGCCCGGCCCAACGCCGAGGACGTCGTCGCCGACGGCGACCACGACGCCCGACTGGCAGGCCGCCTCGGCGCTTGCGGGGATGATGAGGCCGGCCGACGTCTCGGTCTCGTCGTCCACTGGCTCGAGGAGGACGAAGCTGTCCAGCGGCTCGACGCCGCGCGACCCGCGCTCGGCCCGCTCGAACCGAGAGAGCGTGTCGTCTCCGTGCATGTTCCAAGGGTAGCGGAGGCCGCACCGATAGAATTGCCGCCCCATGGATTCCCACGACATCCGGCGGCGGTTCATCGACTACTACTCAGCGTCCGGGCACAGGCAGCTGCCCAGCGGGTCGCTGGTGCCGCCGGCCTGGGATCAGAGCGTGCTCATCACGACCGCCGGCATGCAGCCGCTCAAGCGCTACTTCCTGGGCCTCGACGAGCCGCCCCAGCGCCGGCTCGTGACGGTGCAGAAGTGCTTCCGTACCGTCGACATCGACGAGGTCGGCCGCACCGCCCATCACCTCACGTTCTTCGAGATGCTCGGGAACTTCTCGATCGGCGACTACTTCAAAGAGTTCGCCGTCAGGAGCGCGTGGGAGCTCGTGACCGACCCGAGCGGCTTCGGGTTCGACCCGGGCCGGCTCTGGGCGACCGTCTACCGGGGGGACGAGACCGTCCCGGCGGACGAGGAGGCGATCGAGCTCTGGCACGCCGTCGGGGTGCCCGCCGACCGCATCCTCCGGCTCGGATCCGACAACTTCTGGCAGGCCGGCCCGGTCGGGCCATGCGGCCCGTGCTCCGAGCTCCACTACGATCGCGGGGAGGAGCATGGCTGCGGACGGCCCGAGTGCGGGCCGGACTGCGACTGCGACCGGTTCATCGAGTTCTGGAACCTCGTCTTCATGCAGTACAACATGCTCGACGACGGGAGCCTCGAGCCGCTCCCGCGGCCGAGCATCGATACCGGTGCGGGGCTCGAGCGGGTGACGATGCTGGCCCAGGAGGTCGGGAGCGTCTACGAGACCGACGCGTTCGGCGACGTGATCTCGACCGTCGAAGGCTGGAGCGGCGCGAGGTACGGCCGCACCGAGCCCGAGACCAAGGCGCTCAAGGTGCTCGCCGACCACGGCCGTGCGATGACGTTCCTCGCCGCCGACGGCATCGAGCCGGCCAACGAGGGGCGCGGGTACGTGCTCCGGCGGGTGATCCGCCGGGCCGTGCGAAGCGGCCGCTCGGTCGGCATCGACGGCCCGTTCCTCGACCGGCTCTCGGAGCGGGTGGTCGAGCTCCTGGGCGGTGTTCACCCGGAGCTCCGCAACCGGCGCGACCAGGTTGCGGCGATCCTGCGCGAGGAGGAGGCCCGGTTCTCGCGCACGCTCGCCTCGGGGCAGGCGCTCCTGGACGAGGTCCTGGCCTCGTCCGACCACGTCGCCGGCGAGGACGCCTTCCGGCTCCACGACACCTTCGGGTTCCCGGTGGAGCTCACCGTCGAGATCGCCGGCGAGCATGGGAAGAGCGTGGACGAGGCCGGCTTCGCGAGGCTCATGGACGAGCAGCGCGACCGCGCCCGGAGCGCCGCGGCCGGCTCCAGGGTCGACGTCTCCGAGCTCGAATCGGACTTCGCCTCGGAGTTCGTCGGCTACGAGCACCTCGACGTGGCCACCCAGATCGGCGCGCTGGCCGACCGCGGCGACGGGGCCCTGCTCCTCAAGCTGCGCGAGTCTCCCTTCTACGCGACCGGAGGCGGCCAGGTCGCCGACACCGGCTGGATCGAGTCCGAGGGCGGCCGGGCCATCGTCGAGGACGTCGTCCGCCTCGACGCCGACCAGGTCGTCGTCGCCCGGCTCGAGCGGGGCGAACTCCACGCCGGCGAGCGCGTCCGGGCCCACGTCGACCCGCAGGCGCGGCGGCCGACAATGGCCAACCACACCGCCACCCACCTGCTGCATGCCGCGCTGCGGTCGGTGCTCGGCGACCATGTCACCCAGGCCGGCTCGTACGTCGGCCCCGACAAGCTCCGGTTCGACTTCCGTCACGGCGGGCCGCTCAGCACCGAGGAGGTCGCCGGGGTCGAGCAGTTCGTGAACGACCACGTCGTCGCCAACCATCCCCTGCACGTCTTCGTCACCGGCCGCGACCACGCCCGCGAGCTGGGCGCCATGATGCTCTTCGGCGAGAAGTACGGCGACCACGTGCGGGTCGTCGAGATCCCCGAGGTGTCGCGCGAGCTCTGCGGCGGGACGTACGTCCGCTCGACTGCGGAGATCGGGGCGTTCGTCATCACCCGCGAGACGAGCTCCGCGCAGGGCATTCGCCGCGTCGAGGCGATCACGGCCGGCGCCGCGCTCGCGCACCTGCGCGCGGAGGCGGCCGACGCCGCCGTGCTGCGTGGCCGGGTGAGCGAGCTCGAGGCGGAGCTCAAGCGGGCGCCAAAGGCCGCGGGCCCGCCCTCGGCGAACGGGCGCGTCGCCGGCCTCATCGACGGCGCCACCGAGGAGGCCGGAGTGCGGATCGTGGTGGGCATCGTCGACGACGCCGACGGCGACGCGTTGCTCGCCATGTCCGACCGGATCAAGGCCAAGCTCTCGCCCGCGGCCGTCGTCCTCGGCGGCGCGGCCGGCGGGAAGGCCCACCTTGTGGCGAGCTTCGACGGAGGCGCGCAGGAGCGGGGGCTCTCCGCCGTCGACGTCATCCGCGCGGTGGCGCCGATCGTGGACGGCGGGGGCGGCGGCCGGCCCGCGATGGCGCGTGCGGGCGGGAAGGACCCGTCCCGGCTCGAGGACGCGGTGCGGGCCGCCGAGGACGCGATCCGCGAGAAGCTGCGGTCTTGAGGGTCGTCGCCCTCGACTACGGCAGCTCCCGGACAGGGGTTGCCGTAAGCGACGAGACGGGCACGGTCGCGCGGCCGGTCGGCGTGGTGCGCCGCGTCCGCCGGCCGGACGGGATGCGCGAGCTCGTGGCGACGATCGCCGGCCTGGCACCGGACCGTGTCGTCGTCGGGCTCCCGCTCACGCTCCGCGGCGAGCATGGGGCGCAGGCCTCGGAGACGCTTGAGTTCGTCCGCGAGCTGGCCGAGCGGTGCCCGGTGCCGATAGACACCTACGACGAGCGGTTCACGACGGCTCTTGCGGTGAGGGGCGAGGGCCGCGCGGGCGAGGATGCCGTCGCCGCCGCCCACCTCCTTCAGGGGTACCTGGAGCGGTGCGTCGAGTAGCCCTCGTCGTGGTGTTCCTGGCTGCGGTCGTGGGCATGGCGCGCGGCCTGGGCTGGGTGTCTGCGAACCTCGGGTCGGACGCCTCCGCCCCGAAGGCCGACCCGCACGGGCCGCCGATCAAGGTCGTCATTCCGCCCGGTGCCGATGCCTCCGAGATCGGCGGCATCCTGCAGGATCGCGGGGTGATCGCCGACGGCGGCAACTTCCGCGAGTACGCGAAGGGCCAGGGCGAGGGGTCGGCGTTCGAAGCGGGGACGTACGAGATTCGGGCCGGCACCGGGTACGACGCGCTGATCCGCCTCCTCGACCACGGCCCGACCGCCGACGTCCGGACGCTGGTCATCCCCGAGGGCTTCCGCCTGACCGAGATCGAGGCGCGGCTGCCGTCGGTCGGGCTCAACCCCACGGCGTATGCGCGCGCCGTCCGCCGGGCGGTGCCGCCGCCGGGCTTCGGCCATCACCTGAACATGGAGGGGTTCATGTTCCCGGCGACATACGAGATTCACCCCGGCGAACGGCCGGCGACGCTCGTGTCGCAGCAGCTCGCGGCCTTCCGCGCCAATTTCGCCGAGGTGGACATGAGCTATGCGCGGTCGAAGAACCTGACGCCCTATGACGTGCTCACGGTCGCGTCGATGATCGAGCGCGAGGCCCGGGTTCCCCGTGACCGTGCCAAGGTCGCGGCGGTCATCTACAACCGGCTCCACCTGGGGATGAACCTCGGGATCGACGCCACCATCCTCTACCACCTCGGCTCGTGGACGGCGACGATCCATCAGTCCGATATCGACGACCCGGAGCCGTACAACACCCGCAAGCATCCGGGCCTGCCGCCGACGCCGATCTGCAACCCGGGGCTGGCGTCGCTTCAGGCGGCCGCCCATCCGGCCAAGGTCGACTACCTGTACTACGTGGCGATCCCGGGCAAGGCGGCGCAGTACTTCACGTCGAGCCACCAGGACTTCGTCGCCCATGGCGGATGAGCGCCGCCGTGCGGCGGTGATCGGCCACCCGGTCGGACACTCCCGCTCGCCGGCGATGCACAACGCCGCGTACGCCGCCCTCGGCCTCCCGTGGGAGTACGCGGCCGTCGACGTCCCGCCCGACCGGCTGGAGGAGTTCGTCGCCGGGATGGACGCGGCCGGATTCGCGGGCGTGAACGTCACGATCCCGCACAAGCAGGCCGTGATCTCGCTGTGCGACGAGCTCTCCGCCGAGGCGCGCCGGGCCGGATCGGTGAACACGCTGCTCGTCGGCGAGGACGGCCTGCTGGGCGAGAGCACCGACGGCCGCGGGCTCCTCTGGGCGTTGGGGGAGGTCAAGCCCGCCGACGCGCTCGTGCTCGGCGCGGGGGGCGCGGCGCGGGCCGCCGTCGCGGCGCTTCAGGACGCCGGCTGGCGGGTGGCGGTGAGCGCACGGCGGCCCAGGGCGGCGTACGACCTGGGCGCGGCCACGGTGCCGTGGCCCGCACCGCACGGTGCGCGCCTCGTCGTGCACGCAACCCCGCTCGGCCAGCGGGAGGACCCGGCGCCCACAGGGGTGGATGTATCGGTTCCGATCGACCCGAAGCACCTCGGCCCCGGCACCATCGTCGTCGACCTCGCCTACCGCGGCGACGGCTCGGAGACGCCGCTCTGCGCGGCCGCTCACGCCCGCGGCGCCCAAGTCGTCGACGGCCTCGACGTGCTGCTCGGCCAGGGCATCTTCGCCTTCGAGCTTCTGACCGGGCGCGACGCCCCGGTGGAGGTCATGCGCCGGGCCGTCCGGGCGTGAAACAGCCGGACCTGGTCCCTCCGTTTCAGCCGTGAAACAGGCGGACCTGGTCCCTCTGTTTCAGCCGTGAAACAGGTGGACCTGGTCCCTCTGTTTCAGATTGGCACACGGCTGCATGCACGCCGCGAGCGATCCTTGACAGGTGTGCCGGTCGCTGGTCAGCCTGCGAGCCGTGCCGGGTTGAACGGGGTGGCGTCGCAGAACGGCGTCCGCCCGAGGGCGAGCTCTGCGGCCAGGCGGCCCGAGCCGGCGCCGGTCAGGATCCCCTCGCTCCCGTGCCCGGCACAGACAACGGTGTGCCCGTCGAGCCGACCGACGTACGGGAGGCCGTCGTGGGAGAACGGCCGCAGGCCGGTCCAGGTGGTCGCCACCTCGCGCTCGGCCAGGGCGGGGACCACCTCGCAGGCCCGCCGGGCGTTCCCGCGCAATCCGGCCAGGCTCTCGTGCCCCTCGTGAAGGGCCAGGGAGCGCGACGCGCCGATCATGACGGTCCCGTCGGCGTTCTGGTGCGCCCCGAGGGCGTGGACCGGCGGCGCGCCGCGCTCGACCAGATCGCCCTCGCCGAGCTGGGCCAGCGTCACCGGCCCGTCCGGAGCCACGCCCGGCGCCGGGGTATATGCGGCCTCGTAGATCACGTGGCGAAGGAGCGGCGGGCCGGGGGCGGTCAGCGCGATCCAGCCTCGCACGGGCCGGACCGGGAGCTCGTGGCCGAGCATCCGCGCGAGGCCGCGCGACCACGCACCGGCGGCCAGGACGACCGTTCCCGCGTCGAACGCGCCCTGGTCGGTCACGACGCGGCCGGCCCGAAGCAGCTTCACCTCGACGTGCGCCCGCACGTCGGCGCCCGCAGCCCGCGCCTCCTCCGCGGCGGCGGCCGTGAGCGCCGCGGGGTCGCTGCGCCGTCCCTCCGCAATCAGGAGCCCGCCTGCCATCCCCGCCGCGAGCGCCGGCTCGGCGTCCGCGACCCCTGCGCCGTCGAGCAGCTCCCCGGGATGGGGCACCTCGGCGAGCGCCGCCAGCTGGTCGTCGTCTGTCGCCAGGAGCAGGGTGCCGATCGGCTGCGCGTCGAAGCCGAAGTCATGCCGGGCGGCCAGCCGCTCGTAGAGGGCGATGCTCTCGCGCCATAGCGGGATGAGCTCGATGTGGTCGGGTGGGAGCACGAGGCCCTGGCTCCGCCCGGTCGCGCCCGACGCGAGCGCGCCGCGCTCGACGAGCGTCACCTCCGCGCCGGCCTCCGCCGCAAGCCACGCCGCCGCGGTGCCGATGACCCCGCCTCCGATCACGATGACGTCCGGCATCCGCGTCCAGCCTATAGCCCCGGCCGGCGGCGGCCGATAGACCCGGGTATGGAGATCGTCCTTCCTCTCGCCGGCGCCGGCTTCGCCCTCGGGTGGCCGATGGAATGGCTGATCCAGCGCTTTCCGCACGGGGAGGGCACGGCCCCGTCGGCGATGCGCCGGTGGATCGTCGCCGCCGTCACCGCGGCGCTCTTTGCCGCGCTGGCGGTCGAGATCGGCCTGCACGCCCGGCTCGTGCCGGCGCTCCTCGTCACGTCGCTCGTCGTGCCCGCCTCGGCGATCGACCTGAAGCACCGCATCATCCCGAACGCGATCAACCTGCCGGGCGCGCTCGTCGTCTACGCCACCGCCGTGGTGGCGCAGCCCGACCGCTGGGCCGAGCTTCTGGTCGGCGGCCTGGCTGGGTTCCTCTTCCTCGGCCTCGGCTGGGTCGTCTCGCCGAAGGGCATGGGCCTCGGCGACGTGAAGATGACCCTCATGATCGGGCTCGCCCTCGGCAAGTACGTGGGCATCGCCCTCGTCGCCGCCTTCAGCCTGTCGCTGATCCCGTCGCTCGCGCTTCTTCTCGTGAAGGGCCTGCGGGCGCGCAAGATCGGATTCCCGTTCGGCCCCTTCCTCGCGTTCGGGGCGATGGTGGCGCTGCTCTTCGGCCCGCAGATCTGGGACTGGTACATGATCGGGTGAGATCCGGCAAGCCTGGGGCGTCGTTTAGGCTCCCAGGCCTGCCATGGAGCTCTCCTACGTCACCGCCGGCGAGTCGCATGGCCCCGGCTTGACCGTCGTCGTGAGCGGCCTCCCGGCGGGGCTCGAGCTCGACCATGAGCTCATCCGCCGGGATCTCGCCCGCCGCCAGGCCGGGTACGGCAGAAGCCCCCGCCAGCAGCTCGAGCAGGACGATGTCGAGCCCCGCGGCGGCCTCCGCCACGGCCGCACGCTGGGGAGCCCGCTCGCCTTCTTCATCCAGAACCGCGACCACGCCAACTGGGCCGCGCCGATGAGCGCCTGGCCGGTGGAGCCGGCCGAGCTCGACGGCTACGGCTGGCGCGGGAAGGCCGTCAGGCTGCCGCGGCCCGGCCACGCCGACCTCGCCGGCGCCCTCAAGTACGGCTACGACGACGTCCGCAACGTGCTCGAGCGGGCGAGCGCGCGCGAGACCGCCGCCCGCGTGGCGGCCGGGGCCGTCGCCCGTGCGCTCATCGCCACGATCGGGATCGAGGTGCGCTCGCACGTCCTCCAGGTCGGGCACGTGCGGGCGACGCCGCCGGCGTGGCTGTCCGCGGCCGACCTCGACCGGGCCGAGCGGTCGCCCGTCCGGTGCATCGACCCGGACGCCGAGGCGGCGATGATCGCCGAGATCGAGGCCGCGAAGCGCGACCGCGATACGCTCGGCGGCCTGACCGAGGTGCGGGCATTCGGGGTGCCGCCGGGCCTCGGCTCGCACGTCTCGGCAGGCGCGCGGCTGGACGGCCGCCTCGCGGCCGCGATGCTCTCGATCCAGTCCGCGAAGGCGGTCGAGATCGGCGACGCGATCGCCTCCTCGGCACGGCGGGGATCGAGCGTGCACGACGAGATCTTCCACTCCGATGACCGCGGCTGGTACCGCGAGACCGATCGTGCCGGCGGGCTCGAGGGCGGGATGACCAACGGCGCCGACGTGGTCGTGCGCACGATCTGGAAGCCGCTGCCCACGCTCATGCGGCCGCTGCGCTCCGCGGAGCTGGGGTCGCACGAGCCGCGAGAGGCGCACGTCGAGCGCTCCGACGTCACGGTGCTCCCGGCGGCCGCGGTCGTGGCGGAAGCCGCCGTCGCGTGGGAGCTTGCTCGGGCCGCGCGCGAGAAGTTCGGCGGGGACGCGATCGCCGACTTCGTGGCGGCGCACGCCGCGTACACCGAGCGCATCGCGCGGGCATGATTCCCGGCCCGTACCGGAACGTCGCGCTCATCGGCTTCATGGGCGCGGGTAAGACGACGGCCGGGGATCGGCTCGCACGACGGCTCGGGTGGAGGTTCGTCGACGCCGACCGCGAGGTCGAGCGCGAGGCGGGGAAGGCGGTCGGCGCGATCTTCGCCGACGAGGGAGAGGCGGCCTTCCGCGCGCTCGAGGAGCATGTGATCGCCCGGCTCCTGGCCGAGACGAGTGTCGTCGTCGCGCTCGGCGGCGGAGCGATCCTCTCGGCGACGACGCGGCAGCGGCTGCGAAACGGCAGCTTCACGATCCTGCTCGACGTGTCGCCCCAGACCGCATGGAGGCGGATCGAGGCCCAGGCCGGCGACCGGCCCCTTGCGAGAGAGGCGCGCGGCTTCGCCGAGCTCTACGAGGAGCGGCGGCCGCTCTACCACGGCGTGTGCGACGCGCTGATCGACGCGGACGAGCCGGCCGGCGACGAGGCGCTGATCGCGCCCCTGTCGCGGCCGGCCGCGCTGGCCGAGCTCCCCCGTCTCGTCGGCGCGCGCCGCGCCGCGCTCGTGGCCGACCGGTCCGTGCTTCGCGTGGTCGGGCCGCCGGTTGAGCCGCTCGTCACCGTGCGGCTGCCGGTGGGCGAGGCGGCGAAGACGGTCGCCGTCGCCCGCCAGGCGTGGACGCGGCTCGCCGAGTTCGGCGTCGAGCGCGGCGACGTCGTCGTCGGCCTGGGCGGGGGCGCGGCCACCGACACGGCAGGTTTCGTCGCGGCGACGTACCTGCGCGGCGTCCCGTGGATCGCCGTCCCGACGTCGCTCGTCGGGATGGTCGACGCGGCGATCGGCGGCAAGACCGGCCTCGACCTGGCGCAGGCGAAGAACGCGGTGGGCGCGTTCCACCAGCCCGAGTGGGTCGTCTGCGACCCCGCGACGCTCGAGACCCTGCCGGTGCGGGAGTGGGCCTCTGGATTCGCCGAGGTCGTGAAGACGGCGCTTCTCGCCGGCGGCCGCCTCTGGGAGCTCGTGCGGAGATGGGATCCCGGAAGAGGGACGCCCGAGCAGCGGCTCGAGCTCATCCGCCGCTGCGCCGCCTACAAGGCCCGCGTGGTGGCGGCCGACCCGACCGAGCAGGGGATGCGGGCGGTGCTGAACCTCGGTCACTCCATCGGTCACGCGATCGAGGCTGCCACGGGATTCAAGGCGTTCGCCCACGGCGAGGCCGTGGCCGTCGGTCTGCTCCCGGCGCTCTGGCTCTCCGCCAGGTGCGCAGGCCTCGATCCGGGCGTGGAGGACGAGGTGCGCGACCTCCTCCGCCGCCACGGCCTGCCGGTCGTCGCCCGGAACGTCAGCCCGGCGGCGATCGTCGAGGCGATGGCCCACGACAAGAAGGCGCGCCACGGGCGGGTTCGCTTCGCGCTCCTCGAGGGAGTCGGCCGGCCGGTCTGGGACGTCGACCCGGGCGACGAGCTGGTCGAGCAGGCCGTCGCCCGGGCCGTGGCGCTCAGGCGCTGAGCCAGACAGGGACCGTCACGATGTGCTCCGGCCTGGACGTCCGGGCGCCGGTGTCCGTGATCACGACGGTGCCGCGCTGGGCCCGGCGCACGTGGTAGGAGATCCGGACGCGGTACGAGCCGCGGCAGCCGGTGCCGCACGACGCCGTCGTCCACACCCTGGCGAGCAGGCGGCCGCGGGCGTTCTTCACCTTGACGACCATATTCGCCTCGAACACGTCGGAGGTGCCCGACACCGTCACCGTGGTCGGGATGCGGGCCCCGATCGCCGGGTTCCAGACGAGGATGGGCGGCAGGAGGCGCGCGTACCGGGCCCGCTCAAGGCGTGACGGCACCGCCACGCCGGCGATGGAGCTCACGGCGTGGCCGTCGATCTCGAGCCGAACAGCGTCGACCGTCCGGAACTGCGTCAGCGTGTAGGTGAGCTCGGCGAGCCGCATGTGCACGCGCCGCCGCGGCGCGGACGCGGCGAAGGCGCTGCTCAGGTTGACCGTCGCAAGCCCCGAGCGGACCAGGATCCCGCGCAGGCGGGTGCCGGCGGGGACGGCCGAGTGAACACCGGCGGCGGCCTCGTCAGCGCTCGGGCCGTCGAGGAGCGCGAGGACGGCGGCCGTCGCCACGGTCGGCGTCGAGGCGATCGTCCGCTTCGTCTGCCAGAGGTGTCCGTCTCGGCCAAACCACACTCCGATGGTGGGCGTGTGCGTGGCGGCGGGATGCGCCCTGGCGGCCTCGGCGCCGCCCGGGACCGCCAGCGCGGCGAGCGCGCACACCGTCAGGACTGCCCATCGCATGTCTCCTCCTTCGTCAGGCTCACTCCGTACTCCGATTGTCGCCCGCTCAGGCGACGGTGCAATGGCGGCCGTGTAACAGTTGTGACGCGGATAGACTCGGACCATCGTGCGCGAGGACGCGGGCACCCTGCCGCCCGCCCGTGCCGTGCTCGTCGCGGAGGTGCGGGGATACAGCTCGTTCGCGCGCGCCCGCGGAGGCGAGGCCGCCGCGCGCCTCGCCGCGCGGTTCGCCGAGACGATGCACTGGGCGGCCGAGGACCGCGCCGGAGTCGTCCTCGAGCTGGGAGCGGACGAGGCAGTCTGCACCTTCCCGACGACGCGGGCGGCGTTCATGTGCGCCGCGGATGCCCAGCGCGCGTTCGCCGCGCTGGGCGGGTCGGATCCGTCGCTCCCGCTTCGCGTCGGCATGGCGATCGACGCCGGCGACGACGCCGGCGTTGCGTCCCGCCTGTGCCGGCTCGCCGAGCCGGGGCGGGTGATCGCCACGGCGCGGGCGGCGGAGCGCACCCAAGGAGTGGAGGCGATCACGTTCGTCGACCGCGGGCCGGTCGTCCTGAAGGGCATTCGGGATGCCGTGGAGCGCTACGACGCGACGTTTCCGGCCGCCCCCGCGCGCCCGGAGACGCCGTCGCCGTGGACAGCCGGGCGTCTCGCGGTGGCGGCCGTCGGCGTGATCGCCGCGCTCGCTGCGGCCGTTGCGATCGCGGCGACCCAGCTCGCGTCGCATCGGATCCGCTCGCTCGATCCCGACGCCGTCGGAGAGCTCGCCGGATCGTCGGGCCGGATCCTCGCCCAGACCCGCCTTGCCGCCGCCCCCGGCGGCGCGGCGTTCGGGCTGGGGCGGCTGTGGGTGGCCGAGCCGGCGGCGTCACGGGTGCTCGGGATCGACCCCGCCTCCGGCGTCGCGGTGGAGTCGCCGAGCGGCGGCGCCGGGCCGGCGGGCGTTGCGGTCGCCGGCGGCGCCGTCTGGGTGGTCGACGCCGGCGACGGGACCGTCCGCCGCATCGACCCGGAGCTCGGCGCGCCGGACGGCCCGCCGGTGCCGGTCGGCGCCGGCGCCGCTGCCGTGACCGCCGGAGCCGGGGCGGCCTGGGTGACGAACCCGGAGCGAGGCACCGTCCGGCGGATCGATGCGCGGACGCTTGCGGTCTCCGCACCCATCCATGTGGGGGCGCAGCCCGTCGCCGTGTACGGCTTCGGGTCGCTCTGGGTCGCCGACGCGGCGGACGGCGTCCTCGTCCGCGTCGACCCGGCCTCGGGACGCGTCGCCGCGGAGGCGGCGGTGGGTGTCGAACCGGCCGCTCTGG
Source organism: Gaiellales bacterium (assembly GCA_035639615.1). GTDB lineage: Bacteria > Actinomycetota > Thermoleophilia > Gaiellales > JAICJC01 > JAICJC01. Next base: position 12,081 of record DASQXS010000370.1, on the reverse strand, counting down.
CCGTGGGGTTCGGCCGGGTGTGGGTCGTGGACGCTGCGGCGGGCGCCGTCGTGCGTGTCGATCCGGACGCGCCCGACCGTCAGCGGCGCGTCGCCGTTGCCGCCGCTCCCTCCGCCGTGGCTGCCGCCGGCCGCTGGGTGTGGGTGGCCTCGCGCTCGGGCGTGCTCAGCCGGATCGATCCCCGCACCCTCGAGACATCGCCGCCCAGGCGGATCGCGCCGGCGCTCGCGGGCCTCGTCGCCGGCGGCGGCCGGTTGTGGGCGACCACGGTCAAGTAACCTGCCCGGTCCATGCAGGTCGCGGTCCTGAACGGTGTCAACCTCAGCATGTTGGGCCGGCGCGACCCGGCCCAGTACGGCACCGTAACGCTGACGCAGCTCGAGACGATGATCTACACCTGGGCGAAGGAGCTCAACCTATCGGTTCGCTGCTGGCAGACGAACAGCGAGGGCGACTTCGTCGAGATGATCCACGAAGCCTGCGACGGGGTCGACGGGCTCGTCGTCAACCCGGGCGCGTGGACCCACTACAGCTACGCGATCCGCGATGCGCTCGAGATCTTCACGGGCCCGATCATCGAGGTGCATATCTCCGACGTCGATCGCCGCGAGGAGTGGCGGCGGCAGTCGGTGATCGGGGACGTCGTCTCCCATCGCATCACCGGGCGCGGGGCGGAGGGCTATCGCGAGGCGCTCGAGCATCTCGTGGGCCGCGGCGCGTGAGCTACGCGGCCAGGCTGGATGCTGGGCGCGGCCTGCTCGACGGGCTCGAGGTGGACGCCCTGCTCGTCACCTCAGCCGTGAACATCCGCTACCTGACGGGGTTCGGCGGGACCAACGCGGCGGTCCTCCTGCGACCGGATGGGGCAACCTTCCTGACCGACTTCCGCTACACCGAGCGGGCCGAGCCCCTCGCCGCCTACATGGAGGTGCGCCAGGTCGAGCGGGACGTCCTTCGGTCGGCGTGTGAGCACCTCACGGAGCTGGCGCCCGGCGCGACGCGGATCGGCTTCGAGGCGGCGCACCTGAGCGTCGCCCAGCACGAGCGGCTGCGCGCCGCCGCGCCCTCGGATCCCGTCCCCACGGTCGGTGCGATCGAGGGCCTGCGCCGGGTGAAGGACGAGGCCGAGATCGGCGCCGTGCGCAGGTCGGCAGCGCTGATCGAGCCGGTGCTCGAGACGCTCGTCGACGAGGGACTCGCCGGGAGGCGCGAACGAGACGTCGCCTGGCGCATCCAGGAGCTCTTCCATGAGCAGGGCGCCGAGGGGGTGAGCTTCCCGCCGATCGTCGCCTCCCACGAGCGCGGCGCGCAGCCGCATGCCGAGGCGGGGGATGCCACCATCGGTCCGGACACGCTCGTGACCGTCGACCTGGGCTGCATCCTCGACGGCTACTGCTCGGACTGCACGCGCACGTTTGCGACCGGGACGCTCGCGCCGCGGCTGCGCGACGCCTACGCGATCTGCCTCGAGGCTCAGCTCGCCGCGATGGACGCGATCGGGCCGGGGATGGCCTGCAAGGACGCGGACGCGATCGCGCGGGACATCATCGAGAAGGCCGGACTCAGCGAGTACTTCGGCCACCCCCTCGGCCACGGCGTCGGACTCGACGTCCATGAGGATCCGCGCCTCTCGGCGGCGTCCGCTGCAACCCTCGAACCGGGGATGGTCGTCACAGTCGAGCCGGGGATCTATCTGCCCGGCGCCGGCGGCGTACGGATCGAAGACCTGGTCGTCATCACCGGGGACGGATGCGAGCGCCTCACCGGCTACCCTAAGGGGCTGACCACCGTCCGGCAGGCGCGATGATCTCGACGAATCAGTTCAAGAACGGCATGCACATCGACGTCGACGGGACGGTCTACCGCATCGTCGAGTTCCAGCATGTGAAGCCGGGGAAGGGCGGCGCGTTCGTCCGGACGAGGCTGAAGGCGCTCGAGAGCGGCGCGGTCGTCGACAAGACCTTCCGGGCTGGGGAGAAGATGCCCCGCGTCCGCACCGAGGTCAAAAACGTGAGCTACCTCTATAACGACGGCTCCGACGTTCATCTGATGGACGCAGAGACGTTCGATCAGCTCGCGCTGCCGGTCGCGTCGGTCGCCGAGGAGCTTCGGTTCATGAAGGAGAACGACACCGTCCAGCTCCTCCTCGTGGACGGGGCGCCGTCCGGGCTGCAGCTGCCGGCGGCCGTCGAGCTCGAGGTTGTGGACACCGAGCCGGGCGTGAAGGGTGACACCGTGTCGAACGTCACCAAACCGGCGACGCTCGAGACCGGCGCGGTCGTCGCGGTGCCGCTGTTCGTGAACGTGGGCGAGCGTGTCCGCGTGGACACACGCGAGGCGCGCTACATCTCGCGGGCGTGACCCGGATCGTCGACACCACAGTCAGGCTGCTCTCACAGCAGCCGCTCGCAGGCACGATGTCGACGTCGCGGTTGCTCGAGGTGGCCGAGATCCTCGATGGGGCCGGCTTCGAGTCGCTCGAGGTATCCGGCGGCGGCTGCTTCGACGCGGCGGTGCGGCGGGCGGTGGAGAGCCCGTGGGAGCGGATCCGGGCGCTCAAGGCGCGGTGCTCGACGACGCCGCTCCAGATGGCGCTTCGAGGCCGGTTCCTGGTGGGATCGCGCCCCGTCTCCGACGACCTGGCGAGGCGGTTCATCCTCTCGGCGGCCGAGAGCGGGATCGACATCTTCCGCCTCCACGACCCGCTGAACGACGTCGAGAACCTCGCGCCGGCAGCCGCAGCGGTACGCGAGGCCGGCGGCCGCCTCTACGCCGGGCTGGCCTTCTCGGGGCACATGGCGAACCTCGAGCGGGTGGTCGAGAAGGCGCGCCGGCTCGCCGAGCTCGGCGCCGACCGCGTGCTCCTGCACGATCCCGCCGGCGCGCTCGACCCGGGCACGTGCGGCAAGGTGATCGCGCGCCTGGCCGAGGCGTCCGGCGTGCCGGCAGGCCTCTATTGCCAGGGCACCGGCGGAAACGCGCTCGCGATGGCGGTCGAGGGGGCACGGGCCGGCGCGGAGCCGATCGCCGTCGCCGTCTATCCCGTTGCGGCCTCGCTCAACCGCGTTGCCGCCGAGGTGCTCTGCGACGCGCTCACGGGGCTCGACATCGACCACGGCGTGGAAACCGCTCGCGTCTGGCAGGCCTCACGGTTCATCGACGACCACGTCACGTCGCAGATGCCGACGCTTCCCATCCCCCCGCGGATCACGCTTCGCACCGCGCTCAACCGCATCCCCGTCGGGCTCGTGGCCGAGATCGACGCGCGGCTGCGGCACGCCGACGCGGGCGATCGGCTGGACGAGGTGCTCGAGGAGCTGGTGCGGGTGCGCGACGACTGCGGCATGCCGCCGCTGGCGCAGCCGATCGGCGGCATCCTGGCAGGGCAGGCCGTCCGCCACGTCCTCTCCGCGCAGCGGTGGGCGAGCGCGTCGGACGAGATGCGAAGGCTTCTCGGCGGGGACTACGGCTCACCGCCGATGGCGGTCGCTCCGGGCGCCGCAGCGTTCGCGGAGGCCGGCGCGGCCATGGATCCCGAGCCGGACATGGCCGAGCTGAAGGCGCGCGCGGGCGGCGCCCCGAGCGAAGAGGATCTGCTGCTTCTCGCCCTGTTCGGCGAGCCTGCCGCTCGGCTGCTCGCCGCGCTTCGCGGGCGCGGGGAAGAGACGGATCGGCGATCCGACCAGCTCGAGCCGTCGCAGTCCGAGCGGATCCGCGAGCTGATCCGGATGGTCGAAGGGTCGGACGTCGGCGAGCTGACCCTCGAGGACGGCCCGGTCCGGATCACGGTGCGGAGGCACGACGACCGGCCGGCCCCGGCGCCGGCTGCGGTGGCTGCGACTGCGGCGGTCGAGGAGGCGGCGGACGAGGAGCCCGAGGTATCGTCGGCGATCCGGCTCGAGTCGCCGATGGTCGGGACCTTCTACCGGGCGCCCTCCCCCAACCAGCCGGCGTTCGTGGACGAGGGCGACCTCGTCGAGGTGGGCCAGACTCTGTGCATCCTCGAGGCGATGAAGCTCTTCAACGAGTTCAAGTCGGACCACGCCGGGGTCATCCGCAAGATCCTCGTCGCCAACGCCGAGCCGGTCGAGTACGGCCAGCCGCTCTTCGAGCTCGAGCCGGCGTGATGGTGTTTGCGATCACGCGCCCGAATTGCCCCGGCGTGCCGCCGGCGCAATTCGGGCTCCCGGGCGGCCGGGCAACGGTGGGCGGCGCTGCGCGCTGCCCTGCGGGGTCAGACCCCAGGCTTGGGTGGACCGGTGCTGAATAGGGTGCTGGTCGCCAATCGGGGGGAGTGTGCGGTGCGCATGGTGCGCGCGTGCCACGACTCGGGCATCGAGGCGGTCGCCGTCTACTCCACCGCCGACCGCGACGGGCTCTGGGTGCGCCAGGCGGATCGGTCGGTCTGCATCGGCCCGCACCTGCCGTCGGCGAGCTATCTGCACGTCCCCAACCTGATCGCTGCGGCTGAGACGACCGGGTGCGACGCCGTCCACCCCGGCTGGGGCTTCCTCGCCGAAAACGCGGCGTTCGCCCGCGCGTGCGAAGACAACGACCTGATCTTCGTGGGCCCGCCCGCCGAGGCGATGGAGGTGATGGGCGACAAGAGCCGCGCCCGCGAGGCGATGCGGGCGGCCGGCGTGCCGCTCGTCCCCGGGTCGCTGGATCGCCTGTCCGGCGCGGATCACGCCCGCTCGCTCGCGGCCGAGATCGGCTACCCGGTGCTGCTGAAGGCCGTTGCCGGGGGCGGTGGGCGCGGGATGCGGCTCGTGGACGACGCGGTGGACATCGAGGACGCCTACGGGATCGCGTCGGCGGAGGCGCTGTCGGCGTTCGGTGACGGCGGGATGTACATGGAGAAGGTCATCGCGGACGCGCGACACGTCGAGATGCAGGTGCTCGCCGATGCGGCCGGGAGAGTGCTGGTGCTCGGCGAGCGCGACTGCTCCGTGCAGCGGCGTCACCAGAAGCTGATCGAGGAGGGCCCGTCGCCGGCGCTCGGCGAGAAGACCCGGGAGCACATGGCCGAGGCCGCCCGCCTCGCATGCGCCGGATGCGGCTACCAGAATGCGGGCACCGTCGAGTTCCTCGTCGACGCCGACGAGCGGTTCTCGTTCATCGAGATGAACACCCGCCTCCAGGTCGAGCACCCCGTCTCCGAGGCGGTGACCGGCTGGGACCTGGCAGCAGCGCAGCTCAGCATCGCCGCCGGAGAGCCGCTCGCGCGAACCGGCCTGGCGGAGCTTCGCGGCCACGCGATCGAGTTCCGGGTGAACTGCGAGGATCCGCGCCGAGCCTTCCGGCCCGCGGCCGGCACGGTGACCCGCTTCCGCCCGCCGCTCGGCCCCGGCGTCCGGGTCGACACGCACGCCTACGAGGGCTATCGGGTGCCGCCCTTCTACGACTCGCTCCTCGCCAAGCTGATCGTCTGGGGCCCTGACCGCGAGCGGGTGATCGACCGCTCCCGGCGCGCGCTCGCCGAGCTCGAGATCGAGGGCCTCGCGACGACCGCCGGGCTCTTCGCCGAGATCGTCGAGGAGCCGGCCTTTCGGGCCGGCCGCTACACGACGGCCTATCTCGAGGCGGCCCGCGACCGGCTGCCGTCCTTGTCGACGGAGGTGGCCGCCTGATGCCGCTTCGGCTTGGGACCGCCACCGTCGCCGACGAGGCGCTGCAGACGATCGTGCGCGGCGCCGTCGCGAGCGTGACCGGCGCCCGGCTCGACACGCCGGGCCGCGTCGCCCGGGTGCTTCCGGGACGACGCGGGCCGGTGGAATGGGACATCTCGGGCTCGGAGATCACGTTCGACGTCGACGTTTCGGCCGGGTACGGCCATGTGCTCCCGGAGCTGGCGGCGGACGTCCGCGAGGCCGTTGCCGAGCAGGTGCAGCGGATGACGGGCCTCGACGTGCGTGCGGTCGACGTGACCGTGACCGAGGTCACGCGGGAGGGCGAGCGATGAGCCGCCGCTCCGAGCGCCGCGGCGCCGCCTTCCTGCTCTACCAGAAGGACCTGACCGGCGGCGACTTCCGGTCGCTCTACGAGGCGTACGAGCGCGACCACGGCCAGCGCGTAACGGAGTTCGTGCGCGCGCAGGCTGAGGGGGCCTGGGCCGACCGCGACCGGATCGACCGCAGCATCGACGACGCGGCGAGCGGCTGGAGCGCCGAGCGGATGGCCGTGCTCGAGCGGAACATCCTCCGCCTCGCGGTCTGGGAGCTCGAGCGGGGCGAGGTGCCGCCGGCCGTTGCTATCGACGAGGCCGTGTCGCTCGCCAAGCGGTACGCATCGCCGGAGGCGGCGGCGTTCGTGAACGGCGTCCTCGGACGGATCGCCCGCGAGCAGGGGGTCGGGAGATAGACGAGACCCGTCTCGAACAGGTCGCAGCCGACCTGGAGCGGCTCCGCGGTGAGCTCGAGAGCGGCGACCTCGCGCCGGAGCAGGCGACAGAGCTGCTCGAGCGCATCACCGCGCTCGTCCACGAGGCCGTGGCCGCGCTCGAGGCGCGGGCCGAGGCGCTCGAGGACGAGGAGGGCCGGCCCTGATCGAGGCATACCTGGCCGAGCTCGCGCTCGCGGGCGAGCCCGGCCTCGCCGACGCGATGCGCTATCCGCTCGCGGCCGGGGGGAAGCGAATCCGCCCGCGCCTCTGCCTCGCAGCGGCCCGCGCCGCCGGGGCGGACCCGGCGCTCGCGCTCCCGGCGGCGGCTGCTGTCGAGCTCGTGCACACCTTCTCGCTCGTCCATGACGACCTTCCGGCCCTGGACGACGACGACGAGCGCCGCGGCCGCCCGTCGCTCCACGTGGCGCGCGGGGAAGCCGTGGCGATCCTCGCCGGAGACGGGCTCCTGAACGCCGCCTTCCGGCTCGTGAGCGAGCAGCTCGATATCCCGGCCGAGGTGCGCCTGCGCGTCGTCGCGGAGCTCGCCGACGGCGTGGCCGGGATGATCGACGGGCAGTATCTCGACGTGACGGCGCCCGAGCAGGATGCCGACGGGCTGGTGCGGCTGCACCGCCTCAAAACGGGTTCGCTCATCTCCGCCGCGGTCGCGTGCGGGCTCCATGTGGGTGGGCTCCACCCGGATGCCCAGCGGCCCTTCCGGGAGTTCGCGGCCGAGCTGGGCCTGCTCTTCCAGATCGTCGACGACGTCCTGGACGCCGGGGCGGACGGGCCGAGCTACGTCCGCCGGCACGGCCTGGACGGGGCACGCCGGCTCGCTGCGGCCGCCCGCACCCGCTCGCTCGAGCTGCTCGCGGCGTGCCCGGGAGAGACGGCCGACCTGCAGGCGTTGGTCGTCGAGGTCGCGGACCGGGACGCGTGAGCGTGGACGTCGTCACGGCCGGCCCCGAGCGGGTCGACGAGGTGGAGCCGCTCTGGACGTCGCTTCACCGCCACCACCGGTCCGTGTCGCCGCTCCCGCTTGTCGCCGACGACGGTGAGTCGTGGCGGCGGAGACGGGCCTGGTACCTCGAGATGCTGGCCGGCGGCGAGGACGTGCTCCTCCTCGCCGAGCGCGACGGCAGGGCGGTGGGCTACGCGTTCCTGCATTTTCACGCCGGGCCGGACGACACCTGGCCGGTGGGCACGAGATGGGCGGAGCTCGTGTCGCTCGCCGTCCTTCCCGAAGAGCGGGGCGCCGGCGTCGGCAGCGCGCTCATGGACGCGGTGGACGAGCGGCTCGCAGCCGCCGGCGTCTCCGACCTCGAGGTGGCCGTCATGGCGGGGAACGCGGGCGCCATCCGCTTCTACGAGCGGCGCGGGCTGCGGCCCGGCGAGCTCCTGCTGTACCGGTTCGGTGCCGATGCCGACGCGGCCGAGGCTTGACGCCGTCCTGGTCGAGCGCGGCCTCGCCGAGACGCGGAGCCGCGCCCAGGCCCTGATCATGGCCGGCCGCGTGCTGGTCGACGGCGTCGCGGTCACCAAAGCGGGGACGCCGACGCCGGACGGCGCCGAGGTGGAGGTGACCCTGCCGCCGAGATATGTCTCCCGGGGTGGTGAGAAGCTCGAGGCGGCGCTGCGCGCGTTCGCCGTCGACGTCGGCGGCGAGCGGTGCCTCGACGTGGGCGCGTCGACCGGGGGGTTCACCGACTGCCTGCTCCAGCACGGGGCGGCGGCCGTCGCCGCCCTCGACGTGGGCCGACACCAGCTCCACGAGCGGCTCCGGACCGACCCGCGCGTGACCGTCCTCGAGGGCGTGAACGCCCGCACGCTCGACTGCCGGACGCTGCCCTTCCGACCGGGCCTCGTGACCGCGGACGTGTCCTTCATCTCGCTCCGGCTCGTGCTGCCGCCGGCCGTGGCCTGCGCGGCGGAACCGTGGCGGGCGCTCGTCCTCGTGAAGCCGCAGTTCGAGGCGGGGCGCCGCGACGTCCGCCGCGGCGTCGTCCGCGACCCCGACGTGCGCCGACGGGTGTTGCATGATTTCGACGCCTTTGCGCGGGAACGTGGCTGGGCCGTCCTCGGCGTGTGCGATTCTAGGGTTCCGGGGCCAGCCGGCAACCGCGAGTACGTCGTGTACGTCGCGTCCGGCGGGCACCCGCTGGTGAAGGAGGGCACAGCTGACGTCGAGTCCCAGATCGAAGATGCCATCGCCGCACCGTGAGGCCGTCGCGGTGGAGCGTGCCGCGGTCATGCTCCACGGCCGGGCCGAGATCGTCGGCGACGCGGTCGACCGGCTGCGCCGGGTGGCCGAGGAGTGCGGCGTCGAGATCGTCGACGACGGGGCGTCCGATCTCGTGGTCGTGCTCGGCGGCGACGGGACGATGCTGCGGGCACTCCAGCGGCACCTGGGCAGCTCCGTCCCGTGCCTGGGCGTGAACTTCGGGCGCGTCGGCTTCCTGACCAGCATCGAGGGCGCCGAGCTCGAGTCCGGGATGCGACTGGCCTTCGCCGGCCAGATCGAGATCATGGACCTGCCGACGGTCCGGGCGGACGCAGGCGCCGGCACGGTCACCGGCGTCAACGACATCGTGCTCACGAGCGCGAGCGTCGGCCGGATGGCGGTGATCGAGTGGTCCGTCGACGGACAGTCCCTCGGCGAGCTCGGGTGCGACGGCGTCATCCTGGCAACGCCGACCGGCTCGACGGCCTACAACCTCTCGGCGGGCGGGCCAGTGCTGGCGTGGGGAACCGACGGGTTCGTGGTCACCTTCGTCTCGCCGCACTCGCTCCACGCCCGCTCGATGGTCCTCGGCCGGCCGCACACCGTCCAGCTCTGGAACCGCGCCGCGGACGTCCCGGTCCAGGTCGTCGTCGACGGGCACGTCGCCGCCACGGTCGAGCCGGGCGGCCGGATCGAAGCCCGCATGGGCGACGTCCACGCGACGCTCGCTCGGCTCGCCGGCACGTCCTTCTTCTCGCGGTACCTGGAGACGTTCTCGCACTGATGCTCGTCCGGCTCCACATCGAGAACCTGGCGCTGATCGAGCGCGCCGAGCTCGACCTCGCCCCCGGCCTCAACGTCCTCACGGGCGAGACGGGGGCGGGGAAGACGATGCTCGCGCAGGCGATCGGCCTTCTCACAGGGGCCGCATCGGCAGTGGGCCTCGTCGGGCCGCACGCCGACGAGGCGTATGTGGAGGCCGAGTTCGAGCTGCCGGCCGGGCTGCTCGACGATCCGGAGCTTGCGGCGGTCGCGGGCCTGCGCCCCGACGGGGAGGAGACGCTGGTCGTCGCGCGCCGGCTCACGGCCTCGGGGCGCAGCCGCGCGCTGGTGTGGGGGCGCACGTGCGCCCGCTCCGACCTCGAGGTGCTCGGCGAGCGCCTGCTCGAGGCGTCCTCGCAGCACGAGGCGCGCCGGCTGGCGCGCCCCTCGCGTCAGCTCGAGCTCCTGGACGCGCACGCCGGAACCGCCGGTGCGGTCGCGGCGATGGAAGCCGCGTGGCGGGCCCATCGCGACGCCTCCGCGGCGCTCGCGGCTGCCCGTGCCGATGCTGCCGACGCGGCCAGGCGCCGGCTCGACCTGGAGGACCTCGTGGCGCGCGTCGAGCGGCTCGACCCGGCTCCCGGGGAGCGGGAGGCCCTCGGACGGGAGCGCGAGCGGCTTCGGCATCTGGACGAGCTCACGGCCGCGGCCGGCGGCGCTGCCGAGCTCCTGAGCCCGGCGGACGGAGAGGGGGCGCAGGCGCTCGCGGCCCGCGCGGCCGAGACGGTGGCAAACGCGGCGGAGTTCGAGCCGAGGCTCGGGGACGTGGCGGTCGATCTGCGCGACGCGGCGGCGAGGATGCAGGACGCGGCGATGGAGCTGCGCGCCTACCTGGCCGACCTCGATGCGGACCCCGGCCGCCTCGCGGAGGTCGAGGCGCGCCTCGACCTGTGCGCCGAGCTCGAGCGTCGCTACGCGGCGCCCCTCGAGCAGGTGGTCGAGATGGCCGCCGACGCCCGGCGCGCGCTCGAGCGGCTGGAAGGGGCGGACGAGGAGCTCCAGCGGCTCGAGGCGGCCGCCGCTGCCGCCGCCGACGAGGCGCGGGCGCGCGCGGCCGAGCTCACCGCAGCGCGCACGGCCGCGGCGGAGCCGTTCGCCCGTGCCGTGGAGGCGGAGCTGTCAGACCTCGGGATGGAGGGCGCCGCCGTCATGGTTCGCCTCGAGCCGGCCGAGATCGGCGTGCGCGGCGCGGATCGCGTGACGCTCGAGCTTGCGGCGAACCCGGGGCTCTCGGCCGGGCCCGTCGCCGAGACGGCGTCGGGCGGCGAGCTTTCGCGGATCGCCCTCGCGATCAGGGTGGCGGCGCGCGCCCGCCGCGGCCCCGGCGTCCTGCTGCTGGACGAGGTCGACGCGGGGGTGGGCGGCCGCACCGCGCGCGCGGTGGCCGACAGGCTGCGCACCCTCGCCGCAGACGCCCAGGTGCTCGTGATCACGCATCTGCCCCAGATCGCGCGGGTCGCGGACGCGCACTTCCGGGTCGAGAAGTCGGCCGGCGACCCGACCGCTGCGACGGTGGTCAGGCTGAGCGACGACGAGGTCGTCGACGAGCTGGCGCGCATGCTCGGCGGCGATCCCGACGACGAGGCCGCCCGCAGGCACGCCGAAGCCCTGCGTTCGTGAAGGCGGACGCGCCGGGCCCGCAGTTCGAGGAGGGGTGGGGGTTCCGGACCTACGTCTCCCTCGCGTCGCTCTTCACCGCACCGGCGCTCCTCGGGACCGCGTACCTCACCGATCACGGTGACGGCGTCGTGATCGTCCTGGGCGTATGGGTCGGCGCGGGGATCGGCGCGTACGTCGGCGTTCGTGGGATGGACACGGCCCGCTCCGACCGCGAAGAGGTGATCGCAAAGTGGCTCGTTGGGGCGAACCTTGCGGTTGGCATCGCGCAACTTCTCATCCTCGCGGTGCTCTTGCTCATCGTCCTCACCGGGGACTACTCCTAGCCTGCGCCTCGTACCTGACGAGCTCGCGGCCGTAGGCGGTCACGGCCCCCGCCGGCCGCATGCCGAGCTTCTGCATCACCCGGATGGACGCCGCGTTCTCGGGGTAGGCCAACGCGACGACGCGGTCCAAGCCCAGCGGGCCAAACGCCGCATCGAGGCACGCGCGGGCCGCCTCGGTGGCGTAACCGTATCCCCACGCGGCCTGCTCGAGCAGGTAGACGAGCTCGATGTCGGGGCCGACGTCCTCGACGAGGGTCACCCCGGCGATGCCGATCATGCGGCGCTCCGCTGTGAGCACGACTGCCCAGAGGCCGAAACCCAGCCGGCGCTCAATCCGGATCAGCTCGGCGAGGATCTGCTCCGTCCGCGCCCGGTCGCGCGGTCGCCCCTCCCGGCCGACGTACCGCATCGCGTCCGGGTCGCCGTAGATGCGGTGGAGCGCTTCGGCGTCCGCCGGCCTGAGGCGGCGGATCCGCAGCCGCGCCGTCACCAGCGGGACAACGCTCACACCGGGTACACGCAGCCGAGCGGCTCGAGCACCTGGGCCGCCTTCGCCCGCTCCTCGGCCGCGTCGTCGCCGCGGCCGGTCGCCTCGAGCGCGGTGGCGAGATCGAGCCGCGACGTCGCCGCGTAGTAGGACGCACCCCGCTCGACCTCGAGCTCGAGCGCGCGGCCGAGCGCCGTCACAGCGTCGTCCGGGCGGCCGTCTCCAAG
>DASQXS010000369.1:0-6928 GCA_035639615.1 Gaiellales bacterium | reverse complement strand
TAGTGGCCGCGGCAGGCGCGCAGGAACGCGATCGTGAGGAGCGTCGCGCCGACGAAGACGTGCATGCCGTGCAGGCCGGTGAGCGAGAAGAAGCCGGACGCGAACGCGTTGTTCGACGGCGTGAAGCCGAGGTTCAGATACTCGTGGATCTGGAGCGAGAGGAACGTGAGCCCCATCGCCAGGGTGAGGAAGAGGCCGACGATGAGGCCGAACCGGCGGTCGCGCTTGATCGAGAGGAGCGCCCAGTGCATTGTGAATGAGGACGAGATCAGGATCGCCGTGTTGATCCCGGTCGTCTCCTTGGGGAGCTCGATCCCGGCCGGCGGCCACGGGGTGTGGGTGAACCGGACGTAGAAGAAGATCGTGAAGAACGAGCCGAAGAGCATGATCTCCGACCCCAGGAACATGATCATCCCCAGGAAGACCGGCGAGCGCAGGAGGCTCTCGTGGTAGGCGGAGACCGGGGTCCCGTCGGCGTGGTGGCCGTCGGCGGTGGCCGCGTGCGCGCTCATCGGCGCGGCACCTCGCCGGGCACGTCGACGACGACGTGCTCCACGGGCAGCCTCGTGCGATCGCGCAGCCGCTCGATCAGGTCGCGCCGGAGCCACCCGGAGCGCGTCTGCGGCAGCGTCGAGACGACGATCTCCGCGGGCGGGTCGGACTCGACGACGTCCATCACCGCCGTGTAGGGGTCGCGCTCGACGACGTAGCCGGTCGCTTCGATGCCGGCGTCGCGAAGCGCCGCCAACGTCACGTCGAGGCGGGCCTGGGTCGCGGCGCGGACGTCCGCTTCGTCGACCACCCAGGCGTCGGTGGGGTCGTTCTGCGGGCAGATCACCGTGACCCGGACCGGGTCGGCGGCGGCCCTCCCGCGAACTGCGGCGATCAGCCGGTCTCCGGCGACCGTCTGGTTGGCCACCACCAGGATGTGCTTGAGCGCGCTCATGATCGCCTCCCTCTGCTCGGCAGTGGCCGTCGCGAGCGCCACCGGCACCGGCACCTCCTCCGGCTGTGGCGGCGCGTGGACCGTGACGATCGCGTGGCGGGCGCCGGGCACGCCGTAGGCGTACGGGCTGCCGACCACCTGCGGCGGCTCGTCGAAGTTGAAGATGGGCGGCGGGGCGGTGACCTGCCACTCGAGCGTGAGCGCGCGCCACGGGTTCGCCGGGGCCGGCTCGCCGCGCCACCACGAGTTCGCCATGTTGTAGAGGAACACCAGCGTGGACGCGCCGAGGATGAAGGCGAAGATCGAGATGATGAAGTTGAGCGTTCCGAACTGCGCCGGGTAGTCCGCGATCCGGCGCTGCATGCCCTGGAGGCCGAGCCAGTGCATCGGCATGAACGTCGCGTTGAACGACACGAACGTGAGCCAGAAGTGCAGCCTGCCGAGGCCCTCGTCGTACATCTTGCCGGTCATCTTCGGGAACCAGTGGTAGATGCCGGCGTAGATCGTGAAGACCGAGCCGCCGAAGAGCACGTAGTGGATGTGGGCGACGACGAAATACGTGTCAGACGTGGCGATATCGACCGGGATCACCGCCAGGAAGATGCCCGATAGGCCGCCGATCACGAAGGTGGCCAGGAAGCCGCAGGCGAAGAGCATCGGCGTCGTCAGGTGGATGACACCCCGCCACATCGTTGCCAGCCAAGAGAACATCTTGATCCCCGTCGGCACGGCGATCGCCATGGTCGTGAACATCATCGGGATACGCAGCCACGGCGCCATGCCGGACACGAACATGTGGTGCGCCCACACCGTGAACCCGAGGACGCCGATCGCGACGGTCGAGATCGCGATCAGCTTGTAGCCGAAGATCGGCTTGCGCGAGTGGATCGCGATCACCTCGGAGATGATCCCGAACCCGGGCAGCATCATGATGTACACGGCCGGGTGCGAGTAGAACCAGAAGATGTGCTGGTAGGCGATGACGCTGCCGCCGCCGACCGGGTCGTAGAAGTGGGTGTGCATGATCCGGTCGAACAGGACCTGGAACTGGGCGCCGGCGATGAACGGCGTACCCAGGACGACCAGCGTTGAGGTTGCCAGGTTGGCCCACACCAGGAGCGGCATCCGCCAGAACCCCATCCCGGGCGCGCGCATGGTGACGATCGTGACGAGGAAGTTGACCGCGGTCGCGATCGACGAGGCGCCCGCGAACTGGACGCCCATCACCCACATCGTCTGCCCGGCCGGGCCGTGCACGGCGAGCGGCGCATAGTTCGTCCAGCCCGCATCGAACGGCGTGACGAAGAAGGAGGACACCATGGTCACGCCGGCGACGGGCAGCATCCAGTAGCTGAGCGCGTTCAGGCGCGGGAACGCCATGTCCTGCGCCCCGATCATGATCGGGATCACGAAGTTCCCGAGGCCGGCGAACGCCGGGATCACGAACAGGAAGATCATGAGCGCCGCGTGCACCGAGAAGAGGCCGTTGAACGTCCCCGGCGAGAAGTACTGCTGGCCGGGCGTCGCCAGCTCGGCGCGCATGCCCTCGGCCAGCAGGCCGCCGATCAGGAAGAAGATGAACGTGGTGACCAGGTACTGGACGCCGATGACCTTGTGGTCGGTGTTGACCTTGAAGTAGTCCTTCCAGGTGTAGGCGCCGTGGTTGGAGTGGTCCTCGTGCTCGGGGGTGGGGCTCCCGATCAGGTAGTGCCACCAGTAGTCCCAGCAGCCGATCCCGACCGTGAACCCGATCCCGGCGAACAGGATCCCGAACGTCTGGACGACGCCGTCGCTGTAGGCCGTGCGCCCGCTCAGGGAGCGGATGAGCATGACGAGCCCGGCAGCGCCGAGCCCCATCACCGCGGCCACCCAGAGCGCCCGCACCCAGCTACCCCGCAGCCACACGCTGCGCTTCGGCCCACCTCCGCCGTGGGCGTCGTGGATCGGTGCGGTCATCTCGTGAGCGTGTGCAACCATCAGCTCCCCTTCAGCAGGTACTTCACCAGGGCGTCGATCTGGGACGACGTCAGCGCCGTCCCGAAGTTGGACGGCATGACGCCGTTCGGGTAGCCGGTGACGACGACCTTGGATGGATCGACGATCGACTCCTTCACGTAGTCCTCGGCGGACTCACCGCCGCCGTACTTCTGGGCGTCCGAGGCCAGGTTGTCGAGGTCGGGGCCGACCGTGCCCTTCGCCCCCGCCGGTGTGAACGTGTGGCAGGACGCGCAGTTGGCGCTGAACGTCGCCGCCGGGTCGGCGTTCCCGCCGGACGGCGGCTGCGTGGCCGCCTTCTGCTGGTCGGCGATCCACGCGGAGAAATCGGACGGGCTCATCACCTTCACGATCGTGCGCATCTGGCTGTGGCCGATGCCGCACAGCTCGGCGCAGGTGACCATATACGTCCCGATCCGGTCGGGCGTCGCGACCAGCGTCGTCGGCACGCCCGGCACCGCGTCCTGCTTCAGCCGGAACGCCGGGATGTAGAACGAGTGGATCACGTCGTGCGCGACGGCGCTGATCCGGAACTGGACCTGCCGCCCCACCGGCAGCGCCAGGATGCCCGTCTTCAGGTTCTTGTAGTCCGGGTAGGTGAACGTCCAGGCGAACTGCTGGCCCTGCACGTCCACGACCATATGGTCCTTGGCGAGCGCCTCGTTCCGGTCGAGGGCGACCGAGCCGTAGACCGCGAAGCCGAGCACGAGGCAGATCGGGACGATCGTCCAGACGATCTCGAGGCCGGTGTGGCCGTGGATCGGATCGCCGTCCGACTCGTCCCCGGGCTTGGCCCGGAACTTCCACATCGAGTAGCCCAGGAACACGAGCACGATGGCGAAGATGAACGAGCTCATCACCATCAGCGAGAAGTAGAGCGTGTCCTGGCGGTCCGCCTGCGTCGCGGCCTGCACGGGGAACCACGACGGCGTGAGCCACACGGCCACCGAACCCAGCGCTCCCAGGACCAGGGCGACGAAGCCGACTCTCGCGAACGCTGACACCGGCCCGCATCTTACGCAAGGTGGCAGGACGGGAGCAACGCGTGTCGGGCTACCCTGACGGCGTGAGGTTCCTGCTCACGCACATCCCCCACCTCCTGCCGGCGGTGGTCGGGATCGGCTTCCTGGTGCGGTTCGGCATCTACGCGATGCGGCTCCCGCCGGCGCATCTCTCCGACGAGGAGCTCGTGGAGTGGCGGCGCGAGCAGGAGGCGCGGCGGAAGCCGCCGCGGGTCGTCACGCCGGCCGCGGCGAGGCTCTCCACGGCGGCGCTCCCGCTTCTCCTCGCCGGCGTCGTTACCGGGCTTCTGATCTACACGATCGACCTACGCGGCGACCGGCCCTCGGCGGCGATGGCCTGGACGCACACGCTCACGTCGCTTGCCGGGCTGGCGCTGGTGGCGTGGAAGCTGCGGGCGTTGCCGGCGGGCCGCCTCCGCGAGGGCACGGTCCTCCCGAACGCCCTCACCGAGGGGCTCTCGCTCGTCCTGCTCGTCACGTCGGTCCCGCTCGTCCTGACGGGCCTTCCGCTCCTGGCGTCGCCGTCGGACTCGTCGGTCATGGCCCGCACCCACCTCATCGTCGCCGCGGTGTGGATGGTCGCCTTCCAGGTGCACGTGTTCCGCTACTTCGGCCGCGCTATCCGCGCCACTCACGTAGCCCAGCCGACACCGCCTGCCAAGCAGACCGGTTAGCCCGCCTCGATGTCGACGGCCCGGCTGCCGACGGCGACCACGGCCACCGTCGCCGCCGCGGCGACCGCGAAGACGTGGCTCGGCGAGAGCACGGCGACGAGCCCGCTGGCCAGGAGCGCTCCGGCGGACGATGCCAGGAGCGCCGCCATGCGCCCGGTGATGCCGATCCGGGCCTGCTCGGCCGGCGCGGCCCGCGTCTGCCGTTCGCCGATGGCGAGCGTGATGAAGAGGAGGGCCGTCACCTCGAGCGCGGCGTAGGCGACCGTGGCCGCGGTGAGGCCGGGCGCGGCGGCCAGGGCCACGCACGCGGCCGCGCTTCCGACGAGGGCCAGCCTCAGCGAAGCAGTGGGGCCGAGGCGGTGCCGGACCACGGGCGCCGCGAGCCCGCCCCCCAGCCCGGCCGCGCCGCCCACCGCCAGCATGCGCCCGGCGGCGGCGCCGCCGGCGTGGAGCTGGGTCCGCACGAACACCACGATCAGCGCATAGAAGATCCCCACCGTCAGGTTCCAGGCCATCGCCACCGACGTGAGCCGGCGCAGCACCCGGTCGCGCACGACCATGTCGACGCCGGCCATGATCCTTGGCCGGTGGCCGTCGGGCGGCGCATCGGGCCCGAGCTCGGTCGTGATCGACGCCAGAAGCAGCGCCGCGACGGCGAACCCGGCCCCCTCGACCCAGAGCGCGCGCACTGCGCCGATCGCGCCGATGAGCGCACCGCCTACCGCGGGGCCGACCAGGAACCCGAGCGACCAGACCAGCGAGAGCCCGGCCTGGCCCTCGACGAAATGGGCGTCCCCGACCAGCCGTGAAACGGCGCCGAAGGCCGCCGCGTCCACGAAGACGCGTCCCGCCGTGACCGCCATGCCGGCGGCGAAGATGAGCGCGACAGGCAGGTCACGCGCCGGCGGGCCGAGCGCCACCGTGACCGGGAGGATCACTGCGGCGACGCCCTGGAGCGCGGCGCCGACGGCCATGATCGGCTTCCGCCGCCGCCGATCGCCCAGGTCGCCGGCATGGAGGCCGAGCATGAGGTAGGGCACGGTCCCGACCAGGAAGGCCGCCCCCGCCAGCGACCGGGAGCCGCCCGCATCGAGCACGAGTCACGGCAGGACGACCAGGGCCAGCCCGGCCGCCATCGAGTCCATGAGCTGCGCGGCCAGGAAGCGCCGCCCGTCCGGCGAGCGCAGGAGGGCGTTCCTCATTCCCAGACCGGTGGGCCTGAGCGCAGCCTGAGCGCCGTCCCCAGGCCGGCGGCGCGGGCCCGGTCGAGCACGTGCTTGGCGACCGTGACGTCGTCCATCGCCAGGCCGACCGGGCTCACCACGATCCGCTCGTCGACGCGGGTGCGGCCGGGGTGGCGGCCGGTGACGACGTCGGCCAGCTCGACGGCCGCGGAGCCGTCCGAGGGGATGATCCCCGCGCCGACGAGCCTCTCGGCGTAGCGACCCTCGTGCGTTGACTCGTGCACCCAGTCGTCCACGACCAGGAGGTCGGTGACGGCGTGGAGGTCGAGGGGCCCGTCCAGGCTCGAGACCAGGACGACCGTCACGCCGGGGTCGAGCCACGCCGGCTCGAAGCTGGGCTCGACCGCCATCGTCGCCGGGACGACCACGGCCGCGCCCCGGACCGCCTCCTCGGGAGTGGCCGCCGAGCGGACGGCGAGGCCGTCCGCCGCCGCGCCGGCGCAGAAGCGCTCGCACCGGTCGGTGCGCGGGTCGTAGACGCGCACCTCGCGCAGCCCGGGCAGCGCCACCCGGAGGGCGGCGAGCTGGGTGTGGGCGAGGACGCCGGCGCCCAACAGGCAGGCAACCTCCGCCCCCGGCCGGGCCAGCCGCCGCACGGCGACGCCCGTCACCGCGCCGGTTCGCATCGCGCTCACCACCGTCCCGTCCATGACGGCGAGGGGCAGCCCCGTGTCGCGGTCCGAGAGGAGCACGAGCGCGTTTGCCCGGGGAAGGCCGTTTCGGGCCGGGTTGTCGGGCACGCTCGGGATCCACTTCAGCCCGGCCACGTCGAAGTCGCCGCCGACGTAAGCCGGCATGGCCATGATGCGGCCGTGCTTCTCCTCGGTGCCCGGCTCGTCGGCCCAGGTGATCATCACCTTGGGCGGCATGAACACCGCGCCGTCGGCCTTCACCCGGAACGCGCGCTCGATGACGTCCATGGCGGCGGCCATGTCGGTGCCGCCGGCGGCCACGACGTCCTCCTGGCTCAGGTAGACGAATTCCGTGGTCGTCGCGGTCACGCGTCCACGAATACCACATGCACCTCGCCCGGCCCGTGCACACCCC
>DASQXS010000368.1:0-26939 GCA_035639615.1 Gaiellales bacterium | reverse complement strand
GAGCTGGCGCCGGTCCCGCCGCTCCTCGCCACCGCGGCGGTTCACTCCCACCTCGTGCGCGAGGGCGCGCGGACGATGTGCGGCCTCGTCGTCGACTCCGGCGAGCCGCGCGAGACGATGCACGTCGCGCTTCTCCTGGGGTACGGCGCCGCCGCCGTCTGCCCCTATCTCGCGCTGGAGACGCTCCCCGCCGACCAGCGGCCGGCGTTCGTCGAGGCCATCGGGCGCGGGCTCGCCAAGGTGTGCTCGAAGATGGGGATCTCGACGATCCAGAGCTACCGCGGCGCCCAGATCTTCGAGGCTGTCGGCCTCGGGCCGGGGCTGATCGGCCGCTACTTTCCGGGCACGGCCTCGCACATCGGCGGCATCGAGCTGGCCGACGTCCACGCCGGCATCGCGGCCCGCCACGCGGCCGGGTTCCCGGGCACCGGCGAGCGCGGCGAGCCGATCGAGCTCGGCGGGGAGTATCGCTACCGCGTCGACGGCGAGCGGCACGTGTGGACGCCGACGACGGTCGCGCGGCTGCAACGCGCGGTTCGAGACGCGGCGCCGTCGACGTACGCCGAGTTCGCCCGCGAGGTCGATGAGGATGCCGCCCGGGCCGCGACGCTCCGCGGCCTGCTCGAGCTCGTCCCGGCCGCGGAGCCGCTTCCGCTCTCCGCCGTTGAGCCGGCCGCCGAGATCGTGCGCCGCTTCGCCACGGGGGCGATGAGCCTGGGCGCGATCTCGCCGGAGGCCCACGAGACCCTGGCTATCGCGATGAACCGGCTCGGTGGGCGGTCGAACTGCGGCGAGGGCGGCGAGGATCCCGCTCGCTCCGTCCTGGACCAAAACGGCGACCTGCGGCGGTCGGCGATCAAGCAGGTGGCCTCGGGCCGCTTCGGCGTCACCGCGACCTACCTGGCGGACGCCGACCAGCTCCAGATCAAGATCGCCCAGGGCGCCAAGCCGGGCGAGGGCGGCCAGCTGCCCGGGACGAAGGTCGACGAGACCATCGCCCGCCTGCGGCACGCGATGCCCGGCGTCGGGCTCATCTCACCCCCGCCGCACCACGACATCTACTCGATCGAGGACCTGGCCCAGCTGATCCACGACCTGCGCTGCGTGAACCCCGCGGCCGAGATCTCGGTGAAGCTCGTGGCCGAGTCCGGCGTCGGCACGATCGCGGCCGGCGTCGCCAAGGCCGGCGCCGACCACATCGTGATCGCCGGGCACGACGGCGGCACCGGCGCCGCGCCCCTCTCGTCGATCAAGCACGCCGGTCTCCCATGGGAGCTCGGGCTGGCCGAGGCGCAGCAGGTGCTGACGCGGAACCGCCTGCGCGACCGGGTCCGGCTCCAGGCCGACGGCGGCCTTCGCACCGGCCGCGACGTGGTCGTGGCTGCGCTGCTTGGCGCCGACGAGTTCGGGTTCTCGACGGCGCCGCTCGTCGCGGCCGGCTGCGTGATGATGCGCGTCTGCCACCTGAACACGTGCCCGGTCGGGATCGCCACCCAGGATCCCGAGCTCCGGCGCCGCTTCACCGGGACGCCCGACGACGTCGTCCGCTACTTCGTGTTCGTCGCGGAGCAGGTGCGCGAGCTCCTGGCGACGCTCGGCATCGCCCGGCTCGAGGACGTCGTCGGACGCGGCGACCTGCTGCGCCCGCGCGAGGACGTCCGCCCGGCGCTCGCCGGCATCGACCTGTCGCCGCTCATCGCCACCAGGCCGGATCCGGCCCCGCCACGGCCCCGCCGCGGCCCCCCGGCCACGCTCGACGCCGGGATCGTTCACGCCGTCCGCCACGCCATCGACCGCGGCGCGCCGGCCGTCTTCGATGCGAACGTCTCGAACACCGACCGCAGCGTCGGCGCCGCGGTCGCCGGCGAGATCGCCCGCCGCGCCGGCGCCGGCGGCCTCCCCGACGGCGCGATCCTGCTGCGCCTGCGCGGCTGCGCGGGCCAGAGCGTGGCCGCGTTCGCCCCCGCCGGGCTCGCCGTGGAGCTCACCGGAGCGTGCAACGACTACGCCGGCAAGGGCCTCTCGGGCGGGCGGCTCGTGGTCCGCCCGGCCCCGGGGGCGGGCTTCGTGGCCGAGCAGAACGTGATCGCCGGGAACACGGTGCTCTATGGCGCCACATCGGGCGAGGCGTACTTCCGCGGCCGCGCCGGCGAACGCTTCTGCGTCCGAAACTCCGGCGCCCGCGCCGTGGCGGAGGGCGTCGGCGACCACGGCTGCGAGTACATGACCGGCGGCGTGGTCGTCGTCCTCGGCCCGGCCGGGCGCAACTTCGCGGCCGGGATGTCGGGCGGAATCGCCTTCGTGCTCGACGAGGAGGTGACCTTCGCCGACCACTGCAACACCGGTTCGGTCGACCTCGAGCCCGTTGCAGGCGAGGAGGATGTACGAGTCCTGCGGGGAATGCTGGCCGCTCACCTTGCCCGGACGGGGAGCGCGGTCGCAGGCCGGATGCTCGCGGCCTGGCCCGAGACGGCGGAGCGGTTCGTGAAAGTCATGCCCCACGACCTCCGCCGCGCCCTCGGCGACGGCCGCGAGCTGGTGGCCGCCGGTGCCTGATCCACGCGGGTTCCTCACGATCCGCCGGCGGCTCCGGCCCTACCGGCCGGTGGGCGAGCGGGTGCGCGACCACCACGACCCCGCCGCGGCGATGCCGGACGGGCTCGCCCGGGAGCAGGCGGCTCGCTGCATGGGCTGCGGCGTCCCCTTCTGCCACTCGGGCTGCCCGCTCGGGAACCTGGTGCCGGACTGGAACGAGCTCGTCCGCACGGGGCGCATGCGCGAGGCCGTCGAGCGTCTCCACCAGACGAACAACTTCCCCGAGTTCACCGGCAAGCTCTGCCCCGCCCCGTGCGAGGAGGCGTGCGTCCTTCAATTGAACGACGAGCCAGTGACGATCAAGCAGATCGAGATGGCGATCGCGGACGAGGCGTTCGCGGCGGGGTGGGTGCGGCCGCGGCCCCCGAAGACGCTCTCCGGCCGCGCGGTCGCGGTCGTCGGAAGCGGCCCGGCCGGCCTCGCAGCCGCCCAGCAGCTGGCCCGCTCGGGACACTGGGTCACCGTGTTCGAGCGCGACGATCTCCCCGGCGGCCTCCTCCGCTACGGCATCCCCGACTTCAAGCTCGAGAAGTGGTTGATCGACCGCCGCCTCGACCAGCTCCTGGCCGAGGGCGTTCGCTTCGAGGTGGGCGTCGACGCGGGCCGGGAGGGCGATGACGTGCGAGACCGGTTCGACGCCGTCGTGCTCGCCACGGGGGCGCAGCGCCACCGCCGGCTCGACGTCCCCGGGGCCGGCCTGCCCGGGATCGAGCACGCGATGTCCTACCTGGTGCAGCGAAACCGGCGGGTGGCCGGACGTCCGCTGGACGGCCCTGAGATCACCGCGCGCGACAAGCACGTGATCGTGATCGGCGGCGGCGACACCAGCGCCGACTGCCTCGGCTGCGCGCTCCGCGAGGGGGCGCGGTCGGTCACCGAGGTGGCCCACGGGCCGCTCCCCCCGCGGCGGCGCAAGCCGCTCGCCACGTGGCCGGAATGGCCGCCGCTCCTGCGCACGTATCCGGCCCACGAGGAGGGCGGATCGCGCGAGTGGCAGCTCGAGCCGGTGGAGATCGAGGCCGGGACGGCCGGCGTGCGCGCCGTCCGTGCCCGCCGGGTCGCCTTCCCCGGCCTCACCGCGGTCGGGCCGCGCCCCGCCCCGGCGGCCACCGGCGACGAGGTCGCGCTCCCGGCGGACCTCGTGCTCGTCGCCATCGGCTTTGCCGGCGTCGAATCCGACCCCGTCTATGCCGCCTGCGGTGCCGAGATCGGCGATCGCGGGACGGTCGTCTCGACGCCGGCCGGAGTCTTCGCCGCCGGCGACTGCGTGCGCGGGGCCGACCTCGTCGTCACCGCGATCGCGGAGGGCCGGCGGGCCGCCGCCCGAGCCGACGCCTACCTTCGCGAACCTGAGTCATATGATTCAGCCCGATGCGGTCCCCGATCGGTTCTCAGGTCGCTGGGCTGATCCGCGCCCGCCTCGACGACCTCTCGCCGAACGACAGGCGCATCGCCCGCCAGATCCTCGATCACTACATCGAGGCGCCGTTCGAGACCGCGGAGTCGCTGGCCGCCAAGTCCGGCGTGAGCAAGGCGGCGGTCGTCCGGTTTGCAACCCGGATCGGCTTCCCGGGGTTCACCGAGCTGCACGAGAGCCTGCGCGCCGAGGCGGTCGAACGCCTCCGGCGGACGGACGAGGAGCAGCCCGGCGAGACCGCAGACGGGGTGCTCGGGCGCTGGGTCGAGCGCGCCCGCGCCGACCTGGCATCGACCCGGGTGAGCATCGACGGCGCCGAGTTCGACTCTGCCGTGCGCCTCCTCACCCGCGGGAACGGCAAGCTCGGCATCTTCGGCCACCGCAAGTCGGCGGCCCTCGCGGAGTACGCCTACTACCTCCTGAACCCGTTGATCGCAAACGTCTGGCCGATCGCGGCCGGCGAGCCTGGCATCGCCGACCATCTGATCGACCTCGAGCCGCGTGACCGGCTGCTCGCGTTCACGTTCAAGCGCTACGCGAAGCTGACGGCGGACGTCGTCCGGGAATTCCACCAGGCGGGCGCGCCATCCGTCCTGATAACGGACGACCTGATGGCCCCCGCGGCGGGAATCGCCACCCACACGCTCGTGTGCCGGCCGGCCGAGCAAGGAGGGTTCGAGACGGCCGCCGCCGGCATGGTGGTGCTCGAGGCGCTCGCGGCCGAGATCGCGCTTCGGAAGCGGCGCTCGAGCGGGCGCCGGCTCGACGCCGCCGAGCATCTCTGGAAGCAGTTCGGCACATATTGAGCCAATCGGTTCGATTCTGAGATCAAAGTGAATCATCTGATTTGCGTCCCTCCGACCCCTGGGGTATCGTCGGCGGCGAGATGATCAAGGTCGAGGCCATCGTTCTCCGTGAGCGGGTCGAGACGGTCATCGACGCGGTCGAGCACGAGACGGGGCACGTGGGGGTCACGGTGATCGAGGCGATCGGCCACGGGCGCCAGCGCGGCATCACTCATGAGTACCGCGGGCGGGTGTTCGAGTCGCGCTTCCTGCCAAAGGCGCTGCTCATCTTCGTCGTCGCCGACGGGCGGGCGGAGTCCGTCGTCGAGACGGTGGCCGACGCCGCCCGCAGCGGGAACGAGTCCGGCGACGGGATCGTGTGGACGACCCCGGTCGCAAACGTCACCCACAACCGCACGGGCGGGCCACTCGAGGAGGTGGAGCGATGAAGTCGAGCGATCTCCTGATCGCGGCGAACACGGTCTGGGTCGTCCTGGCCGCCGTGCTCGTGATGTTCATGCAGGCCGGCTTCGCGTTCCTCGAGGCCGGCCTGACGAGGATGAAGAACGCGGCTCACGTCGCGGGCAAGAACGTCCTCATCTTCGCGGTCTGCTCGCTCGTCTACTGGGCGGTCGGCTACGGCATCGCGTTCGGGAAGGGAAACGCGATCGTCGGCACGGGCGGGTTCGTCCCGAGCGTCGATCAGATGCTCGCCGTCGGCAGGGAGCCGTTCAGCTTCATCACCACGGTACCCGCGGGCGCGGGCTACCTCTTCGAGGTGGTGTTCGCCGGCGTGTCGCTGGCGATCGTCTGGGGAGCCATGGCCGAGCGGACGAAGCTCTGGGTCTACTTCGCGTTCGGCGTCGTCTTCACGATCATCTACTCGATCACCTCGCACTGGATCTGGGGCGGAGGCTGGCTCTTCGACAAGGGCATGCAGGACTTCGCCGGCTCGACCGTCGTGCACTACCAGGGCGCACTGGCCGCACTGGCCGGAACGCTTCTGCTCGGGCCCAGGCTGGGCAAGTTCGACCGAGACGGCACCGCCAACGCCATCCCCGGCCACAACATCCCGTTCGCCGTGCTCGGCACGCTCATCCTCTGGTTCGGCTGGTTCGGGTTCAATCCGGGATCGACGCTGGGCGTCGTTACCGGGGACAAGCTCGGGTTCTTCGCCTACGTCGCCCTGACCACCAACCTGGCGGCGGCCGCCGGCGGCGTGTCAGGGGCCGTGTGCGCGTGGGCCATCCTGCGCAAGCCGGACGTCTCCATGACGCTGAACGGCGTCCTCGCCGCGCTCGTCGCGATCACGGCGGCGTCGGGGTTCGTCGCCCCGTGGGCGGCGGTCGTCGTCGGACTCGTGTCGGGCGCGATCGCCGTCTTCGGCGTGATCGCCGTCGACCGCATCCGGATCGACGATCCGATCGGCGCGATCGCGGTGCACGGCATGTCGGGCGTGTGGGGGACGCTCGCCTGTGGCCTCTTCACGGTGCCCGCTCTGGCAAGCGTCACGAATACGGGCGGCGGCGGCCTCGTCTACACCGGCTCGTTCCACCAGCTCGGCGTTCAGGCACTCGGGCTCGTCTGCGTCGGCGCGTTCACGTTCTCGAGCTCGTACACAGCGCTCTGGGTCATGAAGGCGCTCTTCGGGATCCGGGTCGAGCCGGAGGTGGAGGCGACCGGCCTCGACATCTCCGAGCACGGCATGTGGGGCTATCCGGAGATGTACATCCCCGTGCCGGGCGGATATGGGACCGGCGCGCACGGCCACCTCGGCCTGGCTCACGCCGTCCGCGTGCCGTCCCCGGCGGTTGTGCCCACGCCCGTGCCGGCGACCGACCCGCCGAGCTGACGCGGATCCGGTCCGGCACCGCAATTGCGTGCCTGACCCCGGAACTGCGTTCCCGCCGCTAGCGGATGCGGGCGTCGAGCGCGGCGGCGAGGGAGTCGCGCACAGGCTGGGAGCCGATACGGTCGAGCACCGGTTCGAAGAAGCCGCGTACGATGGCCCGCTGCGCCTCCGCCCGGCTGAGCCCGCGGCTCATCAGGTAGAAGAGATGGCCGGCGTCCACCTGGCCGACCGTGGCGCCGTGGGTGCAGCGGACGTCGTTGGCCTCGATCTCGAGGCCAGGGATCGGCGTCGCCTGGGCGTCCGTGGAGAGCAGCAGATTGCGGTTCTCCTGGTACGCGTCCGTCTTCTGGGCGCCCTTGTCCACCCGGATGACCCCGCGCCAGACGGCCCGGGCGCGGTCGTCGAGGACGCCCTTGAACGCCAGGTCGGACGTCGTGTCGGGCGCGCCGTGCTCCTGGGTGGTGTCGTAGTCGACGTGCTCCATGCCGGTCAGGTAGTAGGCGCCGGTTACCTTGACGGTCGCGCCGCGGGCGGCGAGGTAGCTCTCCATGCGCGACTTCGCCCGCGTGCCGCCCATCGCCGCCGCCACCCAGTCCAGCTCGGCGTCCCGGCCGACCGTGGCGCGATGGGTGCCGAACTGGCGCGTCTCGGGATGGTGGTTCTGGATCGTCACGTACTCGAGCCGGGCGCCGTCCGCGACCTTCAGCTCGACGACCACGTTCACGTAGCCCGGCACCGCCGAGACGAACTCCTCCGTGAACGTCGCCTGGGCGCCGGCCTCGAGGACGACCAGCACGCGGTGGTAGGCGGCGGTCCCGTCCCCGGCCAGCTCGAGGGTCGCCCGAAGCGGCGTCTCGACGGCCACGCCGGCCGGCACGTGCAGCAGGATGCCGTCCTGCCAGCGGGCCGCGTTTCCGGCGGCGAACTTCTCCTCGCCGGAGACGACCGTGCCCAGGTGCGGCTCGACCAGCTCGGGCCGCTCCGCCGCCAGCCGAGCCAGGCTCCCGAACGTCACGCCGCCGGCCTGGTCGCCCTCGATGGTGAGCGTGCCGGGCTGGAGCGAGAACGAGTCGGGGTCGAAGCCGCGCAGGTTCGTAAACCGCCACGCCTCCTCGCGATTCGATGGGACGGGGAGCGACTCGTACGTCGCGGCGGCAGCCTCGCGCGCGCCCGCCAGCCAGGCGGGCTCGATCGCCGTCGCCATCAGCCCACAGACCCTTCCATCTGCAGCTGGATCAGCCGGTTCATCTCGACGGCGTACTCCAGCGGGAGCTCCTTGGTGATCGGCTCGATGAAGCCCGACACCACCATCGCCGAGGCCTCCTCTTCCGAGAGGCCGCGGCTCATCAGATAGAAGAGCTGCTCCTCGCCGATCTTCGAGACGGTCGCCTCGTGGCCGATGTCGACCGCGTTCTCCTTGATGTCGATGTAGGGGTAGGTGTCGGTGCGGCTCTCGTCGTCGAGGATCAACGCGTCGCAGACGACCTTCGAGCGCGAGTTGACGGCCCCGTGGTTCACCTGCAGCAGGCCGCGGTAGGAGGCGCGGCCGCCGTCCTTCGAGATCGACTTCGAGTTGATCACCGACGACGTGTTCGGCGCCATGTGGGTCATCTTGCCGCCGGCATCCTGGTGCTGGCCGTGGCCTGCGAACGCGATCGAGAGCACCTCGCCGTGGGCGCCCTCGCCCTTCAAGAGCACCGCCGGGTACTTCTGCGTGATCTGCGAACCGAGGTTCCCGTCCACCCACTCCATGGTGGCGTTCTTCTCGGCGACCGCACGCTTGGTGACGAGGTTGTAGACGTTCACCGACCAGTTCTGGATGGTCGTGTACCGGCAGCGGCCGCCCTCGGCCACGTGGATCTCGACCACGGCCGAGTGCAGCGAGTCCGTTGTGTAGATGGGCGCCGTGCAGCCCTCGACGTAGTGGACGTAGGCGCCCTCGTCGACCAGGATCAACGTCCGCTCGAACTGGCCCATGTTCTCGGCGTTGATGCGGAAGTAGGCCTGCAGCGGCAGGTCGACCTTGACGCCCGGCGGGACGTAGATGAACGACCCGCCCGACCACACGGCCGAGTTGAGCGCGGCGAACTTGTTGTCGTTGTACGGGATGATCGTGCCGAAGTGCTGCCGCACGAGATCCTCGTGCTCGCGCAGGCCCGAGTCCATGTCGAGGAACACCACGCCCTGTGCCGCCAGGTCCTTCTGCAGGTTGTGGTAGACGACCTCGGACTCGTACTGGGCGCCGACGCCGGCCAGGTACTTCTTCTCGGCCTCGGGGATGCCGAGCTTGTCCCAGGTCTCCTTCATCCCCGGCGGCAGGTCCTCCCACGAGCGGGCCTGCTCCTCGACCGGCTTCAGGTAGTAATAGATGTTCGAGAAGTCGATCCGGGAGAGATCGGCGCCCCACGTCGGCATGGGCCGCTCCGCGAAGTGGCGGTACGCCTTCACGCGGAACTCGGTCATCCATTCCGGCTCGCGCTTGTGCGCCGAGATCTCGCGGACGATCTCCTCGTCCAGGCCCTTGCGCGTGCGGAAGATCGGCTCGAACTCGTCGTGGAAGCCGAACCGGTACTCCCCGATCGCGGTTGCCTGGGCCTCTTCGGGGGTGAGCTCGGTCTTAGCCACCGACCATCGCCTCCTCTTCGACACCGTAGGGTGCGTAGCCGTCGCGCTCCAGCTCGTCCGCGACCTCGGGCCCGCCGGTGCGGGCGATGCGGCCCTCCACGAGCACGTGGACGACGTCCGGCTTGATGTAGTGCAGGAGCCGCGAGTAGTGCGTGATCACGAGCACGCCCATCTCCGGCCCTGCCAGGTGGTTCACGCCGTCGGCGACGATCCTGAGCGCGTCGATGTCGAGGCCAGAATCGGTCTCGTCCATGATCGCAAGCTCCGGCCGGAGCATCGCCATCTGCAGGATCTCCACGCGCTTCTTCTCGCCGCCCGAGAAGCCGTCGTTCAGGTAGCGCGACGACATCGAGCGGTCGATGCGCAGGAGCTCCATGTTCTCCTGCAGCAGCTTTCGGAACTCGGGGATCCGGATCGGGTTCTCCTCGCCGTCCTCGCCGCGACGATGGGCGTTCAGCGCCAGCCGCAGGAAGTTCGCGACGGTGACGCCGGGGATCGCCGACGGGTACTGGAAGGCGAGGAACATGCCCAGCCGGGAGCGCTCGTCCGCCGCCAGCTCGAGCACGTCGGCGCCCTTGAACGTGACCTCGCCGCCCGTGACCTCGTAGGCCGGGTGGCCCATGAGGACGTGGGCCAGGGTCGACTTGCCGGAGCCGTTCGGCCCCATGATGGCGTGGATCTGGCCCTTGGAGAGCTCCAGATCGACGCCCTTCAGAATCTCGGCGCCGTCGATCGACGCATGCAGGTCGCGGATGACCAGATCAGGCAAAACAGTCCTCTTCTTCGGGTTCGTCGCTGATTGGAGTGTAGCTAGGTGGGCCTTTCCCGGCCTCGGGGGTCTGCTACCCTGGATGCATGCCGGACGTGTCTCCGATCCAGCTGATCATCGTGCTCATCATTGCGCTGGTCGTGCTCGGCCCCAAGCGGCTCCCCGAGGTGGGCAAGTCTCTCGGCCGCGGCATCCGCGAGTTCAAGGACTCCGTCTCCGGACATGACCAGCCGGACCCGCAGCCGCCCGTCGGGGGCATCGAGCCTCCGCAGGCGTACACGCCGCCGCCGACGTACACGCCGCCCGCAGAGTCTCGCAAGACCGATTAGGCGGCCATCGTGGCTCGGCTCCGCCGCGTACGGCCAGACGACGAGCTCACGCTGGTCGAGCACCTGGACGAGCTGCGCAGCCGCCTCATAACGACGCTGGTCGTCCTGGCGATCGCAGTCGCGGTCTGTTTCTGGCAGAGCGGAGCCATCCTGCGGTTCCTGTCCGACCCGCTCCCGCACCACAACGGCCACCCGTACAAGTTCCTGGCGACGTCGCCGCTCGATCCCTTCCTGACCTCGGTCTCGATCGGGATCTACTGCTCGCTCCTTATCACGCTGCCGGTGGCGACGTATCAGCTCTACGCCTACGTCATCCCGGCCTTCGCCGAGGAATACCACCGCCACATCCGACCGCTGGTCGCGATGATCCCGGCGCTCTTCGGGCTCGGCGTCGTCTTCTGCTGGTACCTCGTGATCCCGCCGGCCCTGTCGTTCCTCATCAACTACAACAGCGAGAACTTCACCGTCCAGCTGCGGGCCCCCGACTACATCCAGTTCGTCGTCGTGACGCTGGCGGCGCTCGGGATCGTCTTCGAGCTGCCGGTCGTGATGCTCATACTCGGCCGGATCGGGATCGTCACGTCGGCCCGCATGCGGCGGCACTGGCGGATCTCGATCGTCGTCCTGGCCGTCGTCGCCATGCTCCTGCCCGGCGTCGACCCGATCTCGTTCATCGTCGAGTTCGTCCCACTCCTGGCCCTGTACGCGTTCTCGTACGTCCTCGTGCGCATGGTCGAGCCGCGCCGCTCGGGCGAGCAGCAGGCCGAGCCCGAGCCCAGCGGATGATCCTCGCCGCAGACTGGGTCGTCACCATGGACGGCCCGCCCATCCGCGACGGCGCGGTGCGAATCGAGGACGGGGTGATCGCGGAGGTGGGGGAGCTCGCCGACGCCGATGAGCGGTTCGCGCGCGGCGTCATCCTGCCCGGGCTCGTGAACGCCCACACGCACGTCGAGTACGCCGGCATGGCCGGGTTCGGCGACGGGATGCCGTTCGGGGACTGGATCCAGGATCACATCAGGCGCAAGGCGGCGACCGACGCCGGGGATGCCCTCGAACAGGCGCAGGCGGGAGCCGCCGCGTGCCTGCGGGCCGGGGTCACGACGATCGCCGACTGCAGCTACTCCGGCGCGGTCGCCCAGGCCGCGATCGACGCCGGCCTGCGGGCGATCGTCTACCTGGAGGGGTTCAGCGACTGGCCCGATCTGCGCGAGCGCACCGTCGCCCGGCTGGAGACGCTGCCCACGGGGAACATCCTCACGCCTGGCGTCTCGCCTCATGCCCCCTTCACCGTGACGCTCGACGATTACCGCATGCTGGTCGGGCTCGCCCGCGAGCGCGGGCTCCCCGTCGCGACGCATCTGCTCGAGTCCCAGCGCGAGACCGTGCATCTGGACGCGCTCGCCGACGTGCTCGGCCCGGACACGGTCGCCGTCCACGGCGTCCACCTCTCGGAGGCAGACATCGCCCTGATGGCAGATCGCGACGTGCCGCTGGCCCACTGCCCGCGCTCGAATGCGCTCCTCGGCTGCGGCATCGCCCCGGTGCCGGAGCTCCTCGCGGCGGACGTCCGCGTGGGACTCGGCACGGACTCGCCGTCGTCGGCGCTCGACTTCGACATGTGGGCGGAGATGCGCGCCGCGGTGATGCACGCCCGCGCCCGCCTGGGCAGAGCCGATGCGCTCTCCGCCGCGGCGGCGCTCGAGCTGGCGACGGCCGGCGGAGCAGCCGCGCTCGGCCTCGCGGGCGTCACCGGGTCGCTCTCCCCGGGGCTCGCGGCCGACGTGTGCGTCCTCGACCTGGCCGGCTCCTCGTTCCTGCCCTGGGACGACCCCGTCTCGGCCGCCGTCTACGCAGGCTCATGCGATCGCGTCGCCCTGACGATGGTGAACGGGGAGATACGCTACCGACGTGGGTCCCCCACCTCCGAGACGGCGCCTGGTGCCCGCGCCAAGATGATCAACGCCTGACCATGCTCTTCGAACGCATCCGCCGCACGCAGAAGCCCGTGTTCATCTTCCTGGCGGTCATGTTCGGCCTGGGCTTTGTCGCCCTCGGCGTCGGCTCGGGGGCCGGCGGGGTCAACCTCGGCGACATCCTGAACTCCGGCGGATCCTCGGGCACATCGATCTCCGATCTCTCGAACACGGTGCACGACCATCCCAACGACGCCGTCGCCTGGCGGCAGCTGGCGGAGGCGTACCAGGCCGACGGGCAGCTCGATCCGGCGATCGGGGCGTACCTCCGCTACGTGGGGCTCCGACCCAAGGACCAGAACGGCCTCTCGGGCGCGGCGACGCTCCTGGAGGAGCGGGCGACGAAGGAGCAGCAGCGACTGTCCGTCGTCGAGGCGCAGGCGGCCCAGTACACCGCGCCGGCCACGGCCTCCGCCTCGTCCGCTCTCAAGCTGAGTCCGGCGCTCACGCATTCGCTCGAGAACTCGCTTTCCCAACCGTATACAACCAAGGCGCAGACCCTGCAGTCACAGGTGCAGTCCGATCTCACCCAGGCGACGTCGCTTCGCCAGAAGCTCGTCAACCTTGACCCGAAGAACGCCTCCTACCAGCTCCAGCTCGTCCGCGACTCGGCGTCGGCCCGCCAGTACTCCACCGCCGTGACGGCCCTCAAGGCCTACCTGAAGCTCTCGCCGAACCTGCCCGCGTCCCAGGAGAAGCAGTACAGGCGCGCCCTGACCGAGCTCGAGGCCCTCGCTGCGACCTCGTCCTCGGGCCCCACCACGACGCCCTAGACGATTGATCGAGAACTCCCGCGCGCCTGGACGTCCGTCTGTGATGTGTTGGCCAGACTTGACCTGCTTGGATAGCAGGTCTGCATCTGACCGCTGCAAGTCCTTGCGCTGCTTGGTTCCCAGCCGCCCCCGACATCGCGGGAGTTATCGATCAGCCGTCTAGACCGCTCTGCGGGGGTGTGGCTAGCCGTATTCCCCATGTTTTCACCCTATGGCACGATGACCCCGTGGCCCCAACCGTGCTGATCGTCGACGACCACCCCAGCTTCAGGACGCTCGCGCGCACGGTGCTTCAGACCGAGGGGTTCCAGGTCATCGGCGAGGCCGTCGACGGCGCCTCCGCCATCGCGGAGGCGCGCAGGCTCCACCCTGAGGTCGTCCTGCTCGACGCCCAGCTCCCGGACATGGACGGCTTCACCGTCGCCGCGGAGCTCACGAGTGGCGGAAACGGGCCCGCAGTCGTCGTTACCTCAAGCCGCGACGGGTCGGATTTCGGCCCGCTCGTGGCCGAGAGCGGCGCGCTGGGGTTCGTCCCCAAGGCGGAGCTCTCGGCAGCCGCCCTCGCCGCATTTCTGGAATGAGCCGCCCCGCAATTCGCGCCCTGCTCTGGGCGGCCGGAATCGGGCTGGGGCTCGCCTCGGCGTACGAGATCGGGACGAGCGAGACCGTCAACCACGGGTTTGTCGTCCTGGCCCTGATCGTCGGGTGGTCCTTCATCGCCAGCGGACTGGTCGCGCTCGCGCGCCGGCCGGACAACCGTTTCGGGCTTCTGCTCTATGCGGTCGGAATGCTGTGGCTCGCGAGCACGCTCGATACCTCCCGCGATGCGTACGTGTTCGCCGCCGGATTGGTCCTCGCGACGAGCTACTACGCCGTCCTCGTCCACGCGATCCTCGCGTACCCGCGGGGCCGGCTGGAGTCCCGGCTTACGCGCGCGATCGTTGTGGCGGGGTACGCCGACACGATCGGCGTGCAGGTGATCGTCGCCCTCACCGCAAAGCCGGCCGACGTGGGCGGCGACGCGGACTCGCCCAGAAACGTCCTGCTCGTCTCCCACCATCCCGACCTGGCGAGCGCGCTCTCGACCGCCTCGGCAGTGATCGGCGTGGTGCTGCTCGCGCTCGTCGTCATGGTCGTCGCGCAGCGCTGGCGGGCGGCGTCGGCCGCCGCCCGGCGCATTCTGGCGCCCGTCCTGCTCACGGGCGGGTTCGGGTTGGCCACGGTCGCCCTCGGCCTGACCGTCTCGCTCTTCTCCGGCGAGACCGTCTCGACCGTCGCGTTCATCCTGTCGTCGCTCGCCTTTGCGAGCGTCCCGGTCGGATTCCTCGTCGGGATCCTGCGCACCGGCTTCTCGCGGTCGGGGGCCCTGAAGGAGTTGATCGACGAGCTTGGCCGGAGCCACGAGCCCGACCGGGTGCTGCGGGCTCTGCGGCGGGCGGTCGGCGACCCGTCCCTCGAGCTCGCCTACTGGATCGCCGACCTCGACGCCTACGTCGACGCCGACGGCCACCCCGTGGCCGCGGCGGAGCGCCCGAACCGGGCCGTCACGGTGGTCGAGCGGTCCGGCCGGCGGGTGGCGGCGCTCCTGCACGACCCCGTCCTCGGCGACAACCGCGAGCTGGTCGAATCGGTCTGCGCCGCCGCCGGGCTCGCGCTCGAGAACGAACAGCTGCAGGCCGACCTGCGGGCCCGCCTCGGGGCGCTCGAGGAGTCCGAGCGCCGCTTCCGCGACCTGCTCGAGAACGTCCACCTGATCGCCGTGAGGCTGAACCTCGACGGCGAGATCACGTTCTGCAACCAGTACCTCGCCGACCTCGCGGGCTACGAGCGCGACGAGCTGATCGGGCGCCCATGGACGGAGACCTTCAACCCGCTGGAGGAGCGGTTCCTCGCCGATGCGCGCAGGGGCGTCATCCCCCACCACGACGAGTCGTACATCACGACCCGCTCCGGCGAGCGGCGCGAGATCGCCTGGAACAACACGCTCCTGCGCGACGCGTCCGGGCGGCCGGTCGGGCTCACCGGGATCGGCGAGGACGTCACCGACCGCAACCGGACGGCGCGCCGTCTCCTGCTCCAGGTCCGGGTCGCGCGCGCCCTCACGGAGGCGGGCTCCCTCGACGAGGCTCGGCCGCACATCCTCGAGCACCTCACGCACGCGCTCCAATCCTGGGTCGGCATCCTGTGGCGCCCCGACGCCGAGGGGAAGACGCTCCGGGCCGACTGGTGCTATCTGACCGATCCGGAGGACGGCGCGGACTTCGCGGCGGCGGTCGCCGGCCTGCGGCCTCGCCGCTCGGAGTCGGTGCCGGGCCGGGTCTGGGCGACGGGGAGGTGGGAGTGGGTCCCCGACATCGCGGCGGACGGGTTCTTCCCGCCGCTTCCGCCGGGACAGACCGAGGGGCTTCGCGGCACGCTCGGGTTCCCGGTGATCTCCGACGGGGAGGTGGTCGCCGTGCTTCAGATCTCCTCCGACGATCCCACCGGCCCCGACCCCGGCACGATCGATGTGCTCGAGTCGACGTTCCAGCACGTCCTCCAGTTCGTGGAGCGGCGCGAGGCCGAGGCGGCCGAGCGGCGGCTGGCCGAGGAGCAGGCCGCGCTCCGGCGCGTGGCCACGCTCGTCGCCGCCGGCGCCAGCCCGACCGCCGTCTTCCAGGCGGTGACGACCGAGGTCGGCCACCTGTTCGACGCGCGAACCGCGAACATGCTCCAGTTCGGGGCCGACGGCACCACCGGTACGGTGCTCGGCGGCTGGACCGCCCCGGGGGCGGACACGATCCCGGCCGGGAGCGTCGTCCAGTTCGACGGCCCAACCGCCATCAAGCGCGTCTACGAGACGGGCCTCCCCACCCGCGTCGACGACTACGAGGAGGTCGAGGGCGAGCTCTCCGAACAGCTGCGTGGCCTGGGCGTGCGCGCGTCCGTGGCCGCCCCGATCACGGTGCAGGGGAAGCTCTGGGGCGCGATGGCGGTCGTCTCGGGCGTCGGCCCCTTCCCGCCCGGCACCGAAAGACGGATCGCCGAGTTCACCGACCTGGTGGCCCTGGCGCTCGCCAGCACCGACGCCCGCTCCCAGCTGGCCGCGTCGCGTGCCCGCATCGTCGAGGCCGGCGATGCCGAGCGCCGACGGCTCGAGCGAAACCTCCACGACGGCGCCCAGCAGCGGCTGGTCTCGCTCTCCCTCGCGCTCCGGCTCGCCCGTTCGCGCCTGAGCGAGGACCCCGAGGCGAGCGCGACGCTGCTCGCCGCGGCGGGGGAGGAGCTTGCGACCGCGCTCGAGGAACTTCGCGAGCTGGCGCGGGGCATTCACCCTGCCATCCTCACCGACCGCGGCCTCGCGCCCGCGCTGGAGGCGCTGGCGGCGCGCACGCCGGTGCCCGTCAACCTGCGCGCCGTGCCCGCCGAGCGGCTGCCCGGGCAGGTCGAGGCGGCGGCGTACTACGTCGTCTCCGAGTCGCTGGCGAACGTCGCCAAGTACGCCCGCGCCTCCAGCGTCGACGTCGCCGTCGTCTGCGACGACGGCTGGGCCACGGTCGAGGTCTGCGACGACGGCGTCGGCGGCGCCGACGCGGCGGCCGGGTCGGGCCTGCGCGGGCTCGCGGACCGGGTCGAGGCGCTCGACGGCCACCTCGTCGTCGACAGCCCCGACGGCGCGGGCACGCGCGTGCTCGCCCGTATCCCCTGCAGGTAGCAAGCCCCTGCACAGCTGTGCGGATAACCGCACCGCGGATACAGGCCCGCCCCACCGACACCGCCGCCCGTTCAGGCGACCATGGCCGCAATGCCTCTTTTCGACTCTCGAGGAGCACATATGCAACGCAAGAACCTCGCCGCCCGGATGGGCGGTTGGAGTGCCCGCCACCGCTGGCTCGCGCTCGGGTTGTGGCTCGCCTTCGTCGTCGTCGCCGTCGCCGGCGGAACGGCGGCGGGGAACGTCACGCTCACGGAGAGCCAGCTCGGAGACGGCGAGTCAGGTCACGCCGCCCGGGTGATCGACAACGCCGGGTTCACGAACCACGCCGGCGAGCTCGTCCTCGTGCGAGTCCCCGGCCACACCATCGACGACCCCGTCTTCCGCAACACCGTCGACCAGGTCGTCGACCGCGTGAGCACGTTCTCGCAGGTGACGAACGTGCGCAGCCCGCTGGCCTCCAGCAACGCCGGCCAGGTCTCCAAGGACCGCCGCTCGGCCCTGGTCGAGTTCGACATCAGGGGCGACAAGGAGACCGCCGCGGATCGGATCCAGCCGGTCATGGACGCCGTCGCCGGGCTCCAGCGGCAGCACCCCGACGCCCAGATCGCCGAGTTCGGCGACGCGAGCGCCGACCACGTGCTGACCGACAAGATCGACGGCGACCTGAACCACGCCCGCAACGTGTCGCTGCCGCTCACGCTCGCGATCCTGCTCTTCGCGTTCGGGGCGGCCGTGGCCGCGGGAGTGCCCGTGCTTCTGGCCTTCTCGGCCGTGCTGGCCACCTTCGGCCTGAACGCGGCCTTGAGCCATCTGCTCCCGACCGTGGACGTCGCTGCCGAGATCATCCTGCTGATCGGGATGGCCGTCGGCGTCGACTACTCGCTCTTCTACCTGCGGCGCGAGCGCGACGAGCGCGCGCCGACGAAGGCCGATGACCGGGCCCGCCTCAAGGCGGCCAAGGCGGCCCTGAAGCAGGCGAAGCGCACGCGCGAGGCCGCCTCGGTCGCCGCCGCCAGGGACGACCTGCGGCAGGTGAAGCTCGCCGTCAAAGCGAACCGGGTGCAGGCGCTGGCCGTGGCCGCCTCCACGTCGGGCCAGGCCGTTCTGATCTCGGGCGTGACCGTGATGATCGCTGTCGGCGGCATGCTGCTCGCCGGCGACCCGACGTTCGTCGCCCTCGGCGCCGCTGCGATGCTCGTGGTGGCGGTGGCCTTGATCGGCTCGCTCACCGGGCTCCCGGCCATCCTCGCACTCCTGGGCGACAAGGTGGAGCGGGGCCGCATCCCGCTCATCGGGCGCCTCACCCGGCGCCAGAGCCAGACCGAGAGCCGGTTCTGGGGCGCCGTCATCGACCGCGTCCTGCGCCGTCCGGCCGTGTCGGCCGTCGTGGCCGTCGCGGCGCTGCTCGCCGCCGCCGCCCCGGCGCTCAGCATCAACACCGAGACGCCGAGCTTCAAGTTCCTGCCGCAGAGTCTTCCGATCGTGAAGACCTACAAGCAGATCCAGGCCACCTTCCCAGGCGGCCCGTCGCCGGCAGTCATCGCGCTCCAGGCCAACGACGTCACCTCTCCGGAGGCGCAGGCCCGGATCGCGAGCTTCAAGAAGCAGGCGCTGGCCTCCGGCGAGGTCGGAAACCCGATCGAGGTGACCGTGAACCGGGACGGCACCGTGGCGAAGATCACCGCCCCGCTCGCGGGCGACGGTCAGAACGCGGCGTCCGAGCACGCGCTCGACACGCTGCGCCACCGCCTGATCCCGGCGACGCTCGACCGGATCCCCGGCGCCGACGTCTCGGTGACCGGTGAGACGGCGGCGGGGCACGACTTCCAGTCCCTGATGGGGGTGCGCACGCCCATCGTGTTCGCATTCGTGTTGGGCCTGGCGTTCCTGATCCTGCTCGTCACGTTCCACTCGATCGTCATCCCGATCAAGGCGATCATCCTGAACCTGCTCTCGGTCGGCGCCGCGTACGGCATCCTCGTGGCCGTCTTCCAGTACGGCTGGGGCGCCTCCCTGCTCGGGTTCCACTCCACCCACTCGATCGCGAACTGGCTGCCGTTGTTCCTGTTCGTGGTCCTGTTCGGCCTCTCGATGGACTACCACGTGTTCATCCTGAGCCGGGTGAAGGAGCTCGTCGACGGCGGCGTCCCCACGCAGGACGCGGTGTCGCAGGGCATCAAGCAGACCGCCGGCGTCGTGACGAGCGCCGCGATCGTGATGGTCGGCGTGTTCGGCCTCTTCGGGACGCTGTCCGTGCTCGACATCAAGCAGTTCGGGTTCGGCGCGGCCGTTGCGATCCTGATCGACGCGACGATCATCCGGGCGGTGCTCCTGCCGGCCACCATGAGCCTCCTGGGCGACTGGAACTGGTACATGCCGCGGGCGCTCGGCTGGCTGCCGAAGGTGCAGCACGCGCCCGAGCCGGTTCCGGCCGAGGCCTAACCTCCCCGACCCACCGAGGCCCGGTCCTGCCGCTCACGGGCGGGGCCGGGCCTCGCCGGCTGCCTGACGGGAACTTCGCGTGGCCGCCGTCCGTCTCATGGTTTGAGCGTGAACGCGACGGCATGCCTTCCATGAGCGGCGACGACGAGGACCGCGTCGGCCCGAGGTCGTGGTACTGGTCGACGGCAACGAAGGTGCTCGTGGCGGCCCTTGTCGTCGGGGCGCTGCTCGTGATCCTGATGCTCGTGAACCCCGGCCCTGGACACGGGTGACCTCGGGCGTGCAGCACCGCCTGGTGTTCGCACAAATCCAACGTCCGCGCACCGACGCAGTCCCGGTGAAGCGACAGCCGCCAAGGAAGGAGGAAGGGGTGCCACGATTTCTCGTTCTGTACCGGTCGTCCGTCTCCGCGCAGGAGCAGATGGCCAGTGCCACGCCCGAGCAGATGAAGTCGGGGATGGATGCCTGGATGGCCTGGGCCGGGCAGGCAGGATCTGCCCTCACCGACCTCGGGGCTCCGCTCAACGGCACGCGGCATCTGGAGGGCGGCGCCGAGTCGGGCAGCACCTCCGACGTGTCCGGATATTCCCTCATCGAGGCCGCGTCCACGGACGCGGCCACCGCGCTCCTACAGGGACATCCGACCTGAACGTGGACGGGAACTCGATCGAGCTTCTCGAGCTGATGGCGATGCCCGGCGCATAGCGGCCGCCCTGCCTTGCAGGCCGAGGCCGGACCTCATACCCTGATCGCGGCATGGCGCGCGAGCTTCCGACAGGGACCGTCACCTTCCTCTTCACCGACATCGAGGGGTCGACCCGGCTCGTCAATAGGCTCCGCGACGGCTACGCGAGGGTGATGTCGGAGCACCAGAAGCTCCTGCGGGCCGCCTTCGGCGGCCACCACGGCGAGGAGGTGGACGCGCAGGGCGACTCGATGTTCTGGGTCTTTCGGGGCGCGCGCGAGGCGATCGCCGCCGCCGCAGACAGCCAGCGCCGCCTGGCCGGGCACGAGTGGCCCGAAGGGGCGGCGGTGCGCGTCCGCATGGGCATCCACACCGGCGAGCCCGTGATCGCGGAGGATCGCTACGTCGGCCTGGACGTGCACCGGGCGGCGCGGATCTGCGACGCAGGCCACGGCGGCCAGGTGCTCCTCTCCCAGACCACGCACGCACTCCTCGAGGGCGAGCTGCCCGAGGGGGTGGCGATCCGTGAGCTCGGCGAGGCGCATCTCAAAGATCTCGACCGGCCCGAGCGCCTGCACCAGCTCGACGTCGCCGGCCTCGACACGTCGTTTCCGCCGCTCAACACGACGGGGCGGGCCGCGGGGGCGCCGATCCGGGTCGTCCTGGCCGACGACTCGGTGCTCCTGCGCGAGGGCGTCGCCCGCATCCTCGCCGAGGCCGACTTCGAGGTCGTGGGGCAGGTTGATAACGCCGACGACCTGCTGCGCCGGATCGGGTTCTCGAAGCCCGACGTGGCGATCGTCGACATCCGTATGCCGCCCACGAACACGGACGAGGGCCTCCAGGCCGCGCGCAAGATCCGGGAGCGATTCCCCGGGGTCGGCGTCCTCGTGCTCTCCTCCTACGTCGAGCCGGGATACGCCGTCGAGCTCCTCGGCGAGAACACCGAGGGCGTCGGGTACCTGCTGAAGGACCGGGTGGCGGACGTCGACGATTTCGCGGCCGCGGTACGCCGCGTCGCCCAGGGCGGGTCGGCCCTCGACCCGGCGGTGGTCGCGCAGCTCGTCGGCCGGCGCCGCTCGGACGACCCGCTGGACGAGCTCACACCTCGCGAGCGGGAGGTGCTCGCGCTCATGGCAGAGGGGCGCTCCAACGCCGGGATCGCGCTCCGGCTCGTGGTGACCGAGCGCGCCGTCGAGAAGCACGTCACGTCGATCTTCTCGAAGCTGGGGCTGCCCGCGGCCAGCGAGGACCACCGGCGCGTCCTGGCCGTGCTCACGTTCGTTCGCCAGTAGGCACCCGGGCGGTACGGCTGCCCGAACCCTCGGACACCTGCCTTCCCGACTGCAACGCTCCCGGCCCTTCGCGAGACTGCCTTCATCGTGATCAGCACCATCGGAACCCACGAGGAGCCCGAGATGAACGCCATCACCCCCATCGCACCTCTGCGTGAGCTGGCACATCGAAGCTCGAACGGCGTCGACGTGACCCTGCTCTGGGATCCCGCCACCGATCGCCTTACCGTGGCCGTCGCAGACTTCCAGGCAGGCGACGCGTTCGAGGTGCCGGTCGGCGACGCGAGCCCGATGGACGTCTTCAACCATCCGTACTTCTACGCCGGGCTGAGCCTGGCTGCGTGAGGCCGCCGCGCCGTTCACGTCCGTCCAGGGCCGTAGATTTGGGCCGTGATCAAGTATCTCGGCTCCAAGCGGGCGCTCGTCGCCGCAATCGGTACGGCCGCCTCGGAGCTGGGAGCCCGGACGGCCGCGGACCTCTTCGCAGGGACGACCCGGGTGGGGCAGGAGCTGCGCCGCCGCGGGATGGAGGTCGTCTCGAACGACACCGCCGCCCATTCCGAGGTCTTCGGCCTCGCGTACATCGCTGCGGACGGAGGCGTCGACCG
Organism: Gaiellales bacterium; assembly: GCA_035639615.1. Lineage (GTDB taxonomy): Bacteria > Actinomycetota > Thermoleophilia > Gaiellales > JAICJC01 > JAICJC01. Next base: position 5,091 of record DASQXS010000368.1, on the reverse strand, counting down.
CGGGCGCATCCGCCGCCTCCTCGGGGAGCTGGGACGGCTCCCGCCGGTGGCCGGGTACATGACCGAGACGTTCTGCCGCCGGGCGCGCTACTTCCGGCCGGAGAACGGGATGCGCATCGACGCCGTTCGCGCCGGCATCGACCGCCTCGACCTCGATCCCGTCGAGCGCGGCATCCTGCTCACCAGCCTCGTCGAGGCGGCGGACCGGGTCGACTCGACGTGTGGCGTCCAGATGGCGTATCTGAAGGACTGGGCGCCGCGGGCGTGGAACCCGCTCGAGCTTCGCGAGCCGGCGACCGTGGCCGGGCCGTCGGGCACGGTGCTCTCCGAGGACGCGAATGTCCTTGCCGGCCGGCTCGATGGGATCGACCTCGCCTACCTCGACCCGCCCTATAACCAGCACTCCTACCTCGGCAACTACCACGTCTGGGAGACGCTCGTCCGCTGGGATGCCCCGCCGCACTACGGGGTCGCCTGCAAGCGGGTGGACTGCCGCGACCGGAAGAGCGCGTACAACCTGCGCGCGCGTGCCCTGGCGGCGCTCTCCGACCTGATCCAGCGGCTGCCGACGCCGTGGCTCGTCGTCTCGTTCTCCGACGAGGGCTTCCACCGCCCCGATCAGGTGACGGCGCTCCTGAGCGAGCGCGGCTACGTCGGCACCGCCGCGCTCGACTACCCGCGCTACGTCGGCGCCCGGATCGGCATCCACGATCCTGCCGGCCGCCGGGTCGGTCGGGTCTCGCACGTCCGCAACACCGAGCTCCTGTTCGTGTGCGGTCCCGATCGGCGCCGGATCGAGCGGGCAGTGCGGTCGATTTCCGGGTCGGCCGTTCGTTCAATGGTCGGTGCAGGGGATGGGCCCGCACCGAGACGACGGGAGGACCGAGATGCCGCAGTACACGCTCCTGATCTATGAGTCGGAGGCCTCGAGGGCCAGGCTCGGTGAGGAGGAGATGAACCGGGTCATGCAGGAGTACTTCGCCTATACGGAGGACCTGCAGCAGCGCGGCGCGATGAAGGACGGGGCGCCGCTCCAGCCGGTTGCCACGGCCAAGACCGTCCGGATCAAGGACGGCGACGCGCTTGTGGTGGACGGCCCCTTCGCCGAGACCAAGGAGCAGCTCGGCGGCTACTACGTGATCGAGTGCGACACCTTCGAGCAGGCGGTCGAGGCGGCCAAGATGTGCCCCGGCGCCAAGTACGGCTCGATCGAGGTGCGGCCGGTCATGCAGATGCCGGCGCGCGTCTAACAGCGGATCAGCGGGTGAGCTCGGCCGCTCGCCGCGCCTCCTCCTCGTACGGGTTCCGGTCGTAGCCGGCGACGAGATACGAGAGCGGCATGGCGAGCGGCCGGTGCTGCATCTGCCAGACGTGGCAGAGCTCGTGGGTCACCAGGTCGTCCTGCTCGCGGCCGTCGACCGGCCGGCGCAGCAGGATGACCCGGTGGGTGGCGTAGCCGTCGAACCGGCGCAGCCACGGCAGGCGAAAGACCAGCGGCGCGTGGACCAGGCGGATGCGGGCGATTCGCACCGGGCGCGGGTAGAGGTCAAGCCGATCGAGGCGGGCCCTGGCGCGCTCGAGCGCCGCCCGCGCCTGCGGCGTCACCCGATCGCGCGCGGGTCGAACACGAGCAGGACGCCGCCCTGCTGGTCCGACGTGTAGTGGAAGCGGTACAGATCCTGCTCGGTGATGGTGTCGATCCTGGCGGCCTCGGCGACCGGGATGGCGCTCGGCGTCGGCGGCGTCTTCTCCGACAGGATCGCGCTCAGCGGCTTGGACAGGAGGCTCTCGTCCTCGAACTGCTGGCGCAGGAAGAGGAACACCCACTGCGGCTGCTCGCCCTTCTTCGGCGGCAGGAACGTGACCACCGAGCTCACGTCCGTGTAATGGAAGGTGTAGAGCGTGAGCTCGAGCGCCTCCCGCCGGAGCAGCCGGCCGCGGTCGGCGGACGCCTTGCCCTTGTCGATCGAGCAGCGCGGGCCGAGCCCGCAGAGCTGGAACATCACGTTGTTCGAGCCGACGGGCAGGACGGCATAGTTGGTCTTGCCGGCATCGTTGTAGGAGACCGCGTAGTTCGTGATCCGCAGGTTGTTCTGGAACGCGGGCGGAAACGAGGCCTCCACGGCGACGAGCTGGCGGCCAGACGGGAGGCGATAGCTCGAGCCCACGTAGCGGGCGATCTGCTGGATCCGCTCGGCGGGGAGGCCGCCCGGCACGAAGTGGCCCCAACGCACCTGCGGGGCCGCGCCTTGGGTGGTCGAGTCGCTCGGCCGTACCATCACGAACGCCGCCGCCCCGACGATCGCGACGACCGCCAGCAGCACGTACGCCAGCTTGAACCTGCCTGAATGGCTGCGCTCCTCGGTCATACCTGCGGCCACACCGAGTCGTCCAGCAGGTCGGCCTCGTGCAGCTCGAGGTGCAGCGAGTCCAGGAGCTCCACGACCTCGTCGCCGTGCATCTCGCGCCGCTCGACGAGCACGTCGGCCACGCGCTCGACGCCGGCGCGGTTATGCGCGATCAGCACATGGGCGGCCATATACGCCTGCCCGAGCAGCTGCGCAGCCGTCGCCCGCTTCGTCCGGTCGGACAGGACCCCTGCGATCGGATCGGTCTCGAACGGCCCGCCGGACCCGGCGCGGCGCATGATCTGCAGCCCGGTCTCCTCGAACCGCTTCAGGATCTTCTCGCGGCCGGCCTCGCGGTCCTCCGGCGAGTCTGCGGCCCCGTTCACGCTCACGGGCTCCGGCCCCATCGCGCACGACCCGACCATCCACGCCGCCCGGCTGGTCGCATGCATGACGTCGCCGCCGACCCCCGTGGAGTTTTCGTTGTAGAACACCCGCTCGGCGGCCATGGCGCCCAATGCCCAGATCAGCCGTCCCATCTCCTCATGCCGCCAGGAGCTGAACCGCTCCTCCTTCTCGAGCGCCTGATGGTGGCCGAGCGAGGCACCGCGCTTGCGGATCGAAAGACGGGTCGACTCGACGCCCTTCATGTAGACATGGCCCGCCACGGCATGCCCGGCCTCGTGGATGGCGACTGCGCGGGTCTCCTCGGGGATGTACTCCACGTTCACCGCCGTCCCCGACTCGACGGTGGTCATCGCCTCGACGATGTCGGCCCATGAGAAGGCCATCCGTCCCTCGTAGTGGGCGATCGTGAGCGCCATCGAGCACACCTGCTCGACCATCGCGGGTGAGTAGCCGTTGGTGATCCGAGACAGCTCGTCCCGGCGCCTGGGCGTGTCCAGGTCGTCGTCGTGCGCGACCTTACCGAGGTAGAGGTCGAAGATGTCCCTGCGGTCCTCCTTCGTCGGCGTCCTGAACCAGACATGGCGGCCGAGCCGGCCGGGCCGGATCAGCGCCGGGTCGAGCGACTCGAGGGGCGCATTGCAGGCGCCGATGAAATAGATCTGCTCGCCCGCGGGCCGTGGCTTCGGCAACCGCAGGGAGAGCGGGCCGATCCGCCGCGGGATGACATAGGTCGCGTCGAGGAACGTGTTGACTTTGTTCGTGAACGTCTTCCTGAGGAACCGCGGCTCGCCGATGCCGTCCATGACGACGAGGAGCTGGTTCAGGGCCAGCTGACCGCCGCCGAACATGCCGCCTCCGGGGAAGAGGCGGTTCACGATGCCGGCGAACCCGGGGCGGCCTTCGGCCGATCCGGCCGCGCGGGCGGCGAAGAGCCGCTCGCGCCACTCGCGAGTCTCGAGGATCAGGTCGCCCGTCGGCGTAAGCGCCCCGTTGTGGCCGAAGAAGCACAGCTGCTCCATGCTGACCGGCGCCGTTCCGGTCATGAAGCCCCCGGTTCCGAGGCTCGACCGGCGCTGACCGACCGCGTCGATCTCGTCGATGAACACGATGCACTGCCCGCCCCATTTCGCCGCGAGCTTCTTCGCCCGCCTGGCGAGGATCCGGACGGTGATCGCGTCCATGCCGAGAAACATGCCGGCGAAGCCGGATCCCGGGATCGACACGAAGGGGCAGTTGAACCCGGTCGCGATCGCCTTCGAGAGCATCGTCTTGCCGGTTCCGGGAGCGCCGAGCATGAGAAGCCCGCGCTCGCGCTTCCCGCCGGCGCGCTCGAACGCCTCGCCCGACTGCCACAGCGTGACGACGCGGCGCACCTCCTCCTTCGCCTCCGCCTGGCCGCGCACGTCCTCGAGCTTCACGCCCCAGTCGGCGTCACCCGGCTCGTAGGAGCGGATCTGGCTTGCCGCCATGAGCAGGAAGGGGCCGAAGAAGATGAGGAAGTTGACGAGGAAGAAGAGCGGCATCTGGATCAGCAGCTGGATCAGGACCGCAGCCGGGTTGGGCCCGAACGACCTCGAGATCCAGTCCGCCCCGATGAGGTAGCCGAGAAGCAGGTTGAACGCCTCGACGACGATCCCGAACGCGACGAGCCATACGGCCGCGCGGAGCCAAAACCGCCAGAACCAGACGCGCCTGCGGGCGACCACGTCCTCTTGCTGGAGGTCCGCCTCCACTCCGAAGAGGCTCGGCCAGGGGATGAACCGGCGTAAGGCGACGTCCATCAGGCCGCGGAACGCGATCACCTCGAGGAACGTGCCGACGACGGACCACGTCCACGACCACCCTCGGACCGCGTGGAGATACTCGAGGACGGCCGGCGCGGTGATGACGGCGGCGATCGTTGCGATCCTCGTCAGCTTGCGCCACTCCGCGGCGAGCCTGCTCTGCCCCGATCGGGCGCGAACCAGCGCCGGTACAGGCGTTTCCGTCGCCATCAGGGCCTAAGTGTAGTGGCGGTCAGGAGCACATAAGTGGTACGCCTGGCGCGCGAAGACGGATCACCCGGGAACCATCGCGCCGCTCTCCCGGTCTGACTGATCGACCGATCTGGAGGTTTCGATGAGGGGCATGAGGGGGTTCGGGTGGATGGTGGTCTCGCTCGTGGCGCTGTCGGGGCTCGTCGGCGCCGCGGCGGGGTGCGGCGGCGGATCGAGCAGCGGCGGGGAGGGTGGTGGAACCGCGGCGGCCCCGCAGGCGGCGCTTCGCGCGGCGGCGAGCGCGGTGCCCGGAGGAGGCGCTGGCGGTGTCCTCGGACCACTCTCTAGCGCAGACGCCC
>DASQXS010000367.1:0-2586 GCA_035639615.1 Gaiellales bacterium | reverse complement strand
TCCGGCCGCATCTACTCGGAGGAGTACCGCCACCGCCACCGCCTCGGCCCCCCCGGGCGGGTGCAGAAGGCCGTGGCGGCGCTCGCCGAGCGCGACCTCGTGGCCGGGGGCACGCGTCCCGGCTACACCGTCCCGGACCCGTTCCTGCGCGCCTGGCTCGCCGGCCGGGTCCGGAGCAAGGGCCCGGCGCCGGTATCGTTCGGATGATGGCGCAGCCTGAGCGTGCCCCGGAGCCTCGGCCCGAGCCCGAGCGCTCGACGATCTCCGGGATCCCGTACGAGCCGCTCTATTCGCCGGTCAATGTCTCCGTCGACTACGAGCGCGACCTGGGCGACCCGGGCCGGTTCCCGTTCACCCGCGGCGTCTACGAGACGATGTACCGCGGCCGGGTGTGGACGATGCGGCAGTTCGCCGGGTTCGGCACCGCCGAGGAGACGAACCGCCGCTTCCGCTACCTGCTCGAGCACGGCCAGACGGGGCTCTCGACCGCGTTCGACATGCCCACGCTCATGGGGTACGACTCCGACCACGCCCGCTCGCTGGGAGAGGTGGGGCGCGAGGGCGTCGCCGTCGACACGCTGGCCGACATGGAGGATCTCTTCGCGGGGATCCCGCTCGACCACGTGACCACGTCCATGACGGTGAACGCCCCGGCCGCGGTGCTTCTGGCCCAGTACGTGGTCGTGGCCGAGAAGCAGGGCATCCCGCCGGAGGCGCTCGGCGGCACGATCCAGGCCGACATCCTCAAGGAGTACATCGCCCAGAAGGAGTGGATCTTCCCGCCGGAGCCGTCGATGCGGCTCATGGTGGACATGATCCAGTGGTGCACCGAGACGATGCCGCGCTGGCACCCGGTCTCGATCTCCGGCTACCACATCCGCGAGGCCGGCGCGACCGCCGCGCAGGAGCTGGCGTTCACGCTCGCCGACGGCTTCGCGTACGTGGAGGCGTGCCGGGAGCGGGGGATGGACGTCGACGAGTTCGCGCCGCGCCTCTCGTTCTTCTTCAACGCGCACATCGACTTCTTCGAGGAGATCGCCAAGTACCGGGCGGCGCGCCGGATCTGGGCCCGCGAGCTGCGCGACCGCTACGGGGCGACGAAGGAGCGTTCGCTCCTCATGCGCTTCCACACCCAGACCGCCGGCGTGTCGCTGACCGCCCAGCAGCCCGAGGTGAACATCGTCCGGACGGCGATCGAGGCGCTCGCCGCGGTGCTCGGCGGCACCCAGTCGCTGCACACGAACTCCTACGACGAGGCCCTAGCGCTGCCGACCGAGGATGCCGCCCGGCTCGCGCTTCGCACCCAGCAGGTGATCGCCCACGAGACCGGCGTGGTCCACTCCGCCGACCCGCTCGGCGGCTCCTGGCTCGTGGAAGGCATGACCGACCGGATGGAGCGGGAGGCCTACGACTACTTCGACCGCATCGACCGGCTCGGGGGCGTCGTCGCGGCGCTCAACGAGAACTTCTTCCAGCGCGAGATCGCCGAGGCCTCCTACCGCTTCCAGCGCGAGGTCGAGGAGCGGCGGCGGCTAGTGGTCGGCGTGAACTCGTTCGTGGCCGAAAACGACGGCGCGGTCGAGATCCTGCGCATCTCGCCGGAGGTCGAGCGGCGGCAGCGCGACCGGCTCCTGGGCGTCCGCGGTCGCCGCGACGGCGCCGCGGTCGAGGCCGCGCTCACACGGCTCAAGGAGGCCGCGGCCACGGACTCGAACGTGATGCCGCACCTGGTGGAGTGCTCCCGTGCCTACGCGTCGGAGGGCGAGATCTGCGACTCGCTCCGTGAGGTGTGGGGCGTCTATCGGGAAACGCCAGTTTTTTAGCGGTCAGAACACGATGCCGTTCGCGTCCACGCGGGCGTTCGCGCGTGCCGCCCACGAGCCGGTCGGATTGGCGTGGTGCGCCGAGAAGGCCGGAACGGGGTCACGGCCGGCTGCACGGGCTGCCTCCTCCGCTGCGGCGACCCCCGCGGCGAGCGCTTCGTGGTACCCGGTCGCCTCCACCCGCAGGACCGCTACGGGGGTCGTCGCGTACTCGGTCCAGGCTCCAGGCGGATGCGGACGGCCAAGCGCGCTCGTTTGGACCTCGACGACGACGTCCCAGCTGATCGGCGGATCGGCGGCCGTGCGGTCGAGAAACTCCCAGCCGGCGAGCCGTCGCCGGCCCAGCTTCAGGGTACGGTCGAGGGGTGAGTCGGCGCGGGGGTCCTCGCCGGGGCGATGCGGACGACGACACGATCGGCGCGCTCGCGGCACCAGCGAACGGCCTCGGCGAGGGACAGGCCACGGTAGACGGCGTCACTGATCTCGCCGTCGTCCGTCTGGACGCTGCCTGAGAACAGGCCCGTGGCGACCGGCCCGCGGGCGTCGAATTCGACGCCCTCGGCGATGAAGGCCGTCCGCTCCGATGGCATGCGCCAAGCCTACGCTCGCCGTGGGCAACGAGCTAGTGGTGTGGCCGGCAACGTTGGTGGTGTCGATGGCGAGCGAAAACCGAGCGATGCTAGGACGCAGGCCCTGTCAAGCCGCAGGCTTGACAGGGTTCGGGACGCGCCTGCTATCCAGGCAGGCGCACACCGGCCAATAC
>DASQXS010000366.1:0-5941 GCA_035639615.1 Gaiellales bacterium | reverse complement strand
GTATTGGCCGGTGTGCGCCTGCGTGGATAGCAGGCGCGTCCCGAACCCTGTCAAGCCTGCGGCTTGACAGGTCCTGCGTCCTAGCATCGCTCGGTTTTCGCTCGCCATCGACACCACCAACGTTGCCGGCCACACCACTACATGATTGATTCCACGGCCGCGCGCGCCTGAACGCCACGACGCATGGGCCCGGACACGGCTGGCGGCGCTGCGGCCGGGAACCGGCGCATCGTTCAGGGGGTGTCTGCTGAGTAGCAGACACCCCTGAACGCTGTCAAGCGCTGCTGTGACAGCTCTCGGGCGGGCCGATATTCTCGATATCAGCCCTCCCTGCGTCCTTGCGCTGCTTGGCTCCCGACCGCTCAGGACATCACGCAGCCGAATCAATCATCTAGCGTGTCGGGCGTGGAGGACGCGTTCTCGATCGAGACCTCGCGCGGCGAGACCGCCGCCGTGCTGGCGGTGCCGGCCGGGGCCCACGCGCTCGTCGCGCTCGGGCACGGCGCCGGAGCGGGGATGGGCTCGCCGTTCATGCAAGGCATCGCCCGCGCGCTGCGCGACGCGGGCGTGGCCACGCTCCTGTTCGACTTCCCGTACATGCACGCCGGCCGCCGTTCCCCCGATCCGGCGCCGGCGCTCGTCGAGACCTGGCGTGCGGTCGCCGCCGCGGCCGGCGAGCGGACCGACCTGCCGATCGTGGTCGGTGGGAAGTCGCTGGGCGGACGAATCGCGTCCATCGCGGTCAGCGAGGGCATGGCGGCGCACGGGCTCGTCTTCCTCGGCTATCCCCTGCACCCGCCGGGGCGGCCGGACCGGGTCCGCGACGAGCACCTGGACCGCGTCTCCGTCCCGATGCTCTTCGTCCAGGGAACCCGCGACGCGTTCGCCAGGCCGGACCTCCTCGCCGCCGTGCTCGGTCGCCTCGGCGACCGGGCGCGGATCGTCACGGTGGACGGAGGCGACCACTCGTTCCGCGTGCCCGGCGGCGAGCGCGACGGGGGCAGGATCGCGGCGGGACTAGCCGGCCCCGTCGCCGAGTTCGTGGGGTCGGTGGCGGGCCGGGCACCGTGACCGCCGGCGGCGTCGAGATCGACGGGTTCGACTACACCACCGCGGCCGTGGGGCAGTCGACCTACCTGGTCGGAATGCACGGCGCCGGGCCGCCAGTGCTTCTCCTGCACGGGTTCCCCCAGAACCAGTACTGCTGGCACCTGGTCGCGCCGGCGCTGAACCGTCGCCGGACCGTGGTCGTGTGCGACCTGAAGGGATACGGCGCGAGCCGCGCCCCGGCCGGCGGCCCGCTCGGCGAGGGGTACACGAAGCGCGAGATGGCCGCGGAGCTCGTCGATGTCATGGCCCGGGCCGGTTTCGAGCGTTTCGCCGTCGTCGGCCACGACCGCGGCGCGCGGGTGGCGTACCGCATGGCCCTCGACCATCCCGACAGTGTCGAGTGCCTCTGCGTCCTGAACATCGTCCCGACGGTCGACCAGTTCGAGCGGATGGCCGCCGAGCCGCGGCTCGACTACTACCCGTGGTTCTTCCTCGCCCAGCCGCCGCCGTTCGCCGAGCGCCTCGTCAGCGCGAGCGCCGAGTACTTCCTGCGGCACACGCTCGAGGACTGGACCGCCGCCTCGGGCGCGATCGACGGCGACGCCGTCGATCGGTACCTCTCGACGTTCACGCCGGAGGTCATCGCCGCCATGTGCGCAGACCAACGCGCCGCGTTCCACCTCGACCGGCAGATGGACGCCGGCGACCGTGCGGCGGGGCGCCGGATCCAATGCCCGGTCCTCGTGCACTGGGGCGCCGAGGACATGGCAGACCCGATTCCCGTCTGGCGCCGCTGGGCCGGCGACGTTCGGGGCGGGTCGCTGCCGGGCGGGCACTTCATCCCCGAGGAAGCAGCGGACGAGCTGGTGGCGTCGCTGGACACCTTCCTCCGGGCAACTTGACGAGTTCCGCGGACCGGCGTATCGTGCGCGGTCGGGTACGTGGAGCTCAGGTGGGTGGGTATGGACCGGGTGCTGCGCCCACGGCGAGCTCTCCTGGCGATCTGCTGGAAGGAGAGGCTATGACCAGACCATCGACGCGCCGACCGCGGAGCCGCCGTCTCGTGGCGACGGCGGTGGCCGCGACAACGGTGGCGTTCGCGTTCGGCCCTGCGGCGAGCGCCGGCGCCGCGGTACTGCGGCTCAGCACCGATCCATACACGAACCCGGCGAGCCAGCACAAGACCGAGGTCGAGCCCGATACGTTCTCCTCCGGCTCGACGGTCGTGTCCGCGTTCCAGGTCGGCCGCTACTTCAGCGGCGGCGCCAACAACATCGGGTTCGCCAGCTCGACGAACGGCGGGTCGACCTGGACGAACGGGTTCCTGCCCGCGACCACGCCCGACTCGACGCCGGCGGGCACCACCTACGCCCGCACGAGCGACCCGGCGGTCGCCTTCGACGCCAAGCACGGCGTCTGGCTGATCTCCTTCCTGGGGCTCTTCCCGAACGGAAACACCTCCCAGGTGGACGTGCTCGTCAGCCGCTCCACCGACGGCGGGCTCACTTGGGGAAACCCGGTGGTCGTGAACAACGACGGCGACTTCAACGACAAGAACTGGACCACCTGCGACAACCATCCCTCGAGTCCGTTCTACGGCCACTGCTACACCGAGTTCGACGACAACACGTTGGGCGACCGGATCGAGATGAGCACCTCGACGGACGGCGGGCTGACGTGGGGCTCGCAGCTCGAGACCGCCGACAGCAGGCACGGCATCGGCGGGCAGCCGGTCGTGCAGCCGAGCGGCAGGGTGATCGTCCCGATCAACGGCTTCGCGGGCCAGAACTTCACCGTGATCTCGTTCACCTCCGACGACGGCGGCGCCAGCTGGAGCAAGACCCACATCGTTGCTCGGGTTGCCTTCCACCACGCCGCGGGCGGCATCCGCGACAGCATCCCGCTGCCTACGGCCGACGTGGACAGCTCCGGCAAGGTGTTCGTGATGTGGCAGGACTGCCACTTCGAGCCCGGCTGTCCCGCCAGCGACATCGTCCTCTCGACGTCGACCGACGGCGTCAAGTGGTCCAAGCTCGGGCGCATCCCGCTGGATGCGGTGGGAAGCGGCGTCGACCACTTCTTCCCCGGCCTAGCCGTTCGCGGGAAGAAGCTGGCCCTCACCTACAACTACTACCCGAACGCCAACTGCACGACGGCGACCTGTCAGCTGAACGTCGGCTACGCGGCGTCGACCGACGGCGGCAACAGCTGGAGCGCGAGCACGCAGCTGGCCGGCCCGATGTCGCTCAATTGGCTTCCGAACACGTCCCAGGGCTTCATGGTCGGGGACTACCTCTCGACCTCGTTCGCGGGCACGCGCGCCTTCCCGGCGTTCGCGCTCGCCAACGCGCCGACCGGGACGACCTTGGACGAGGCCATCTACACCATCCAGGGCGGCCTGGGCACAGGCTCGGCGGCCCGGACCGTGAGCGACCACGTCGACGCCAGCGGTAGCGTCACGCTGACGAGCAGCAACATCACCGACCAGTAGGCGGGGAACCTGCGGCCGGCTCGGGAGCACTCCCGGGCCGGCCGCCCCCACGCAGTCGGCTCGGAACCATGGGTTCCCCGACGCGTCTACTAGCCGCCGCCGTAGATCGAGATGGGGAGCTCGAGCAGCCGGTCGGAGTCCGCCCCCGGAAGGAGCCCGAGCTCGGCCTCGTGCTCGGCCAGGCGGTCGCCGGCGTCCGGCCAGAAGCGAAGGAGGGCCGCCTCCGCATCGGCGACCGTCTCGCAGGCCATCAGGGCGGCCTTCACGCTCTTGGCATCGGGCATGCCGCGGAGGTACCAGCCGTAGAACTTGCGCAGGAAGCCGACGCTGCGGTCGCCCATCTCCCGCTCGACCTCGCGCATGAACCGGACGAGCTCCGCGACGACCTCGTCCGGCGCGGGCTCGGCGACGTCGCCGTCCGCCATCTCGCGAAGCGCCCACGGCCGTCCCTGGGCTCCGCGGCCGACCATGACCGCGGCGGCGCCGGTGGCGTCGAGCACCTCCTCGGCGGCGGCCCGGTCGGTGATGTCGCCGGAGGCAACCACCGGGACGCTCACCCGCTCGACGAGCTCAGCGGTCAGCCGGTGGTCGGCCGCGCCCGTGTACATCTGCTGCGCCGACCGGGGGTGGAGCGTCAGCGACGCGATGCCCGCCTCCTCGAGCTTCGGGCCGAGCTCGAGTGCGGTCCGCGACCCGTTGCGAAGGCCGCGGCGCATCTTGACCGTGACCGGCACGGGCACGGCCTCGGCCACCGACCGCGCGATCCAGCAGGCAAGGTCGTGATCCTCGAGCGCGCTCGCCCCCGCGCCTGTCTTGGTGACCTTGCGCACGGGGCAGCCGAAGTTGATGTCGACGATGTCCGCCCCGGCGTCGACCACCATGCGGGCGGCCTCGGCCATGCGGTCAGGCTCTGAGCCGAAGATCTGCACGGCAAGCGGGTGCTCGTCGCGGGCGATGCGCAGGTAGCCGAGCGTGCGCTCGTTCCCGTGGGAGAGGCCGCACGACGACACCATCTCGGAGCAGACGAGCCCGGCGCCGAAGCGGCGGCCCTGGCGCCGGAACGCCTGGACGGAGACGCCGGCCATCGGCGCAAGCACGATCCGCGACGGGATGGCGACGTCCCCGATCGCCCAGCTTTCGGTGAGATCGGCCACCGCGGCATGGTAGATGCTCGCGTTCGCGCGTCCGAGCCGCGGAGCTGGTGGGGCGCAGCAGTTGACCGCATCTCACCTCTTGCATATAATCCCGCGTCCCTCGGTGCCAGCCGGAGCGAAACCGCCGCAAATGGCGGAATCCGGTGCGCACCGTTTTCGTTTCAGATAGGCAGAAAAATGGAGAAGGACGTCATCCTCACCCCGGACGGGTACGAGAAGCTCAAGGCGCAGATCCACGAGCTCGAGACGGTCAAGCGTCGCGAGGTCGCCGACCGCATCAGGGAGGCGCGCGAGTTCGGGGACATCACAGAAAATTCAGAGTACGACGACGCCAAGAACGAGCAGGCGCTGCTCGAGCACCGCATCGCGCGGCTCAAGGAGCAGCTCCGCTCAGCCAAGGTGATCGACCCCAAGGACATCGCCACCGACGTGGTGTCGGTCGGCACCCGCGTCAAGGTGAAGGACGTCGACCACGGCGACGTCGACACCTACGAGATCGTCGGCTCCGCCGAGGCCGACCCGGCCAACTCGCGCCTCTCCAACGAGTCGCCCGTCGGCCGGGCGCTGATCGGACACAAGAAGGGCGAGACGGTCGAGGTGGCCGTGCCGGCAGGCGCGATCCGGCTCAAGATCATGGACATCAAGGCGGCGTAGGGGTCGCCCCGCGCCGTCCGGTGGCGCTGCAGCCGGTGACGAGCCTCCAAACCCGGAGCATCGCTGATGCCGAGAATGCACGTCGACGAGCTCGAGATCGACGAGGCTCTCGTGCGCCGGCTGGTGACCGAGCAGTTCCCCGAGTGGGCTGACCGGCCGCTGAGTCGGGTCGAGCCCGCGGGGACCGTCAACGCGATCTTTCGCCTCGGAGACCAGCTGTCGCTGCGGCTTGCACGCCGCGACGGTCCGACCGCGCCCGGCGGCAAGGAGCGCGACTGGCTGCCGAGGCTGGCGCCGCTGCTCCCCATGAGCATCCCCGTGCCGGTCGCGCAGGGCCGCCCCACCGACGAGTACCCGTGGTTCTGGGACATCCTGATGTGGGTGGAGGGCGCGACCGTTCCCGTCGAGGAGATCGACTCGGTTCAGGCCGCGCGCGACCTGGCGGCGTTGGTCGCAGCGCTGCAGCAGGTCGATCCGGCGGGCGCGCCGCCCGGCCGAGGCATCCCGCTGGCCGAGCGCGACGGCGAATTTCGGTACTGGCTGAAGCGTTTCGACGGCGACGCGGCCGCGGTCGCGGCGGAGTGGGGGCGAG
>DASQXS010000365.1:0-5778 GCA_035639615.1 Gaiellales bacterium | reverse complement strand
CCGGCGGCGCCGCCACGGCGACGGCCCGCCTCTTTGCGTACGTCGACGCCGTCGCCGCGCTCACGAGAACGCCCGCGCTCGCGCGCGGCTGCCTTCTCGGAATGGTCACGATGGAGTGCGCCGAGACCTCTCCGCAGATCGCGCGGGCAGCAGCGACCGGCTTCGAGCAGTGGCGGGCCGGCGTCGCCGAGCTGATCGAGGACGCCGTCGCCGAGCAGGGCCAAGACCTCGACGCGTCGGGGCTCGCCGCCGCCTTCGTCGCCGCGGTGGAGGGAGGGCTCCTGCTCGACCGCCACCCCGGTGCCCGGGATGCCGTGGGAGCGGCCATCGCCCACTTCCGTCGCTACCTGGCCATGGCCCTTCAGCAGGAAGGAGATGTCGAGCATGAACGGTAGGCACCAGATCCGACGATCGTGCGAGGTTCACGCGCCGGCGGACACCGTCTGGGCGATCCTTTCGGACTCGGCGGCTCTGCCCGAATGGGCCCGCGCGGTCGAGGCGGTAACCAGCCATACCCCAGGGCCCGAGCATGTCGGATCCACGCGCGAGTGTCGCGTCGACTTCGCCGGGCGCAGGGGCACGATCGTCGAGCGCTGCGTGGAGCTCTGCCCCGGCACGCGCATCGCATACGTCGTCGACGACGACTCGCTCGGCTTCAAGCGGATGTTCGCCGACTACGGCTTCGCGATCACCGTGGAGACGGGCGCCGCGCCCGGAAGCGCCATCGTGCAGATGGATACGCACTACACACCCAGGACCAGCCTTGCAGCGGCGCTGAACACGCTTTTCATGCGGCGACGATTCGCCCGCACAGTCGAGGAGCTCCTCCTGGGCCTTGGACGTCTGGCCGAGCAGCGCGCGCCGGCCCTCACACGTTGAACCGGACGTTCAGGACGTCACCGTCCTTCACGACGTAGTCGCGCCCCTCGACCCGGACCCAGCCCCGCCGCTTGGCCTCGGCCTCCGAGCCCGCCTCGAGCAGCCGGTCCCACTCGATCACCTCGGCGCGGATGAACCCGCGGGCGAGATCGGTGTGGATCCGGCCGGCGGCCGCCTGCGCGTTCTGGCCGCGGCGGATCGTCCACGCCCGGGTCTCCTTCGGCCCGGTCGTGAAGAACGGGATCAGGTCGAGCTGGGCGTAGGCGGCGAGGGTGATCCGGTCGAGGGCCGGGCGCTCGATCCCGAGCTCGCTCAGGAAACCCGCCGCGTCCTCCTCGGGCAGCTCTCGCAGCTCGGCCTCGATCTTGGCGTTGAGCGCAAGACAGCGCGACCCGTGGTCGGCGGCGAACCGCTCGAGCACCGCGACCTCGTCCGCATCTCCGGACTCGTCGACGTTGGCGACGTAGAGCGTTGGCTTGGCCGTGAGGAGGTCGACCGTCGCCGGCCGCTCGACGCCGGCGGCGCGGGCGGGCCGGCCGGCCTCGAGCTCCGCCCGCAGCGTCTCCAGGACGTCGCGTTCGGCGACGGCATCGCGGTCGCCGGCCTTGACGCCCTTCGCAACCCGCTCGGCGCGACGCTCGATCGTGGCCAGGTCGGCGAACGCCAGCTCCAGCTCGACGGTCTCGGCGTCCTCGAGCGGATCGACGACGCCGCTCGGGTGGGCCACGGTCTCGTCGCGGAAGCAGCGCAGCACGTGGAGCACGGCGTCGGTGGTGCGGATGTGGCCGAGGAACTGGTTCCCAAGCCCCTCCCCGTGAGACGCCCCGCGTACGAGCCCGGCGATGTCGACCACCTGGAGCGTCGCCGGGACGACCTTCGCCGACGACGAGAGTCGCGCCAGGTCGTGCAGGCGGACGTCGCGCACCTCGGCGATGCCGTGGTTCGACTCGACGGTCGAGAACATGTGCGGGGCGACCGCCGCACCTCCGCCGGTGAGCGCGTTGAACACGGTCGACTTGCCGCAGTTGGGGAGGCCGACCAGGCCGACCTCGACGCTCGCCATCAGACGGCCCCGGCGATCGCCCCGGTGACGGTACCCAGCGCCGCGCCGGCCACCACGTCGCCCGCCGAGTGAGCGCGGACGTAGATGCGGCTCGACGCCATCGCGACCCCGGCGGCAGACCAGAGCGGCCAGAGCCCCGGGCGAGCCCGCGTGAGCGCGAACGCGGCCGCTGCCGACATCGCCGCGTGGCTCGAGGGGAAGCTGCTCGACGCCGGAAGCGCGATGAGCGCGTCGGCCGCAGCCGGCCGCTCCCGGCGGACGGCGAGCTTAACCGCGTAGTTCACGCCGAGCGTGCCCCATACCGTGGACGCGACACGCACGGGCCGGCCGCAGGCCACGCCCAGCGCGACCCAGAGGAGCCCATAGTTCCCGGCGGTCGTGTACGCCACGACCGCCCGGTCGAGCCTGGGCCGGCGCCGCATGTGCGCCTAAAAGCCGACCTTGCCGACGTGGGCCTCGTGCTTGACGTAGCTGACCTTGGCGACGTCCACGTGGTAGGTGGTGTCGTCCGGCCCCGCGATCTCGACGACCCCGGAGCCCTTGCCGAGCGCCGTCTGGAGCTTGGCCCACTCGGCCGCCTCCACCTTGGTGATCACGATCAGCCCGCTGTCGAACCCGAGCTCTATGCGGGACACGTCCTCAGCCATCCGCCACTCCTTCGACTTCAACGTATTCGACCAGCACGCCGGCGACGCTCGCCGGATGGATGAACGCGACCTGGAGGCCGAAGAGGCCTGGGTGCGGCTCCTCGTCGATCAGCTCGGCGCCCGCGTCGGCGACCTCGCGGAGGGAGGCCCGGATGTCGTCGACGCGGAAGGCAACGTGGTGCATGCCCGGGCCGCGGCCGGCGATGAACCGGCCCACGGGGGTGTCCTCCGCCAGCGGCCGGAGGAGCTCGATCCGGCCCGTGCCGACGCGGAGAGACACCGCCTCGACGCCCTGCTCGGGGACCGTCTCGCGGTGCTCGACCGCGGCGCCGAACAGCCGCTCGTAGACGGTCACCGCGGCCGTCATGTCCTCGACCGCATGCCCGATATGATGAACCTCGCGCGGGTGCATCGCGCCCGCATCCTACGAGACGATCGACCAGCGGGGGCACCGATGGGATTCCTGGACAAGATCAAGCAGCAGGCGACCGACGTCGCCTCGACGGTGGCTGAGAAGACCCAGGAGACGGCGAAGGTCGGGCAGCTGCAGATGCAGCTGCGGAGCCTGAAGAGCGAGGAGAAGGAGGCGCTGGCCGACTTCGGCCGGCAGGCCTACGGCCTGCGGCGCGAGGGCGCGCTCGCCGAGCGCTCCGGCGAGCTCGCGTCCGCCGCCGCCAGGATCGCCGATATCCAGTCCCAGATCGCCGACAAGGAGCGCGAGATCGCCGAGGTGAAGGGCGACGAGGGCCCGTCCGATACGGTCGAGAGCTCGGCCGAGGAGGTCCCGGAGCCGGCGCCCGCCGAGCCGGGGCCGACCGCGAGCGGCCCAGCGGGCGGGTCCGAGTAGGTCAGCGCGCGGCCAGCCGCCGGCGCCCGTTGGGCTTCGGCTGCTGGAGCTCGACGCCGATGTCGAGCGAGGAGTTTGACGCCGGCTCGAGGCCGCTCAGGAGGCGGTCGATCTCGGCCCGCTCGAGCGTCTCGCTCTCGAGCAGCCCGTGGGCGAGCCGGTCGAGGTACGGCCGGTGAGCCTCGACCAGGCGCAGCGCGTCGCGGTAGGCGGCGTCGGTGATCGCCCGCTGCTCGGCGTCGCGGAGCCGCTTCGTCTCCTCCGAGAGCGCGTAGTTGTCGGCCCGCACCTGCAGGTGGGGGACGCTCTCGCCCATGCCCCACTCGAACACCATGGCGCGCGCGATGTGGGTGGCGCGCTCGAGGTCGTTGGCGGCGCCGTTCGTGATCCGGCCGAACACGACCTGCTCCGCGGCCCGGCCGGCCAGGATCACCTTGAGCCAGTCGCGCAGCTCCTCCGTTGACTGGAGGTAGCGGTCCTCCTCCGGCAGGTTCAGCGTGTACCCGAGCGCCTGCCCGCGCGGCACGATCGTCACCTTGTGGAGATCCATCGCGTCGCCCATGAGGCGCGCGACGAGCGCGTGGCCTGCCTCGTGGTAGGCGATCACCCGCTTCTCCTTGTCGGTGATCAGCCTGCGCTGGCGCAGGCCGGCCACCACGCGCTCGAGGGCGTCGTCGAAGTCGCCGCCCGTGATCACGTCGCGCCCGGCCCGGCCGGCGAAGATCGCCGCCTCGTTGGCGAGGTTCGCGAGGTCGGCGCCGGTCAGGCCCGACGTCCGCCGCGCAACCTCGTGGAGGTCGACCTCCTCGGCCAGCGGCTTGTCACGAGTGTGCACGGCCAGGATGTCCTCGCGGCCCTGCAGGTCGGGCGCCGAAACGCTGATGTGGCGGTCGAAGCGGCCCGGGCGCAGGAGCGCCGGGTCGAGGTCCTGGAGCCGGTTCGACGCCCCGATCACGACGAGCCTGTGGCTCTCGTCGAACCCGTCCAGCTCGACTAGGAGCTGGTTCAGGGTCTGGTTGTGCTCCTGCCCGCCGGGCCCGCCGGCGCGGTGGCTTCCGACGGCATCGAGCTCGTCGATGAAGATGATGGCGGGCTGGTTCTTGCGGGCGACGGAGAAGAGCCGCCGGATCCTCGCCGCGCCGACGCCCACGAACATCTCGACGAACGACGAGGCGCTCTGGAAATAGAACTTGGCCCCGGACTCGTGCGCGATCGCCTTGGCCATGAGGGTCTTCCCCGTGCCGGGAGGGCCGTGGAGGAGGACGCCGCGCGGGACGCGGGCGCCAAGCTTCTCGAACCGGTTCGGGTCGCGCAGGAACTCGACCACCTCCTCGAGCTCGGCCCGCACCTCGTCGACGCCGGCCACATCCTCCCACCGCACCGCCGAGTCCGACCGCGGCTTGATCTCCTGCGGCTTCGTATTCGGCATCATCTTCAGCATCCGCCAGCTGATGTAGACGAGCAGCGCGAACAGGATCGGGATGATCCACGCGATCAGGAACTGCTTCAGATCCTCGGTGAGCGCGTACACCGACGGGAAGGAAAGGAGGACGTCCACCCATCCAGGGTACCGCTGTTCGGCCCGCCTGCCTACTCCGCCGGAATCCTAGGATCCGCGGGTGGCGTTCTGGCCGGAAGGTCGGTGTGTCGTTCGCCGGGAGATCTGGCGCGGACGCGTGCTGACCGCGATGCCGGTTCGGGTCGTTCGGACGCGCCCGAGCTGGTCGGCCGGATGGCAGGGACACGACCTGCTCATGCTGCACCGCCCCGAGGACGGGTATGCGCTGTGGGTGTTCTGGACGGGCGCCGAGCGTCGATTCGACCGTTGGTACGTGAACTTCCAGGCGCCCATCCGAAGGCACGATCTCGGCTTCGACACGCTCGACCACGAGCTCGACCTGTGGAGCAGCGACGGGCGCGCGTGGCACTGGAAGGACGACGCCCTGCTCGACCGTCGCGTCGCCGAGGGCTGGTTCTCCGCCGAGGCCGCGCAGATCAGAGCCGGAGCGCGCCGCGTCCGCCATGAGCTCGAGGCGGGTCGCGCCTGGTGGGACCCCGCCTGGGCCTCTTGGACGCCGCCGCCGTCTGCCGGGCCGCTCCGGCTCCCGGACGGCTGGGACGCTCTCCCCATGCCGCGTGCATAGACGGAGTCAGACTCCTCTGATGCACAGGCTGCCCACGGCAACCCGGGTGCATAAAACGGCGCTTCTGTCGTTTGTGTGGGTGGATGGAGAGTTCGAATGAGCCGGAAGCCCGCTGAACAAGCCGTCCCCGTCTCCAGCAGGCCGGCGCAGGAGTTGGCCACGTAGCGCGGCCGGCTCGCGCCTGTCAAGCGCTGCCCG
>DASQXS010000364.1:0-34286 GCA_035639615.1 Gaiellales bacterium | reverse complement strand
AACGTCGCAAGGCAGAGCCTTGCGACTGCTGCGGTGTCCTCGGTCGCGCCAATAGGTTCACTATTGGCGCTCCCTGCGTCCTAGCATCGCGTGCTTTTCGCTCGCCATCGACGCCAGCAACGTTACCGGACGACCCACTAGATGATTGATTCCACGACAGCGCCTGAACACCACGACTGTCGGTCCGGTCTCGGCGTTGGTGGCGCTGCGGCCGGGAACCGGCGCATCCAGACTCGCTGGATGGGTCTGCTGGGTAGCAGACCCATCCCGACCGGCGCAAGGCATGCCTTGCGCCTGGCTTGAATAGCAGGCCCGAGTCTGACCGCTGCACGGCGTTCGCCTTGCAGCGGTCCTCGGTCGGGCCGATATTCTCGATGTCGCGCCCTCCCTCCGTCCTTGCGCTGCTTGGTTCCCGACCGCTCAGAACATCACGCGGCCGTGGAATCAACCATCTAGGGGAAGTCGGTGCCGACGTGGGCGTCGGCCGAGCCGATGTGAAGGCCGGCCGACATGAGGTCGCGGATGCTCACGATCCCAACCAGGTCGTCGCCCTCCATCACCGGGATGTGACGGAATTTCCGCTCGCTCATGATCCGGGCGGCCTCGCTGGGCGAATGGTCCGGCGGCAGCGTCACCGGATCGCTCGTCATGTAGGACTGCACCTGGCCGACGTCGGGATGGCGGCTGTCGGCGATGGCCCGGAGCAGGTCGCGCTCGGTGAAGATGCCGACCAGCCGGTCGCCGTCGAAGACCACCGCCGCGCCGACGTTCCGCCGCCGCATCGCCCTGGCGGCCTCGCCCAGGGTGGCGGTCGGCTCCACGGTGAGCACGTCGCCTCCGCTCATGAAGTCGCGCAGCGTGACACCCATCGCGCAATCCTACTCCGCGGCGGGACGCAAGCGCATCTCCAGCAGCAGCTCCGCGTCGAGCGCGTCGGCGATCCGCATCAGGGTGTCGAGCTTGGGCGGCCGCCCGCCCCGCTCGAGGCGGGCGATCGCGGACTGGGTCGTCCCGCACAGGACTGCCAGCTCCTGCTGCGACATACCCCGGCGCTGGCGGTTCTCGGCGACCATCCGGCCGACCTCTGCGAACCGCTGCTCGTGGTCGCGGCCGAGCGCCTCGGCGCGCTTGCGCAGGCCCTCGCGCATGCGCTCGAGCGACTGGGCCGTGAGCCGGCGGCGGTGGGCATGAGGATGGCTGGCCACGGTCGCATGGTATCGCCCAGGCGCTATCACCGCCACATCCACCCCGGGTGTTACGCTGACGCCGTGAGCGACGTGGTGACGATCACCCTGACCGCCGAGGAGGCGCGGCTCGCCCGGTCGGCAGTGATGTCCATGCTCGAGGACTTCGGCCACGACGAGGTCGAGACGCTGCGCGCGTTGAAGGCCCTCCTGGCCAAGCTGCCGCCCGAGACCGACCCCATGGCCTGAGCCGCAACCTCCGCCGCCGATGCGCCGTCAGTTGCCTGATGCGGCGCGTGGCGATCACCGGCATCGGGGCTGTCACCCCGGTCGGCAACGACGTCCCCACGACCTGGGACAACCTCGTGTCGGGGCGAAGCGGCGTCGACGTCATCCGCGCATTCGACGCCGACGGCTTTCCGGTCAACATCGCCGCCGAGGTGAAGGACTTCGACCCGACCGCGGCGATGAGCGCCAAGGAGGTGCGCCGCACCGGAAACGACGTCCACTTCGCCGTGGCGGCCGCGATGGAGGCGGCGGCCGACGCCGAGCTCACGGTGGACGATCCGGCGCGCACGGGGGTGATCATCGGCAGCGTGATGGGCGGGCTCCCCTACACGCTGAAGCAGCAGCGGATCCTCGAGGAGCGAGGCTGGGAGCGGGTCTCGCCGCACTGGCTCCCGAACACCCTCGTCGACACGGCGACAAGCCACGTCGCCACCATGCTGGGCGCCCGCGGCGTCAACTACGCGACGGAATCGGCGTGCGCGACCGGCACCCACGCCGTCGGCGAGGCGGCGGCCGCGATCGCCCGCGGCCAGGCCGACGTCGTCCTCGCCGGCGCCACCGAGTCGTCGATGGTGCCGATCATCCTGGCCGGCTTCTGCGCGATGCGGGCACTGGTTGACGGCCGCGACGACCCCGCCGGCGCGTCGCGGCCCTTCGACGCGACCCGAGCCGGGTTCGTGATGGCGGAGGGGGCGGCCGTCATGGTGCTCGAGGAGCTCGAGCGGGCGCAGGCGCGGGGTGCCCGGATCTACTGCGAGCTCGTCGGCTATGGCGCCTCCAACGACGCCTACCACATCGCCACCCCCCACCCCGACTCGGTCGGCGTCATCGAGATGATGCGCGATGCGCTCGCCCGAGCCGGCATGGCACCTGACGAGGTCGACTACGTGAACGCGCACGGCACCTCGACGCCGTACAACGACGCCGCCGAGACGCAGGCGATCAAGGAGGTCTTCGGCGACCACGCCTACCGGATGGCGATCTCGTCGAACAAGTCGATGATCGGGCACCTGTTCGGTGCGGCCGGCGCTGTGGAGGCGCTGGCGACGGCGCTCACGATCTTCCACGGCGTGATCCCGCCCACCATCAACCTGCACAACCCCGACCCCGAGTGCGACCTCGACTACGTGCCGAACGTCGCCCGGGAGGTGCCCGTCCACGCCGGGCTCTCCAACTCCATGGGGCTGGGCGGGCACAACGCGTGCCTGATCATGCGCCGGGTGGAGTGACGCTCGACGCGAAGCGGATCGTGGCGGAGGGCTACGACGCCCTGGCCGAGCGCTTCGAGGAGTGGCAGGCGCGAGTCGAGGGCGATCCGAAGCCGCGGATGCTGGAGCGCTTCATGGCCGAGGTGCAGGCCGGCGGCGAGGTGGTGGACCTCGGCTGCGGCTCGGGCGCAGTGACGGCGCTCCTCGCCGAGCGCTTCTCCGTCACGGGCTACGACATCTCGAAGGAGCAGGTCCGGCTCGCCTCGAGCCGGGTGCCGGCGGCGACCTTCGTCCGAGCGGACATGACCGCGGTGGAGCGGCCGGCGGCGAGTGTCGACGGCATGTGTGCGCTCTACTCGCTCACGCACCTCCCCGCCGCGGAGCAGTCCCCGATGCTCCGCAGGATGGCGGCGTGGCTGCGGCCCGGCGGCGCCCTCCTCGCCAGCCTCGGGACCAGCGGCGGCGACTGGACCGGCGTGTGGCTGGGCGTGCCGATGTTCTTCTCGAGCGTCGACCCGGACGAGGCGCGGGGCGCGCTCATCGCCGCCGGCCTGCAGATCCTGGTCGACGAGACGGTGACGATGCGCGAGCCCGAGGGCGACGCGACCTTCCTCTGGCTGCTCGCGCGCAATTCCGGGGTCAGGCACGGAATTGCGGTGCCAGACCTCGATGTCGGCGCACGCGCCGAGGTGTGACCCTGCAATTGCGTGCCTGACCCCTGCAATTGCGTGCCTGACCCCGGAATTGCGTCACCCCAGGCCGGTGCGGCGGGCGGCCGGCCTGGGTGCGCGGACGCTGAAGACGGCGTCGATCAGGCCGTAGGCCTGCGCCTCGTCCGGCGTCATGAAGTTGTCGCGCTGGGTGTCGGCGTGGATCTGGTCGACGGTCTTTCCGGTGTCGCGGGCCATCAGCTCCTCCATCCGCCGCTGCAGGGCGAGGATCTCTCGCGCGCGGATGTCGATGTCGGTCGCCTGGCCCTCGAAGCCGCTCGTGTGGCCCTGGTGGATCATGATCTTCGAGTTGGGGAGCGCCATGCGCTTGCCCTTGGTGCCGCCCGCCAGGAGCGTCGCGCCCATCGACATCGCCATCCCGAAGCAGATCGTGGCGACGTCGCAGCGCACGTACTGCATGGCGTCGTAGATCGCAAGGCCGGCGTACACGTCGCCGCCCGGGGAGTTGATGTAGATCGAGATGTCCTTGTCGGGGTCGTCGGACTCCAGGTGGATCATCTGGGCAACGATCAGGTTTGCGATCTCGGAGGTGACCGGCGTCCCGAGGAAGATGATGCGGTCGTTGAGAAGCCGCGAGTAGATGTCGAACGAGCGCTCGCCGCGGGCGGTCTGCTCGACGACCATGGGGATGAGCGGGGCCATGACGCCTCCTTGGTATAGTGCAACCGATGAGTTGCGAGATGATAGCGCAACCTCAGAGTTGCGCATCAAGGGAGGCGCCATGGCCGATTCCGTGACCCGCGAGACCATCCTCGACGTCGACTCCGACGATGCCTGGCGCGCCGTGACCGAGCCCGGTCAGCTCGAGCAGTGGCTGGCCGACGAGGTCGAGATCGACCTCGTCGAAGGGGGCGACCTCAGGGTCCGCTTCGCCGACGGCGGCGAGCGCGAGGGCACGGTCGAGGAGGTCGCGCCGCTCGAGCGCGTCGTCTTCCGCTGGCACCCCGTGCCGGACGCAGGTCTCGAGACCCGCGTCTCGATCGAGCTCGAGCCGGCCGTCGGCGGCACCCGGGTGATCGTTTCGGAGACCGGCTTCGACGCCCTGCCCGTCGCGAGCGCGAGCGCGTGCGCGGCGGTGAACGCGTGGGCGTGGGAGGCGCGGCTGCAGGCGGTCGAGGGGCCGGTGGCGATCGCCGGATGACCGACCCGGTCGGGGCGACGTTCGCCGCGCTCGCCGACCCGACGCGCCGGCACGTGATCGGAATGCTGACGGGCCGCGACGCCGTGACGGCGAGCGAGCTGGCGCGCGACCTGCCCATCACCCGCCAGGCGGTGTCCAAGCACCTGGCGACCCTCGCGGAGGCCGGCCTCGTGAGCGCGCAGCGGGCCGGGCGCGAGACCCGCTACCGGCTGACGCCGGCCCCGCTCACCGACGCCCGCGAGTGGATCGATCGCGTTGGCGCCGAGTGGGACGCCCGGCTGGCCCGCCTGGCCGACCACGCCAGGCGAGGGCCGTAGCGGGCCGTCCCGGTATCCTGCTCGGCATGTCCACCGTTCGCCGGGCCAATCCGCTCATGAGCCAGGCCGAGGCCCGCGAGCTCGGCCTCGACCGCGAGGATCTGCTCCGGCTCTACCGCGACATGCTGGCCACCCGGCTCGTCGAGGAGCGCGGCAACCTTCTCTTCAAGGCCGGCAAGCTGCCGGGGAGCTACTACACCGGCCGCGGGAACGAGGCCGCGTCGGTCGGCGTCGCCGCGGCGATGGGCGCCGACGACGTGGCGTCGCCGCTTCACCGGAACCTGGGCGTGCACGTCGTCCGGGGCGTGGAGCCGGCAGCGATCTTCTGCCAGTTCATGGGCCGCATCGGCGGCGCGACACAGGGGCGCGACTCGAACCTGCGCTCGAACGACTTCAGCCGCGGCCGGGGGCTCTTGGCCGGCGTGAGCCACCTGCCCGCGATGATCCCCGTGATCACCGGCATCGCGCTGGCCTTCCAGCTGCGCGGCGAGCGCCGGGTTGCGATCGGCTGGTGCGGCGACGGCGCCGCCGCGCGCGGCGACATGCACGAGGCGATGAACCTGGCCGGCGTGCGCCGGCTGCCCATCGTCTATGTGATCGACAACAACCAGTACTCCTACTCGACCCCCAACCGGCTCTCGTTCGGCTGTGAGCATCTCGCCGACCGCGGCCCCGCATACGGGTTCGAGGGCATCGTCGTCGACGGCACCGACGTCGTGACGGTCTTCCGGGAGGCGCAGCGGGCCATCGAGAAGGCGCGCGAGGGCGGCGGCCCGACCGTCCTCGAGCTCGTGACGCTCCGCATGGAAGGCCATGCCGTGCACGACGATGCCGGCTACGTGCCGCGCGAGCTGCTCGCGGAGTACGCCGAGCGCGACCCGCTCGACCGCTTCCGCGCCTGGCTCGAGGACGTCGAGGACTGCGCCGAGCACGAGTTCGCGGACGTCGAGGCGGAGGTACGTGGCTGGATCGAGGCCGGCGTCGCCGAGGCCGAGGCGAGCCCGGTCCCGGATCCGGCGACGGCGTCCGAGGGCGTGTACGCGCCTGCCGGGTATCCTGCATCGCAATGAGTGAATTTCCCTTCGGCATGTTCGGCGACCCCGAGGAGCTGCAGCGGCAGATGGCCGCCTGGATGGAGCAGGCCCAGCAGGGGCAGAAGGTCGCCTTCGCCGACCAGGCGATCAACCTGGCGGTCGGGATCACGGTCGCCGCCATCGGCCGGCTCGACCTGTCGGGCTCGCCGGACGAGCAGGCGACCCAGGTCCGCGACGCGATCAGGCTCATCTTCCCCGAGGCCGTCACGCTCGTGCGCGAGGCGCGCCAGGGCCTCGCCTAGCCGCCTCCCACGCCACACATCAGGCGAGGTCGAGGCGCCAGTCGTTGCAGCGCATCTCGTGGCCCGGCGGAAACTCGAAATCACACTCCCCGAGCAGCGTGAAACCGAGCTTCCTGCAGATCGCATTCGAGGGCGCGTTGTCGACTGAAGGGAAGGCGTGCAGGAACCGGTGCTTCCCATCGGCCCTCGCCAGCGCGATCGCCTGCTAGGTGGCCTGGCCCGCGATGCCCCGGCCCTGGAACGCCGGCAGCACCATCCAGCCGATCTCAAAGACGACCTCGCCGCGCCAGTCCTTCTCTCAGTAGCCGACCGAGCCCGCCGGCGCACCCGTATCGTCGACGATCTTCAGCATGCGTCCGGTGCCCGAGTCCGCCAGCTGCTCGTAGCGTCGCTGGCGATCGACCAGCTTCTCGGGGCTCTCGGGGCCGCCGAGGTGCTCCGTCATCGCGGGATCACCCATCAGCTGCTGGACGAGCGGAAGGTCACCCTCGCCCCATGGCTCGAGCCTGACCACGCACGCACGCTACCCGCCTGATCCGAACCACGTGGTCAGCGCGTCGCGCAACCGTGCGTCCGTGTCGTTGCCCACCCAGGCGACGTATCCGTCGGGTCTGATCAGAAGAGCAGCGGGAGCTGGCACACGACCCAGCACCGGAAGCTCCCAATCGCCGCCGTACTCGGCGTCAATCACCAACACCCGGTCTGCCCACGGCGAGGTGTCGAGAGCCCGGGGCCGGCCGAGGTTCACGAGGACGCCCCTGGCGTCGTGTAGCAGTGAGAAGACTCGCACCGGGCCATCGGCGGTGGCGAGGTCGAGATCGGGCATGCGGCGCCCGAGCAGCGGGTGCGCATCGCCCAGGTCGTAGTGGATGTCCAGACCCGACATCATGGCGGCGAACCGCTTGCGAGGCTCGTCCATGCGCAGCAGCTCGGCCATGGTGTCGCGCAGGGCGTCGATACGCGCGTCGCTGCGGGTGAGCATGGTCTGCGCCAGGTTGGTGCGCAACACGCGCGCAGCCACCGGGTGTCGCTCGGCGTGGTACGTGTCGAGAAGGCGTTCCGGCGATCTCCCCGTGGCCACCTGGGCCAGCTTCCAGCCCAGGTTCACCGCATCCTGCACACCAAGTTGGAGGCCCTGCCCGCCCACCGGGTAGTGGACGTGCGCGGCGTCGCCCGCGAGCAGCACACGCCCCTCCCGGTAGGACGCCGCCTGCCGGGTCATGTCCGTGAACCGCGAGATCCAGGTCGGGCTGTGCACCCCGTAGTCCGTACCCCATACGGCAACGAGCGCCCGGCGGAGATCATGCAGGGTGGGCGTACCGGTCTGGCCTGCATACCCCTCGCTCACCACCATCCCTGCCCGCTTCCCGTCGTCGAGCTTGCCGATCGCCTGCGTGCCGTTGGCGTCGTGGCGGACCCCCCACTCCGGCTCTTCGCGCACCGCGACCTCGGCGATCAGCGAGCTGACCGACGGATCCCAACCCGGGAACTCGATGCCGGCAGCCTTCCGGATCAGGCTGCGACCGCCGTCGCACCCGACGAGATATGCCGCCCGGAGCGACTCGCCGTCGGACAGTTCGACGTCGACGCCGGCGTCGTCCTGCGCGAACCCCGTCACCTCGCGTCCGCGAAAGATCCGCACAGGCAGCTCGCCGACCCAGCCGGCCAGAATCTCCTCGAAGCGGTTCTGCGACAATGCGAGCCCATAGGGGTGGCGCGTCGGGAAGTCGCTGACGTCCAAGCGGACCCCGGCAAAGCTCGCGACCTGCGCCACCTGCCCCTCGGCGAGGAAGCGATCGGCGATGCCACGCTGATCGAGCACCTCGATCGTGCGCGAGTGCAGACCGCGCGAGCGCGAACCGATGAGCTCCGGCGTGGGGCGCCGCTCGACGATGGCGACGTCAACGCCCGCCAGCGCCAGCTCACCCGCCAGCATCATCCCTGTCGGGCCCGCCCCCGCGATCACCACCGCATGCTCGGTCACAGCAACACTCCGGTCATCGAGAACCTGTCCTGTCCGTGAGGACGAAGAGGTTCTTCCAGGGGTCGCGGATTGCGGCGAACGCGCCGCCATGCAGATCGAACGGCTCGGTCTCGAGCACGACGCCGTTCGCGGTCATGTCGCGGTGGGTTTGGCGAACATCATCCAGACGCAAGACAACCATCACGAGGAACCTCCGATTCGGATTCGGTGTGTCTTTTCGGAGAACCGAGCGCACACGCCCTCCGAGTTCCGGAAGGCGCACAAACGGTGCTGATGTCGAAGTTTCGGCTGATTGGGCCTCCCACGGGTCGGTTCCTGACGGTTGCGAGGCGAAGCAGCGACACCGCCGGAGCAGCGGTGGCTTATCGTGCGAGTTCGGCCGGTTCGTGCAGTCGTGTCAGCTTCTGCGGGTCTGCCACCGCGTAGATCCGGGTGACGCGCCCGTTCTCGACGGCGAGGCTCACCGCGGCCACTTGGCCGTCGATCTCGATCCTGGCGGCGGGCGCGCCGTTGATCCAGACGACCGTGGCCTCGAACGCGGCCGCCGCCCGGTCGGCGCGCGCGAGCAGCGCCGCCACGAGCTCGGCCCCGTGGATCGGAGCCAGAGCGGCGGCCGCACGCCCGCCGCCGTCGGCGATCAGGACCACGTCGGGCGCCATGATGTCCATCAGCTCCTGCACCTGCCCGGTTCGGAGCGCGGCCAGGAACCGCTCGATCACGGCCCGCTGCTCCGACCGGCGCACCTGCACGCGCGGCCGCCGAGCCGCCACGTGCTCGCGCGCCCGCCGCGCGATCTGCCGCACCGTGGCCGCGGGCTTCCCGATGGCCTCGGCGATCTCGCCGTACGGGGTCTCGAACACCTCGCGGAGCACGAACACCGCCCGCTCGGTCGGCGCGAGCGTCTCCAGCACGGTCAGCATCGCGATCGAGACGCTCTCCGCCAGCTCGACGTCATCGGCGACGTCCGGGCTGGTCAAAAGCGGCTCCGGCAGCCACTCGCCGACGTATTCCTCGCGGCGGCGCGCCAACGTCCGCAGGCGGTTGAGTGCTTGCCGCGTCACGACCCGGATGAGGTACGCCCGCGAGTCCTGCACCCCGGATTGATCGACGTCAGCCCAGCGCAGCCACGATTCCTGCAGCACGTCCTCCGCGTCGGCCGCCGACCCGAGCATCTCGTAGGGCGACCGTGAACAGCAGGCTGCGATGGGCGACGAACGGGTCGTCGGTCATGCCGTCGACGCCAGCGGGATCTCGCACGCGTCGGAGTAGCCCTGCGATGTGATCCCATGCGCCGTGTTGGCCCTGGTCGCCAGGTTGGCATAGGCGATGAACGCGGTGAGCTCGACCAGCGCCGCCGGGCCGAGCCGCCGAAGCAGGCTCGCCGACAGCTCGTCGGTGACCGTCGTCGGAGTACTGGTCATGGCCTCGGCGTACTCCAGCACGTCACGCTCGAGCGGGGTGAACACCTCGGACTCCCGCCAGCGCGGCACCTGGCTCGCCTTGGCCAGATCCAGGTTCTGGTGGAGCGCCTGGAAGTAGTTGATGTCGAGACACCAGCTGCATCCGACCTGTGCCGCGACCGCCATGTGCGCGAACGTCTTCAGGCTCTCATCGGCCGCATCCCACTCGCCCAGCCTGCCGCTGAACTCCAAGGTCGACACGGCGACCTTGCGATTGTTCCACAGCACCTCGACCGGCTCGGGTACCGCACCGAACTGCTGGATCATGCTCTCGCCGAGCTCGCCTGGGAGCTCAGCCTTCGGAACGCGTAGCGCCATCTGTCCTCCGTGTCTTTCGCGTGTCGGCATGAAGACACCGGCCGGCCTGCGCGCGTGACAACCACGCCGCGGGGCCGAGCTACTACTCGGCGCGGATCACACGGCGCCCGGCCAGCCGTCGCTCGCCGACGCGCAGCACCACCGCAGAGGCCGCGCCGATCACCGCCCCAACCGCGGCGCCGACGATGACGTCGCTCGGGTAGTGCACCCCGAGGTAGACGCGCGAGACGGCGATCGCCACCGCCAGCGCCCCGAGCGGCCACCGCAGCCGCGAGGCGACGACGCCGAGCAGCACGGCGCCGGCGAACGCCATCACGGCGTGGCCGCTCGGCATCGACGGGTCGGACGGCACCGGGATCAGCGCGTGGACCGCCGGATCGGCGACCGGCGGGCGGTCGCGGCCGATCGCGTCCTTGAGCACCGCGTCCACCTGCCCGGCCACCAGCTCCGCCGCGATCGTCGCGACGAGGACGAGCGGCCGCCGGAAGCGGACGGCGAGGACAGCGGCGATCGCGATCCAGACGAGCCCGTGGGCGCCCGCGGCCGAGAGCGCCTTCATGGCCGGCGTGACGACGGGCCAGTCCCGGCTCGACAGCCACTCGACGATGCGTTGGTCCAGCCGGCTACCCCTCGTCCGAGACGAGAAGCGCCATCGTCGCCGTGAAGCCGTGCAGGAATGTGCGTCCCCCGACGGGCCCGATCTCGCCGGCGCAGAACATCCCCGCCACCGGTGCGCCGCCCAGCTCCCGGGCCGCGGCAGCGGCGTCATGGTCGGGCCCCGGGAACATGTTCGTGCCGCGGCCGTTGCAGGCGAACAGCAAGCCGCCCTGGACGCGCCCGCCCTGCGCCACCCCGTCGCGAAGCGCCGTGGTGAGGCCGGCGTCGGCGGTGGCGGCGTCGCGCACGTGGAACCGCATCGTCTGTCCGACGCGCACGAGGTCGGCGACGGCGAGCGCCCCCGACTCCTGGTCGCCGCCGAGGATGCCGCGCATCAGGAAGTCGTCAGGGCCGTACTCGGCCCGGTTCTCGTCGATGACGAGCCCCGCCAGGACGCCGCGGGCCGCGAGCGCCGCCGTCGCGGGATCCAGCCCGTGCACCACCTCCGCCAGGCGCTCGTACGCCGGCCGCCCCGCCAACTCGAGGACGACGTTCCGCTCCGCCCGGGTGATCACCATCTCCGGTCCGATCGCGGCGCAGCCCTGCGACACCAGCACCCGCACCCTCACGGGCCCGGTCACCTCGACGGCGACCGCCCCCTCGCGGTGGACTTCATCGTCGCAGAAGAGCGCGTGCTCTCCGGGCGCGCCGCCGCCGGATGCCATCCCGCCGACGGCGACCGTGCCCGGCCCCGCGTTCAGAACGTCGAGCAGGCCGTCCACCGGGTAGGTGTACGGGTCGGCGACGAGGACAACGGTATCCCCTGCCCCGAGATCGCCCGGATCGCCGGCGGAGAGATGGCGGGCGCCGGCCGCCCCGGCCCCGAGCGAGGCCGCAAGCACGCTCACAGCCGGGCTGGCCTCGAGCTCCCGGCCGGCCCCGATCACGGCCTCGGTGCTCGCCCCCGCGAGCGCGCCGGGCTCGAGCGTCTCCCGGATCGCGGCGCTCACGGCTTCGGCGTCCGCGGCATGGTGCGGCGAGACGAACACGAATGCCACGTCGGCGGGCGCGCCGCCGAGCCGGTCGCGGACGGCACGGGCCGCCTCCGCGGCACAGGCGCTCGCATCCCCGCCCGCCTCGCCGGTGACGACCTCAGCGGCGCAGCGGACGGCGCTCATTCGATGATCCGCCAGTCGGTCGACACATCCGCGGTCGTCGACGCCGAGATGAAGCAGTCGCGCTCCGCCCTGGCCGTCACATCCCGCGCCGGGGCGGCGTGCCCGCCGGCCATCCGCGCGTAGACGACCATTGCGACGGACTGGAACGCGTACCGGCGGCTCTCGCCGTCGCGCGCGATCGAGCCCTCCGCGGTCGAGCGGTAGCTCACGATCTCGAGGCCGCGGTGGGCGCAGTGGGCGACGAACGAGAGCATCGTGCAGGACTGGATGGACGCCAGGAACAGATACTCGGGGCTCCATTCGGCGCCGTCCCCGGACGGAAAGTCGGGCGGCGGCGCCACCTCGAGCCGGGGACGTCGCCCGGCGGTGACCTCTCCCCGCCTGCCGCCCTGCCACGTGAGGTCGGCGGCGTATGTGAAGACCCGGGAGTCGAGCGCCATGATCTCAGTCTAGGGCTCGCGCGCTCCGCCGAGGACAGCCTCGACTGCGGCCGGAGTGACCTCGTGCCACGGCCCGGCATGCCAGCGGCGGTCGTCGTAGCGCTCTCGCCGAAGTCCGGCTGCCCGGGCGAGCTCGTCCTCCGTCGGCGGCTCGGGCGCGGCGCCGCGGCCGGCGAAGGCCTCCACCAGCGCAGCGCGCGCCGCAGCCGTCGAGCCGCCCAGGTTCGCAACCCGGTCGGGCCTTGATGGGGCCGGCCGGGGCCGGCCGTCGAGGTCGCCGCCACGCGGCCCGGCGAGGCAGGCACGCAGTGCAGCCAGGTCCGCCGCGACCAGAAGCGTGCCGTGGACGAGCGTCCCCAGCCGGCCGCGATGGGCCGCGACGCCTGTCACCTTGCGGCCGCCGACGCGGAGCGTGCGCTCGTCTGCGGTCGCGGCAACGCCGAGCATGCGGCATGCCCGGGCGACGCCGTCGAGGAACGGGGCGTAGAGCGCCGGGACGCCGAGCGCGGCGTCGGGATGCCCCGGCGGGACGGCGAGGGCGGCGCAGACCGTGCCGGCGTCCAGGTAGACGGCGCCGCCGCCGGTGAACCGGCGCCAGGCGCGGACGCCGCGGGCGGCGCACGCGGCCGCGTCGACCTCCCAGTCAGCCCGCTGGAAGCGGCCGATCACGACCGCCGGCCCGGTCTGCCACAGGACGAGGGTCGGCCGCTCGACCTCGGCCCGCACGAGCGCCTCGTCGAGCGCGAGCGCCCCGGCCGGCTCGAGCTCGCCGGCCCAGACGACCCGCGTCCGGACGGTCACCGCACCCGCACGCCCGCGCGAGCGAGCCGGGCGGCCGCCGACTCCGGCGCGTCCGGCTCGAGCTCGATCTCGGCGGGCAGGTGTGCCCGCACCTCGGCGAGGCGCGCGCGGAGGGTGGCGGGATCGCCGATCCGCTCCAGCTCGGCCCGGGCCTCGCCGGCCCGCGTCGTCGCGTCGACCGCCGACGCCGCCGCCTCGGCGGCCGCATCCTCGGCGACGCCGAGGAGCTCGAGCGCTTCGCGCCTGGCGGCCTCGGGACGGGAGTCGTCGCCGCCGGGCGGCACCTCGACGTCGAACGGCGAGTCCTCGAGCACCGATGCGATCGCCCGCCGCTCCGTCTCGATCAGCTCCCGCTGCCGGCGGGTGGCGAGCCGGGCCGCCTCCACGTCGCGGCGGGCCATGTCGGCCTCTTCGCGGTAGACGTCGGCCTCCACGCCCGCTTCCGCTGCGGTCTCGCGGAGCTCGACGGCCCGCTGCCACTCTGCCACGAGTGGGCTCTGGTCGACCCACTCCCGCTCGAGCTCGCGCGCGATCGGGCCGAGCGCCTTGCCGGCGCGGCCCATCGCCTCCCGGACCGGGGCCGCCGCCTGGACGACGTCCTCGTCATGGGCCAGCGTCGATGCGACGGCCTCGGCGTGGCGGGCGCGCCGCTCGAGCTCGGCGACCTCGTCCGCGAGGTGCAGCAGCCGCTCGAGCTCAGACGCCTTCATCGGGGACCGGGCGCATGCGCGGCCAGACGGCCGGCCGGCGCTCGAGGAGCGTCGTGAGGCGCGGGCCCAGGGCCACGCCGGCCGCGTCGAGGAAGCAGTATCCGCCTGGAATGCCGCTCGGGGGGTTGCCAATGCTGAGGATGCCGCTCGGGTCATGGCGCGCCCAGGCCCAGGCGCCGACGCCGGTGCCGATCAGCTCCAGGTAGCTCGTGACCAGAAACGCCCCGGCGTAGACCAGCGGCCGGCTGCCCCGGAGCGTGAACCGAAGCAGGAACAGGTACATGATCGCCCCGAAGGCGTCGCGCCGCGGCGAGAGCACGACGCCCCACGCCGCCCACGCGCCGCAGACCACGAGCGTGAACGCGAGGAGCGGCCGGCGCAGGAGCGCGGCCAGCTGCGAGCGCCCGATCGAGAGCGCCGCCAGGTAAACGAGCCCATGGCCCGGGGGGACGTAGCTCGGCACGTTATGGAGCCGGTAGGTGTAGTAGCCGAGGAACGGCGAGGCCGTGTACTCGACGCATGTCGCAACCAGGATGACGCCCACGACCTGGATCCGCACCGACCGGCGCTCGCCGCGCAGGAGGGCGACGAGGAGCGCCCAGGTGATCGCCCCGACGAGCCGTTGCCGCCAGATCCCCGCGCCCGAGTCCGTGCCGGCCCCGAGCGCGATCCACACGAACACCGTGACGGCGACGGTGAGCTCCCGCCGGGAGCCGCGGGCCGCCTCCATGATCTGCGCGCGGGTCGGCACCGGCGCACTCTACCCGGCCGGCTACTTGACCCGGGGGCGCGCTCCATGCCACGTCGGCCATCCGCAGCTGTTGTCGGCATCGAAGCTGACATCCAGCGTGTGGACGCTGCCGTCCGCAAGCGTCATGGCGAGGCGGCGGCACATGCCGGCCCAGGCCGGGCTCGTCTTCCAGAGGTAGAGGTAGCGTCCGAGCCAGGGGAGGTCGACGAGCCCGCCGGCGACCGCCTCGGCAGGCTCGCCCGCACCGAGCGGCGCGCCCGTGTCGCACGAGACGGCGACGGACCGCGGCGAGCCCTCGGCGAGGACGCCGAGGCCGTAGTCACCGCCCAGCGAGAACGCGAGCGGGATCGTCCGGCCGGCGTGGGCGTGGGAGAGCGGCGGCGTGAAGAAGCCGCGCCACGCGAAGCCGACGTTGTAGCCAACCGACCGCGACGCGCCGTTCCCTGCCCGGTCCGTCGCCGTGACGGTGACCTCGTGGCGGCCGGGAGTCGTCGTGTCCAGCCCGCCCTTAGGACCGACGCACGAGGCGACGCCCGAGCCGCCGTCACCGCACGAGTAGGACGCCGTCACGGCCGCGCCCTGCGGATACGTGGCGCCGTCGGCCGGCGCGGACACGTCGATCGACGGCGCCCGCCGGTCGACCTCGTTCCCGCCCACCGGCCCGGCCTCGGCGCAGTTTCCGACCGCGTCGCACACGACCCGCGAGCCGGTGGCCGCGCTCGCGGTCTCCTGGCCGTCGGCGATCTCTGTCGCCAGCCCGAACGCCGCGTCGGCGGCCGAGGCCAGCCCGGAGCCGGCATCGGCGGCGGTGCAGGCGATCGTCACGTTCGCGGCGTGCCAGGCGCCGTCCGCAGCCCCGCAGGCGACATCCGGCGCCCGCTTGTCGACGCGGTTCCCCGCGATCGGCCCGGCGGTCGCGCAGTTGCCGGCGGCGTCGCACACCGTGCGGCTGTCCGTAACGGCATCGGCGCTCTCGGTCCCCGGGGCGACCGACGTGGTGAGCGTGAAGGCGGCGTCGGCCGGCTCGGCAAGGCCGACCCCGGCGTCGGACGCCGTACAGGCGACGGCCGCGTCGGCGGCATGCCAGGCGCCGTCGGGCGCCCCACACGAGACGACCGGCGCATCCGCGTCGAACGCCGGCGTGCTCGCGAATGCGTCCCACCCGCCGCCGTCCCCGGCGACGAGATCGGATGCCTTCGAGGCGAAGGCGACGTCCGACCCATCCGGGCTGATGGCCGGAAGCTGCGACGCCCCGTTGGGATCGCCGCCGTCCATCGCCACGCTCGCTCGGAGCGTGATGCCGCTCGCCAGGTCGCGTACGAAGACGTCGGTCGCCCCGTCGTTGTCGTCGGCGACGAGGTTCGGTGCGAAGGAGGCGAAGGCGACCCGGCGGCCGTCGGCCGACACGGTGGGGTCCGAGCTCGTCCCCCGGGCAGGCGCGCCCCCAAGCCCCGTGCTGACGAGCGTGAAGGCGTCCGTCGAGCGGTCGTAGAGGAAGGCGTCGGGGGCCAGGTTGGTGTCGCCTGGGACGAGGTTCGACGCGCTCGACGAGAAGGCGACGACGCGGCCGTCCGGGGTGACGCCGGGGACGCCGACCGAGCTCGCCCCGTCGCCCGGCGCGCCCGCCGCGGTGTGGCTGACGAGCGCGGTGGTGCCCGCGCCCGTGTCCCGCAGGAATACGTCCTGCGCGCCGTTCCCGTCTCCGACCACGAGGTTCGAGGCGGCGGACTGGAACACGACCACGCCGTCGTTCGAGACCGACGGCGCGTCGGAGGGGCCGTTGGCCCAACCGCCGGCCTGGGGCACGCTCGCCCGCTCCACCGCCCCCGTCTGGCGGTCGTAGACGTAGACGTCGCGGGTGAAGGTCGGCTTGCCCGGAACGAGGTTCTGGGCGGTCGACGAGAAGGCGACGTAGCGCCCGTTCGCGCTGATCATCGCCGCCGAGCCGAACGCCGAGTGCCCGTTCGCCTGGCCGCCGCCGACGGGGATCGAGATCCGCGTGGTCGTCCCCGACTGGAGGTCGCGCACGAAGACGTCCGAGAACGAGTTGGTGTCCCCGGGCACGAGGTTCGACGCCAGCGACCCGAAGGCGACGAACCGGCCGTCGGCCGAGATGGAGGCGCCGTCGGAGTCGTTGTTGGCCGGCTGGCCGTTCATACCGACGCTGACGAGAGTCGTCGTGCCGGCGGAGAGGTCGCGCACGAAGACGTCGCGGCGGCCGTTGGTGTCGCCGGGGACAAGCTTCGGGCTGGCCGACGAGAAGACGACGAGGCCGCCCGCGCTCCACTGCGGGCGCCCGAAGGTCCCAGCGTCGTCGGCGCTGACGCCCGTCGTCGTGACGCTCAGGAGCTGTGTTGCCGGTTGAGCGCCGCTGGCCGGTGCGGCCGCGAGCGCTGCGATCGCGGCGCCGGCCGCCAACGAGCGGGCCGCGGTGTGCGAGAACCAGTGACGCGGGCGGATCGATGGCACGACATGCACCTCTTGCGTTGAGCCGAGACACACCCGATCGAGTGCGCAGGCGGACCCCGCCGCCCGGTAGTGCATCGGCGCCGCCCTGGCCGCGCCCGCCCCCCACCCGAGCATTCACGAGTCCCCCGACCGGGCCACCGGCATTACCCCCGGTACCGGCCCGCTACGGCCGCGACGCCGCCCTACCGGCTGGCGAGCCCGCCGGCGGTCTCGCCGCCGTCGACGGTGATGGCCGCGCCGGTGATGTAGGTCGCGTCGTCGGAGGCGAGGAACGCGAACACGGCCGCGATCTCCTCCGGCCGGGCATGCCGGCCGAGGGGGATCTTCGCGTCGACCGCCGCCAGCATCTCAGGCGTGTACTCGGCCTCCTGCATCGGCGTCAGGACGTAGCCCGGAAGGACCGCGTTCACCCGCACCGTCGGGGCCCACTCGAGCGCCAGCGTCCGGGTGAGCTCGATCACCCCCGCCTTGGAGGCGTTGTAGTCGGCGTAGTACGGATGGCCGACGACCCCGTTGGTCGAGGCGGTGTGCAGGATGACGCCGCCGCCCGCGGCAAGCATGCGCCGGCCGGCGGACTGGGCTACGTGCATCACTCCGAGCAGATTCGTGTCGAGCACGCGCCGCCAGCGGCGGGCGTCGATCTCGAGGGCCGGTCCGCGCTCGCTCACCCCGGCGTTCGAAACGACCACGTCCACCCGGTCGAGCGCGGCGAACGCGTCCTCGACGGCCGTCGCGTCGGACACGTCCACCTGCATCCCGCCGTCCGGCGGGTCGAGGTCGAGCACGGTCACGGCCGCCCCTTCGACCCGAAACCGCTCGGCCGTGGCCGCGCCGATGCCGCGGCCGCCCCCCGTCACCACCACCCGCTTTCCGGCCAGGCCGCGCATCGCGGGCCAAGGCTACACACAGGCGCCGTGTCTAGAGTTCGGCGGATGGCCGACCGTCAGATCGAGGTCAGCTCGCTCGCCGTGCGCCGCGCGCTGGCCCGCTCGTTCACCGAGACCGAGCCGGGCCCGCACGCCTGGCGCGGGAGCGTCGGCGTCGGCGACGCCGTGGTCGCCGTCGACGTCCTCCCTCGCGAGGGCGGGACGCTCGTGCGGGCGTGGTCGGACTCGGTCGAGTGCGACGTGTCCGGCGCAAGGGTCGCGCGGGTGGTGGCCGGCGAGACCGCCGAGCTCGTCCTGGGGCGGTTCGCGGTCGCCAACGGCCGCATCCGCGTCGAGCACACGATCCTGGCGGGAACGACGATGGACGCGGTCGAGGTGCAAGCCTCGGTGTGGGCCGTCGGCTGGGCGGCCGACTCGTTCGCGCCGCGCCTGCGGGCGCTCCTCGTCGATGCCGTCCCGGTCCCGCCGCCGCCGCAGACGCCGGCAGCCCGGCTACGCGACTCCGCAGACCATGTCGAGATCACGACCCGGCGGGTGCGCCAGCACCTGGACAAGCGGTACGGCGGCTTCGACCACCACCCCGACTGGGGCTTCCACGGAGCCTTCGGGAGCGCACGCGTCTTCGTGGACGTCCTGCCCGTGCTCGACGACTCTACGGCCGTCAGGGTGTCGTCCCCGGTCCTGTCACGGGTTGAGCTCACGGACGCGCTGGCGACGCGGCTGCTTGAGCTCTCGGCGGGCACCGACTTCGGCGGGTTCGCGCACGTCGGCGCCCGCGCGGAGGTGTGGTTCCAGCACGCGATCCTCGGCGACGACCTCGACCGGGTCGAGCTCGAGACCGCGATCGATGCCGTCGCCTCGGTGGCCGACGGCTGCGACGACGACCTCGCGCGCGAGTTCGGCGGGCTCCGCTATGCCGACCTCGCCTAGCCGGATCTGAAATGCTGCGGCGGATGGCGGGAACACGACGGAACTGGACGTTCCTGACGAACCATGCCGCCGTCCTCGTCTGCATCGCCGGGAACCCGGACAGCCGGATCGAGGACATCGCGTCGGAGGTCGGCATCTCCCGGCGCGCTGCGCAGATGATCGTCGGCGATCTCGTCGCCGACCGCTACATCGAGCGGCGCCGGATCGGCCGCCGAAACCAGTACCGCGTGCACGCCGAGATGCCGCTGCGGCGAAGGCCGTTCCAGGACCGGGACGTGCGGACGCTGATCGGGCTCCTGGCGGGCCGGGACACACCGCGCGGCTGATACGGGAAACCAATTCCCCCTAAAGCCTGCGCCTCCTGGCGCCGATACAGGCACCACTGTCATCTGCCGGTGGATTCCGGCAGGTGTGTCATCAAGGAGGCGATTCGGTGATCGAGTTCTTCAACCGGCTTCGTGACGAGAGCGGTCAGACCATGGCGGAGTACGCTGTGGTGCTGGGCGTCATCACCATCGCGGTGGTCGTCACCCTGGGTCTGCTTTCGACGGCGATCCAGAACACGCTCAACAACGTCATCGCGTCTCTCTAAGCGACGCGAGCGCAGCGGCCGGCGCCGGGGCTTTCCCGGCGCCGGCCGCCGCATTGAACCGACTCGTCAGTGCGCATGCCCGTGCTGGTGCGCGGGCCGGCGCCGCAGGCCCGCCGCCACCGCCGCGACGACCGCCGCCGCGGCCGCCGACACCGCGTACCAGCCCGCCACCGGGAAGCCGCCCGGAAACGTCCCCAGCGCCTGCACCGTGAGGCCGACGCCGAGCAGGGTGATGACGGCGGCGCTGAACGTCGGCGCCGCCTGAACCAGGCGGCCGCTGGAAGGGACTCGGTCGACGAGCCGACGCGCGTACACGACCAGGAGGCCGACGCCGGTCAGGGTCGCCGCCAGGCCGAAGCTGAACGCGACCACGAGCACCAGTCCGAAGGCGACCCGGTGGACGGCGATCGCGCCGAGCATGACGACGAGGGCCGACGGGCAGGGGAGGATGCCGCCCGAGATCCCGAGCGCGAGCATGCTCCGGACGGAGATGGCCGACCCGTCGGCGCCGGGCGGCAGGTGGGTGTGGCCGCCCGGGCCGTGGGCGTGATGGTGTTCGTGGTCGTGGTCGTGGTGATGCTGATGAGTTGCGGCGCGGAGCCGGCGCGCGCGCCGCACCAGGATCGACGCCCCCATGGCGACGACCACGAGCCCGGAGATCACCGAGAGCCACGGGTAGAGCGTCTCGGGCAGGATGTAGCCCGAGAGGTAGAGCGTGATCAGGCCGAGCGCGAAGATCGACGCGGTGTGGGTCACGGTCACCGTGAGCCCGAGGAAGGCGGCGTGGCGCGCAGTCCCCCGCGACCCGACGAGATACGCCGCGACGATCGACTTGCCGTGGCCGGGCGAGAGCGCATGCACGGCCCCCCAGAACATGGCGATCAGAAGCGCGACGAGCACGAAGCCGACGCCCAGGTGGCGGTGGGTGATGAGGTCGGTGAACCCGCTCCCCCACACCGCCACGCTCGCCCCGCCGCCGCCCGACGGCGCGGCCACCGAGACGCTCATCCCGGCGCCGTACCGGTAGTCGAAGTCCGCCCGGCGGACGTCGAGCGGGCTCGAGAGCATGCTCTGGGGGTAGTGGCGCAGCATGTCGGAGACGTCGCGCGTCGACGCGGTCGACCGGGTGAGGACGGTTCCGGGCGCCGCCCGCATGACGACCTCCTTCCAGCCCACGTGGTCGCCGTAGGTGTCATCGGCGAACGTGGCTGTGAAGGGACCGCCGCCGGCGATGCGGGCGCTCAGGGGAAGGACGACTCGCATGATGTGGAGGCCGCCCTGCCCCATGCGCAGCGTCGCGGAGAGCCTGGAGGCATCCGGGAAGAGCGGGACGCGGCCGCCGTCGACCATCAGGTGCAGCCGCTGCGCCAGGGCGGGCACCTCCGCGGCCGCCCAGGCGCGAGCCGCCGCCGGCGTCTCCGTCCCCTTCAGATCCTGGAACGTCGGGATCTCGGCGATGTCGAGCACAAACGTCACCCGCACCGATCCGCGATCGAGCTCGACCAGGCTGTAGCGGTTCACCGTGAAGTTCCCGAGGGGATGGGCCTGCGCCACGGCCGGCGCCGCCCAGAAGCCGACAACGGCGACGAGCGCCGCGGCGAGCCGGCGGATCATCTCGCCACCGCCTCGAGCAGCCGCCGCGCCGCAGGCGCGTAGAGCGGGGAGAAGTGCGGGTTGAGCGCGAGCGCCGCGCGCAGGTCGCGGGCGGCGTCCGCGCGCAGGCCGAGCGCGGCTTCGATCGCGCCCCGGTGGTAGAGGAAGCTCGAATCCATCGTCCCGAGCCGAAGCGCACGGTTCGAGGCCGCGAGCGCCGCCCGCAGGCGGCCGGTGCGGTAGAGCGTCCACGCCAGGGCGTCCTCGGCCGTCACGCTCGGCTGGATGCGGACGAGCGCGCGCATCCGCCGGAGCGCCGCCGCGATGTCGCCGCCGTGGTCGTCGTCGAAGAGGGCGAGCTCGACGTCCACGTTCACGCCGTTTGCGGCATAGAGGCGCTCCTCGGCCCGGACGAGCCCGTACTGGCGGCGGGCGGCGGCGGGCCGGCCGGCGGCGCGGTAGACATCGCCGAGGGCGATCACGTATGCGGGAAGCGGGTAGCGGCCGACCACTGCCCGGTAGCCCGCGATCGCGCGGGCGTAGCGGCCGCGCGCCGCGGCGAGCCGCGCCTCGGCCGCCTCGGCATGGACGAACCCCGGATATGTGCGGAGGGCGATCCGGTAGTTCCGGGCGGCCTGCACGTACCGGCCGTGGTTGAACTCGAGGTTGCCCAGGTACAGGTATGCCCATGCCGTGTTCTCGCCGGTGGGCGCGCCCGACTCGGCGGCGGCGCGCAGCGCCCGCAGGGCGGCGCCGGTGCGGCCGTGAAGCTCGAGGTAGTACGACTCACGCGAGTAGGAGGAGAGGTCGGGGCGCGCCTCGAGGAGACGCTCGAGCGCGCGGCGGGCGTCGCCGTAGCGGCCGAGCTCGACGTTGGCGTCGACGATCACGCCGAGCGCGTACGGGTTCTCGGCGTCGAGGCGAAGGGCACGCCTGCCGAGCGCGAGCGCGCCCGCGAAGTCGTGCCGCGAGAGCGCGAGCGATCCCTCGCCGGCGATCGCCGTGAAGTCGTCGGGCCGGAGCGCACGGGCGCGGCCGAGGAGCGCGTCGGCGCGGGTGTACCAGGTCGGATCGCCGTCCTCGCGCGCCATCTGCAGCTCGGCGAGGGCGAGGTTGTCGTACGCCTCGGCCGAGCGGGGATGCGCCCGCACCTCGCCGGTATAGCGGGCGACGAGCTGCGGGGTCGTCAGCGAGCGCGGGGCGCTCGAGGCGTACGGGATGGCGACCGCCTGCGGGCGGGCGCGGGGCGAAGGGGCAGCGTCGCCGCCGCGCCCGGCCGGCGCGAGCGCCGCCGCGGCGGCGACGGCGGGAAGCGCGAGGATGAGGGGGGAGATCTTGCGAGCGTGAATGAGCATGCGTGTGGGTGCCGGTTGACCTGGGGCCCGGCGCGGCGGCCGGGCCCCAGGTGGTTGCGGTTACGGCGTCGGCATCTGGTGGATGCCGGCGACTCCCGACTGGGCGATCGCCAGGTACGGGAAGGTCGTCTCGAACGACTCGTCGTTTCGCTGCACGCCGTCGGACGTCGAGTTGGCGATGGCGGGGGTGTCAGTTGCGCCCGCCAGGGCCCGAAGCTCGATGTCGGTGACGTCGTCCAGCGGCCGGCGGCCGTTCGGGAAGCCGGCCAGGTCGCCGCCGAGCACGCCGAGCGGGCTCTCGTGCCCCATCGCGGTCGGCTCGATGCTCGTGTTCAGCCGCAGCATGTCGGCGTGGACCTTGCCGGTGAAGTTGAGGCCGGGCAGGCCGGTCTCGAGGATGGCCAGGATGTCGTTGCGCGGGGTGTGCGTGTCACCCAGCGCCGCGGCCAGCTGCGGGCGGAGGAAGAACTGGTCGAACTGCCGGTCGCTGGACGGATCGACGTGGTTCCAGTGGTCCTTCAGCCCCAGCGGGATCAGCACCTCGTTCACGAGCGGGTTGCCCAGGCGCTCGATCTGCACCCAGTTGCCGCGGCCCGTGCCGCCGAGCTCGCTGGTGAACGCCTGCCGCTCGGTCTCGGCGTACATGCCGATCGTGGGATGGCCCTTCTTGACGATGCGCGACTTCGGCACCTGCAGGGCGATCGTCTGCACGTTCATGCCGCCGAGGCTGTCCTTGGCGACGCCCTTCGGCTTCACGTGGAGGCTGTCGCCGATGTCGCCCAGGCCGATGAAGAACGGGTCATCGGTCTGGCCGGCCCACACCTTGCCGGCGTGGAAGCGGAGAGACTTCGTCCCGAACTTGACGAGCTGCGGATAGTCGGGCATCGAAACGGGGCCGACGTTGTTCGGCACCGTGGGCTGGTTCGTCGCCAGGCGTACGGTGCTCTTCACGCGGCCGCGACGGCCGTAGTTGATCCGGTCGACGTTGTACGTCTGGACAACGTTCAGACCGGAGTCGAGGAGGGAGGTGACCGGGTTGCCGGGGATGTTGTAGAGGAACGTCCCCTTGTTGCGGACGTGGGTCTTGAACGTGACCCGGTAGGCGATGTCCGTGCGGGCGTCGCCGTTGTTGTCGATGTTGAACTGGTAGCGGACGTTCTGACCGAAGCCGTAGTAGTTGGGGGCATCGGCCGGGTTCTCGAGCGGGTTGGCCGTCATGACCAGGTTGATCTTGCTGGGATCCTTCTGGTCGACCCACATGAAGTTGTCCGCCAGGTCGGCGACCGGATCATTCGAGATCAGCGGCGCCTCGCGGTGGCTCGACGCGGCCGCGGGCGAGGCGGTAATGGCCGCCGCTGCCAGCGCTCCGGTGAGCCCGAGTGTGACTGCTCGCTTCAGCATCGGTGAGCGGTGTCCTTTCTGTCGAAGGGAAGGAGAGGCCTCGTCGATGCGGGCTATTCGGCGCGCGTCCGAAAGCGGTTCGGGCTGCTATCGTCACCGCGCATGAGCGCGGGCAGAGCGGCTATGTGGATCATCGCCTCGGGCATCGCTCTGGCGATGGCGGTCGTCCTCGCGGTCGACGGCCTGTCCGGCATCCCCGGCGAGTGGGTCGGGATCGCGGTCGGCGCCGCGCTCTTCGTGACCGCGTTCGGGCTGGGCTACGCCGAGTAGCCCCGCGCATAAACGGAGTCAGACTCCTCTGATGCATGGACCGCCCTGGGCACCCGGGCGTACAAAACAGCCCGGCTGATTTGATGCACGCCTAGACGACGGGGCGCCCCGAACCCTTCTCGTGCGTGAAATCAGCCTGGCTGGTTTTATGCACGAGCCAGCCCTGGCCTCCCGCCCGACTGTGCATCAGAGGAGTCTGACTCCGTTTATGCACCCGCCCGGGTGGGGGAGACGGCCTCGGCGACGAGCTCGACCGGGTGGACGATGGGGAGGTCGCCACGGCCGAGGCGGCGGAGCGCCGCCGCGAGTTGGACGGCGCAGCCGGGGTTGGCCGTCGCCACGACGTCGGGCTCCGCGGCCAGGATCGCCCGCGCCTTGCGCTCGCCCAGCTCCCGTGCCGGACCGCGCTGCATAAGGTTGTAGACGCCGGCGGAGCCGCAGCACATGCCCGCGTCCTCGATCTCCACCACCTCGACGCCGGGGATGCCGGCCAGGAGCGCCCGCGGCTCGGCCGCGACGCCCTGCGCGTGGAGGAGATGGCAGGCGTCCTGGTAGACAGCACGCACCGGCGGGCGCGGACGCCGCTCCGCCGCGGGCCTGACCTCCGCCAGGAGCTCGGTGACGTCGCGCACCGACGCCGAGAACCGGCGGGCCTCCTCGGTGCCTAGGAGCTCGCCGTACTCCTTCATCGCCGACCCGCATCCGGCGGCGGTGACGACGACCCGATCGTGGCCGGAGAGCGCGGCGATCGTCGCCTCGGCCCGGCGGCGG
The DNA here is from genome assembly GCA_035639615.1 of Gaiellales bacterium. GTDB lineage: Bacteria > Actinomycetota > Thermoleophilia > Gaiellales > JAICJC01 > JAICJC01. Next base: position 9,574 of record DASQXS010000364.1, on the reverse strand, counting down.
GCCTCGCGCTCGCGGCCGACATGGAGGGCGAGCGCGCCGCAGCATCCCTGGCCGCGGGGCACCGCTACGTCGCAGCCGTCGGCGGCAAGCGCCACCGAAGCAGCTGCGTTCACGCGGCCGAAGAAGACGCGCTGGACGCAGCCCTCGAGCAGGGCGACCTCGATCCGCCGCTCGCCTCGGGCGGGCGTCGACCGCGGCGGCCGCACCCGCAGGTCGCCTGGCCGCACCCGTGGCGCGAGCGCGAACGGGCGGATGCCGAGCGCGAGCGGCCACGCCAGCGCTCGCAGCAGGCCCGGTCGCGGCACCGCGGCGAAGATCGCGGCGTCGACGAAGCGCTGCCCGAGGCTACGCGGCGCCCTCGCGCGCCGCTCCACGCGGGTGCGCTCGATCAGGAGGTCGTAGCGGACGCCGCTCGGGCAGGCGGGCACACACGCGAGGCAGCCGAGGCAGCGGTCGAAATGGGCCGTCGTCTGCTCGTCCCATGCCAGCTTGCCCCGGTCGAGGAGGTCCATCAGGTGGATGCGCCCGCGCGGCGAGTCGGCCTCCTCGCCCCAGAGCGTGTAGGTCGGGCACGCCGGAAGGCAAAAGCCGCAGTGGACGCACGTGTCGACCAGCTCGCGGGTAGCGGCGTCAGCCACCGAACGCCTCTACGACCCGCTGCTCGAGTGGCTGCAATGTTGGTGCCTGACCCCGTTCTTGCACGTCCGAGAAGACGGCGCCCAGGGCGAGGCGGCCGAGGATACGGGTCGCGCCCTCGGCCTGCAGGCGCTCGATCGCGGCCCGGGCGTCGGCGGGGAGGCAGCGGTGCAGCACCAGGCCGGCGCCGGCCTCGCGGTGCTCCGCCCAGAGCTCCTCGTCGTGCTCGACGACCTCGCCGCCGACCAGCCGCCGCGCCTCCTCGGCCAGCTCCGCCGCGGCGGGGCTCTCGAACCGGACGAGCATCCGCCCCGGCGGCCAGTCCACCTCCACGCACGCGGGCCGCAGCGGCTCGAGGACGAGCGGATCGGCGAGCTCGGCGACCACCGTCCGCGTTGCGGCAGGCAGCGGGTGCAGGCGCACGCAGACCCGCACGATCTCCCCCAGCCGTCCCCGCGCCCCCGTCACGAGCCGCGGCAGGTCGTACCCAGCCACGTTCTTCACCACCCGCCCGCCGCCGTGGACGACCGTGCCGTCGGCCAGGCGAAGGGCAACGCCGAGCAGAAGGTCGCGGGGGAGGCCGTAGCCGTGCGCGCGCGGCCCGAACGCGGCCGTGGCGAACGCGTCGCCCACAGTCATCCCGTCGGCGCCGGGCGGGTCGAGCGCCAGCATCTGCCCGCCCTCGGCGAGGCGGCTGTTCAGCGCGCCCAGCGTCACTCCAGCCTCGACGATGCAGGTCAGGTCGCCCGGCTCGTGCGCGATCAGAACCGCTCCGCCACCCCCTCCCGCTCGAGCGGATGGCGCCGGTAGGGCCCCGGCACCTCACCGCACAGCCGCGGCGTCGGCAGGAGCTTCCCCGGGTTGCAGAGCCCGGCCGGGTCGAACGCGCGGCGCAGCCGCTCCATCGCCGCCAGGTCCTCCTCCGAGAACATCCACGGCATCGTGCAGACCTTGTCGACCCCGATCCCGTGCTCCCCCGTCAGCGACCCGCCGGCGTCGACGCACGCCTCCAGGATCTGGGCCGCGAGCACCTCGGCCCGCTCCGCCTCGCCGTCGACGGACGCGTCGAAGAGGACGAGGGGATGCAGGTTGCCGTCGCCGGCGTGAAACACGTTGCCCACACGCAGGCCGTGCTGCTCGGAGAGCTCGGCGATCCGGCGCAGCGTCTGCGGAAGGCGCGTCCGCGGGACGACGCCGTCCTGGACGTAGTAGTCGGGGCTGACGCGCCCCATCGCTGCGAAGGCGGCCTTGCGCCCGCGCCAGAGCGCCGCCCGCTCGGCCTCGTCGACGGCGACCCGCACCTCGGTCGCGCCGCCCGCCGCGCACAGCTCCTCCACGGTGCCGCGGCAGGCCGCTACCTCGGCCTCCGGGCCGTCCAGCTCGATGAGGAGCGCCGCGCCCGCCTCGCGCGGCAGCCCGGCCGCGACGGCCGCTTCGGCGGCCTGGATGGTGAGCGCATCCATCATCTCGACGGCAGCCGGAACGATCCCGGCGGCGATCACCGCCGAGACGACCTCGCCGGCCGCATCGGTCGACGCGAACGCCGCAAGGAGCGTCTCGACCCGCTGCGGGCGGGGAACGACGCGAACCACGATCTCGGTGACGATGCCGAGCGTCCCCTCCGATCCGACGACCGCCCCGGCGAGGTCGAGCGCGCCGGTGCGGTCGAGCCGGACGACCTCGCCGTCCGCGAGCACGAGCTCGACCTCCAGCACGTGCGTTGACGTGAAGCCGTACTTGAGGCAGTGGGCGCCGCCCGAGTTCTCGGCGACGTTCCCGCCGATCGTGCACACCTGCTGGCTGGACGGGTCGGGGGCGTAGAAGAGCCCGTGGGGCGCGACCGCACGGGTGATGTCGAGGTTGGCGACACCGGGCTGCACCCGCACCCGCCGGTTTCCGATGTCGACGTCGAGGATCCGGTTCATCCGCGCGAGCCCGATCACGATCCCCTCGGCCACGGGCACCGCGCCGCCGGAAAGCCCGGTCCCGGCGCCGCGCGCGACGAAGGGAGCCCCGTGGGCGGCGCACACCCGCACCGCGGCCTGCACCTCGGCCGTGGACCGAGGCAGGACGACCGCCTGCGGCACCGCCCGGTGGCCGGTGAGGCCGTCGCACTCGTACGTATGAAGCGCCGCCGGCTCGGAGATGACCGCCTTGCGGCCCAGCGCCGCCTCCAGGTCGGCGACGAGGCTCACGCCTGATCGGCGAGCTGGCGCATCACCATCTGCAGGAGGCCGCCCGCCCGGTAGACCTTGACGTCGGCCGGCGCGTCCAGCCGGGCGAGGCAGGTGAAGCGGCGGCCGCCGTCCACCTCCACCTCGACCTGCGACCCGACGTCGAGGCGATCGAGGCCGCGGATCGTGAAGGCCTCCGTGCCGGTGAGGCCGAGGCTCTCCGCCGACTCGCCGGCGGCGAACTGGAGCGGCAGCACACCCAGGGCGACGAGGTTCGAGCGGTGGATGCGCTCATAGCTCTGCGCGATCACCGCCCGCACGCCCAGGAGCGCCGTCCCCTTCGCCGCCCAGTCGCGCGAGCTGCCCGACCCGTACTCGCGGCCGGCCAGGACGACGAGCGGGACGCCCTCGGCGGCGTAGCGCTGGGCGGCGGCGTAGATCGTCATTTCCTCGCCGGACGGCAGATGCCGGGTGAAGCCGCCCTCCTTGGGGTCGACGAGCCGGTTCCGGAGGCGGATGTTGGCAAACGTGCCGCGCACCATCACCTCGTGGTTGCCGCGGCGGGCGCCGTAGGAGTTGAAGTCGCGCGTCTCGACGCCGTGCTCGAGGAGCCACTCCCCGGCCGGCGTCGAGGGGGCGAAGGCGCCGGCGGGCGAGATGTGGTCGGTCGTCACCGAGTCGCCCACCCACACCAGGACGCGCGCGTTCTCGATGTCGGACAGGTCCGGCTCGCGCTCGAAGAAGGATGCCTCGCGGACGTAGGTCGAGTCGGGAGCCCAGGCGAAGAGCTCCCCCGCCGGCACCGGCAGCTCGCGCCAGCGCTCGTCGCCGTCGAAGATGCGGCCGTACTCGTCGGTGAAGAGGTCGGGCGAGAACGACGCCGCCAGCGCCTCCTCGACCTCGTCGGCGGTGGGCCAGACGTCGCGCAGGTACACCGGGCCGTCGCTCCCCTGGCCCAGCGGCTCGGTCGTGAGGTCGGTGTTGACGCTGCCCGCAAGCGCGTAGGCGACGACGAGCGGCGGCGACGCCAGGTAGTTGGCACGGACGGCCGGGTGGATGCGGGCCTCGAAGTTGCGGTTGCCGGAGAGGACGGCCGCCACCTTGAGGTCGTCGCGCTCGATGGCCTCGGCCACGTCGTCGGGCAGCGGCCCGGAGTTGCCGATGCAGGTCGTGCAGCCGAACCCGACCAGGTCGAACCGAAGCGACTGCAGCGGCTCCATCAGCCCGGCCCGGCGCAGGTAGCCGATGACGACGCGCGAGCCCGGCGCGAGGCTCGTCTTCACCCACGGCTTCGTCTCGAGCCCGCGCTCGACCGCCTTGCGCGCGACCAGGCCGGCGGCCACCATCAAGGCCGGATTGCTGGTGTTGGTGCACGAGGTGATGGCCGAGATGACAACGGAGCCGTGGCCCAGATGGCCGCCGTTACGCTGCGGCGCCCCGAAGGCGTCCGAGAAGCTCTCGCCGACGCGCGGCAGCGACACGCGGTCCTGCGGCCGCCGCGGCCCGGCCAGGCTCGGCTCGACCTCGGAGAGGTCGAAGTCCAGCTTCTCCGAGTAGACCGGCTCTGGCTCGTCGCCGGAGCGGAAGAGGCCCTGCTCCTTCGTGTAGCGCTCGACCAGGGCGACGCGCTCCGGCGAGCGGCCGGTGTCCGCGAGGTAGCGCAGCGTCTGCCCGTCCACCGGGAAGGTCGACGCCGTGGCCCCGAACTCGGGCGACATGTTCGAGATCGTGGCGCGGTCGGCGATCGTGAGCGCGCCCAGGCCGGGGCCGTAGAGCTCGATGAACTTCCCCACGACGCCGTGCTTTCGCAGCCGCTCGGTCATCGTGAGCACGAGATCGGTGGCCGTGACGCCGGTGCGCAGGGCGCCCTCGAGGCGAACGCCGACGACGACCGGCTGGGTCAGGTACATCGGCTGGCCGAGCATGACCGCCTCGGCCTCGATCCCGCCCACGCCCCATCCGAGCACGCCGAGGGCGTTGATCATCGTGGTGTGCGAGTCGGTGCCGACGAGTGTGTCGGGAATCGCGACGCCGTCGCGCACCTCGACGACGCGGCCGAGGTATTCCAGGTTCACCTGGTGGACGATGCCCATGCCGGGCGGGACGACGCGGAAGTTTCGGAACGCGCCCTGCGCCCAGCGCAGGAGGGCGTAGCGCTCGCCGTTACGCTCGTACTCGCGCTCGATGTTGCGCTCGTAGGCCATCCCCGAGCCGAACGCGTCGACCTGCACCGAGTGGTCGATGACGAGGTCGACCGGCACGAGCGGGTCGACCCGGCCGGGATCGCCGCCGCGGCGGGCGACCGCCGAGCGCATCGCGGCGAGGTCGACGACCGCGGGGACGCCGGTCAGGTCCTGCATGATCACCCGCGCCGGCATGAACGCCAGCTGGGCGTCGGGCGCCGGCTCCGGCCAGGCCGCGAGCGCGCGGACGTCGGCCTCGCTCACGTGCTCGGAGCCCGCCCGCCGGATCAGGTTCTCGAGAAGGACGCAGATCGTGTACGGGAGCCGCGAAGGGTCAGCGACCGCCTCGATGCGGTGGAATGCCTCGCCAGAGTCGAGCGCGGCGCGGGCGCCCAATGGATCGCTTCCGTCCACACCCATACCCTACTGTGGAGTGGGTTCGGGCGGCCATCGGGCGGCGCCTATGGCGGCATTCGGTGACCCGGCTCGACGCGAACTGGCTGCATTAGCCCCGTGCCAAGACCCACGCGCGGCCGTCAGTGGGGCTACCACGAGCTCGCGGAAGCGCTGAATGCCGGGCAAGGCCGATCAGCGAAGCTCATGATCGAGGTACAGCTGTAGTCGCTTGCGATGCTGGCGTGGCGGGTTGCCTCCGAGCGCGCCGCGGACTCGGTCGTGATCTTGGGCTCAGGTCTCCTCTGGGGGCGCATGCCTGACCCCGAGACAGACGCCGTGGCCGCCTCCTCGCCTCTGCAATACTCGTCCCCGCATACCCCGGGAACGAGGAGAGACGGACATGAACCTGGCCAGCCTGACCAAGCAGGCGAAGAAGCTCGTCAAGAAGCGTGGCGGCGTCCAGTCGCTCAAGCAGGACGCCGAGGAGCTGAAGGACATCGTCCAGAGCAAGGGGAGCGCGACCGGCAAGGCGAAGAGGGCCGCCGAGGCGCTCAAGGATCCCGGCCGCAAGTAGGCTCAGCGAAGGACGCCGCGAAGCGCGGCGCGCGCCGCGAACCAGCCGCACATGCCGTGGACGCCCCCGCCGGGCGGGGTCGAGGACGAGCACAGGAAGATGCGCGGGTTCGGCGTCGCGTGCGGCGCGAGCCGAAACGCCGGCCGCGCCATCAGTTGGCGCAGGTCGGCGGCGCCGGCGTTGATGTCCCCGCCGACGTAGTTCGGATTGGCCGCCTCGACCTGGCCCGGGCCCATCACGTGCCGGGCGAGGACGACATCCGAGAAGCCTGGTGCAAACCGCTCGATCTGGCGCTCGATCGCCGTGGTCATGTCGACGTCAGAGCCGTTCGGCACGTGGCAGTAGGCCCACAGGGTGTGCGACCCCTCGGGCGCGCGCGCCGGGTCGAAGAGGCTCTGTTGGGCGACGAGGACGTAGGGCCGCTGAATATGCCGGCCGGCCGCGACCGCCGCCTCGGAGGCCGCCAGCTCGGAGAGCGGGCCGCCGACGTGGACGGTGCCGGCGCCGCGGCACTCCGGCGCCGCCCACGGCACCGGCGCGCTCAGGGCGTAGTCCACCTTGAAGACGCCCGGCCCATACCGGAACGAGCGCAGGGCGCGCCGGTAGCGCCCGGGAAGCTCCCCGCCCGCGATCGCGTCGAGCGCGCGCGGCGTCACGTCGAGCAGAACCGCCCGAGCGCGCGGAAGCTCCGCCAGCGACTCCACCCGCCGCCCCATCTCGATCTCGCCGCCGAGCGACCGCAGGAGCGACGCCATCGCGTCGGTGATCGCGCGTGACCCGCCGACGGGGATCGGCCAGCCGACCGCGTGGGCGAGCGTCTGCAATACGAGCGCAAAGCCGGCGGTGCCCCGGCTCGTCAGTGGCCGCATCGCGTGCGCGGCGTTCCCCGCCAGAAGCGCCTGCGCTGCCTCTCCGCCGAACCGGCGCTCGGCGAGCCCGGCGGCCGACCGCACCGCCAGCGCGCCGAACCGCGCGGCCGGAACCGGGCGCCTTGGAACCCGAAGCGGCGGGCCGAGCACTACCGGCGCAAGCACCGCCCAGTCGCGCACAAGCGGGCCGATCAGGCGCCGGTACGCGTCCCCGTCGGCCCCCAGCCCCGCCGCCGTCTCCTCCACCGACCGGCGCAGGACCGCGGCCCGGCCGCCGTTCAGCGGATGCGCCAACGGCACGTCCGGGTGGACGAACTGGAGCCCGTGCTCTCCCAGCGGCAGCGAGGCGAGAAACGGCGACCCCAGCGCCAGCGGGTGGATGGCCGAGCAGACGTCGTGGAGGAAGCCGGGCAGGGTGAGCGGCTCGGTGCGGGTGCCGCCGCCGATCGTGGCGGCACCCTCCACCACGCGCACCGACCGTCCCGCCTGGGCGAGCGCGATCGCCGCCGCCAGCCCGTTCGGGCCGGAACCGACGACGATCGCGTCCACTCCCCCCTCAGGCACGCCGGAACGGCCTGGCGGCGAGCCTCATCGGCGCCATTGCCGTGTACATGCCCGACCGGATCCCGGCGTTGTGCCACACGTTGCCGGCCCTCCCCCACTGGCGGCGGCGGTCGACGCAGACGGTCTCGATCGAGACCTCGCCCTCGACGCCGAAGCTCCGGGCCAGCTCGCGGAGCGTGTGCTCCCAGTGCCGGTCCTCCTTGCGGTGGCCGCCGAACAGCATGCCGAGCTCGTACAGCGGGTCCGACGGCCGCATCAGCACATGCGTCTGGGCCACGGTGACGCCCTCGTCATGGAAGGCGCTGAACGTGATCCAGCCCGAGAACATGTGCCCCTGCGGCGTCATGAGCGTGAACGACTCCTCGTCCGCATACATGACGAGGACGCCGGTCGAGAGCTTGAGCCCGCCGGGCATCTTGAGGTCGAGGACCGCCACCTCGCCCGGCTGGATCCCGGCGAGGGGGGCGAAGAAGCGATTGCCCCTGGGCCAGTACGTGGGGAAGTCGCGCTTCCAGATGGTGATGACCTCTGCCGGGGTGGCCTCGGCTCCCTGAAACCGGATGCGGTACGTCTTCTGCCACATCCGGCCGAAGCCCTGTACCGGCGAGGTGGGGCGGCGGCCGGCGACGTTGATGCCGGCCGAGCCGGGCTCGACGCCGGCCACCACGAGGCGCTGGACGGGCTTGGCCCAGGCGCCGTCGTCGTTCTTGGATGTCTCGGTGCTCATCGTGGCTCCTCGTCGTGTCATGCGGCCGCGGCGATCGCCTCGGCCTCGGTGTCGTAGATCCCGATCGCCTCGTCGAGCCGGGTCAGCTCGAAGATCTGGCGGTAGTGCTCGGTGAGGCCGTAGGCGAGCAGCCGCTGCCGCTGCCGGTTGGCCCGGACGAGCAGCGTCACCAGGAGGCCGATCCCGCTCGAGTTCATGTACTCGAGGCTCGAGAAATTCAGCACGACCCTGCGCGTGTGCTCGCCGCTCGCGCGGCCGTAGGCGTCCATCAGCGCCGCTTCGGTGGCAGCCGTCACCTCGCCTTCGATGTCGATCACGCTCGTGCCGAAGCCCGGCGTGCGCACTGTCATGGAAACCGTCGCTTCACTCATCACTCGCTCCCTCGTTGTCGATCGTCATGAAGTCAGACAGCCGGGTGATCTCGAAGATCTCCCGGTAGTGATCCGACAGGCCGCGCGCCGAGACCGGGATGCGGTCGGCCCGCGCGCGGCCGAGCAGTCCCACGATCAGGGCGATACCTGTCGAGTTGATGTAGGAGACGCGCCCGAAGTCGAGCCGAAGGGAGCCGGCTCCCTGCGCCGTCGCCTCCGCATACGCGGTGTCCAGCCCGCCGCGGGCGCCGCCGTCGATGTCGCCGGCGAGCGCGAAGGTCGCCTCGCCGCCGTCGACGCGCACGTCGACCTCAAGCGCCGTCGCCATCGTCGCCTCCTTCCAGGCGCATGACGAGCTCGGCGGTGTGGCGGTGCTCGTCACCGCGCACCCGAAGCTCGTCGACCATGTTCCTGATGAGAAAGAGCCCCCAGCCCCGCGGCGACTGCTCGCCCGCGAGCTTGGCCTCGAGGTCGGGCAGGGGCGCGTCCGGCATCGTCCGCTCGCCGCCCTGATCCGTCACCTCGATGCGCAGGACGTGCGCATCGCAGGTGACCCGCACCTCGACCGGGACCTCGGGGCGGAAGCCGTTGCCGTGCTCCATGGCGTTCATCACGGCCTCGGCCACGGCAGTGGTCATCCGTTCGCGCCGTGCGGGCGCCAGGCCGGCCGCGGACAGCACCGGCGCCAGGCGGCGGATGGCCTCGCGCTCGTTGCCCGGCTCGCTGGCGAGAGAGAACTCGGCGAGGACGGACGCAGGCTCGCCGCGGCGGATCGCCACGAGCGTGATGTCGTCCTCCTGCTCCGCAGCCGGGCCGGTGAATTCGGTGAGGGCGGCGAAGAGCGACGTGATCAGCTCGTCGCCCGGCGCCGATCCTGCCGCGGCCATCACGCCGGAGAGCCGCCCCGAGCCGAACATCTCCCGGGCCGGGTCGTGCGCTTCCGTCAGGCCGTCCGAGTAGAGGAGCAGGTGCGTCCCTGGGCCGAGCACCGCCTCGGTCTCCTCGTACGCCATGTCGGGCATGAGCCCGAGCGGCATGCCGCGGGCGCGAAGCTGCGTGACCTCACCTCCGCGGGCGACG
>DASQXS010000363.1:0-10403 GCA_035639615.1 Gaiellales bacterium | reverse complement strand
CGACCGCGACTTCCCGGCGATCCTCGACCTCTATCTCCGCGACCGCCTGCCGCTCGACCGGCTGATCACCCACCGGTTCCCGCTCGACGAGGCGGACGCCGCGGTGGCGGCTCTGCGCTCCGGCGAGGCGACCCGGGCAGTGCTCGAGCTGGGGTAGTCAGCGGCCGGATACTCCTCGCCGACGCGGTCGCGTCACCATGCGACGGGTCCGGTTCGGTGCGCGGAGGACCGGCGTACACGTCGACGGGGCGGCGGCGGCGCCACCGCCGCCGCTTGTCTCGGCTGGCCGGCGCCGCGATGGATCTGCGCGCCTCCCTGGATCTCCATCACCGACATCGATGACCCCAAAAGGAGAAAACGTGAGTGGCAAGGGAACGACAATCGAAGGGAAGAGCGTTCTTGTGACGGGCGCCAATCGCGGTATCGGTAAGGCGCTGGTCGAGGAGGCTCTGCGTCGGGGCGCGGCCCTGGTTTATGCGGGGACGCGGGAGCCGATGAGCCATCCGGACGAGCGGGTGCGACCGCTGACCCTCGACGTAACCGACCCGGCCCACATCCGGGACGCGGCGGAACGGGTCGAGTCGCTCGATCTGCTGATCAACAACGCCGGGATCGCGCTGTATGACGACCTCAGCGACCCGACGACAGTCGAGCGCCAGCTCGCTGTCAACTTCCACGGACCCTACGCCGTCACCCAGGCCTTCCTGCCTCTGCTGACGGAAGCGCAGGGAGCGATCGTCAACAACACGTCGCTCATGGCCGTGGCCCCCTTCCCCGTGACCCCCGGCTATGCAATTTCGAAGGCCGCCCTGTTCAGCCTGACCCAGTCGCTTCGCGCTCTCCTGGCGCGGAACGGTGTCAGCGTGCACGCGGTACTGACCGGGCCGACCGACACCGACATGACCCGCGGGTTCGACGTCCCGAAGGCCTCACCCGAAGCAGTCGCCAAGGCGATCTTCGACGGGATCGAGCGAGGCGAGGAGGACATCTTCCCCGACCCGATGTCCGCGACGATGGCCGATAACTGGCGGGCCAGCGCCGTCAAGGCGTTCGAGCACCAGTTCGCCGCGTTCGTCGCGGCCTGATGAGACCAGAGCAAGAACCCTAGGCATCCCAACTGACCAAGGAGAGAATCACATGCCTGAGCACAATGTCGGGACACGCAAGCAGTGGGAAGCTGCCCGCGAAAAGCTGCTCCTCCGCGAAAAGGAGCACACACGGCTCGGCGACGAGCTGGCGCGGGAGAGGCGCGAGCTCCCCTGGGTGCCCGTCGACAAGGAGTACCGCTTCGACACCGATGACGGCGAGAAGCCGCTCGCCGAGCTGTTCGACGGGCGCTCGCAGCTGCTCGTCTACCACTTCATGTTCGGCCCCAGCTACGAGGCCGGCTGCCCGACCTGCTCGTCGATGGTCGACGGCATCGACGGCCTGGTGCCGCATCTTCACGCTCGCGACGTCACCTTCATCCTCGTCTCGCAAGCGCCACTCGAGAAGCTGCAGGCGTACAGGCGCCGCATGGGCTGGAGCATTCCCTGGGTCTCCGCCGCGCACGGTGACTTCAACGTCGATCTCGGTTTCTCGAGCAGCGAGGAGAAGACGCGCGAGTGGGCCGAGCCTGTACTCGACCAGATGCCGCCGATCGCCGGCCGGAACGCGACCGAGTCCGGAACCGATGTCGTCGGCTACCTCACCGAGCTGTTCGGCTTCAGCGCCTTCGCGCTCGAGGACGGCGCCGTCTATCACACGTACTCGACGACAGGCCGCGGTGTCGAGTTCCTGATGGGCTACTACCCGATCCTCGACCGGGCGCCCAAGGGCCGCGACGAAGGCGACCGATGGCAGATGTGGATCCGCCGCCACGACGAGTACGAGCGCACGCATGAAGACCGATGAGTGGAGCGATGGATTTCGAGCCCGCCCGGGATCGCTGGTGATGTGAGCGGCAACCACACACCGGCCGGAGCGGTCGTGCACCTGGAGCTTCACACCGCGGACCAGGTGCGCGCGACCGCCTTCTACACCAGCCTGGTGCACTGGCGACCGGAGCTGATCCGGGCGGGCTCGTGCTCCTATCTCGCGCTCGACCTGGGCGACAGCCTGGGCGGCGGCATCGTCGAGTGCGACACGCGCCGGCCGGTGTGGCTGCCGTACGTGGAGGTCGACCGGATCGATGAGGCGACCGCGCGCGCTCGCCGGCTCGGCGCAGCCGTGCTGCTCGAGCCGCGCGAGGGGCCGTCGGGCTGGCGCAGCGTCGTCTCGAGCCCGACGGCGGGCGAAGTCGCGCTCTGGGAGCGGCGGCGATGACCGACGAACGTGCCCTGCTTGAGGCTGCTCGGGCGGGCGACGAGGACGCGTTCGCCCGGCTGGTCGAGCCGTACCGGGCGCAGCTTCGTGCCCACTGCTACCGGATGCTCGGCACCCTTCCCGACGCGGAGGACGCGCTGCAGGAGACGCTGCTGCGCGCCTGGCGCGGGCTCGGCCGCTTCGAGGGTCGAAGCTCGCTGCGCTCCTGGTTGTACACGATCGCCACCAACGCGAGCCTCCGCATCGTCGAGCGGCGACCCAGGCGCGTCCTCCCGGTCGACTACGCGCCGGCCGCGGATCCGCACGGCGAGCAGGCCGCGGCGCTGACCGAGTCGGTCTGGCTCGAGCCGTACCCGAGCGCGGAGCTCGGCCTCGAGGCCGAGCTGCTCGGGCCCGACGCCAGGTACGAGCAGCGCGAGAGCATCGAGCTCGCGTTCGCGGCCGCCCTCCAGCACCTGCCGGCGCGGCAGCGCGCCGTGCTGATCCTGCGCGACGTGCTCGGCTTCTCCGCCCGCGAGACCGCCGAAGCGCTCGACACGACCCCGATCTCGGTCGACAGCGCACTCCAGCGCGCGCACAAGAGGATCGACGGGCGCGTGCCCACGCGAAGCCAGCAGACGGCCGTGCGGGCGCTCGGCGACCGCGAGCTCCGCACGCTTGTAAGCCGCTTCGCCGATGCCTGGGAGCAGCACGACGTCGACGGGCTCGTCGCCCTGCTCATCGACGATGCCCGCATGACGATGCCGCCGCAGCCGAGCTGGTACCAGGGTCGCGCAGCAATCGCCACCTTCCTCGGCCGCTTCCCGCTCAGTCCGGACCGGCGCTTCCGGCTCCTGGCCACGAGCGCCAACGCGCAGCCCGCCCTCGCCGCATACATGTCGCGCGAGCAGACCGGCACCTTCGAGGCCGAGAGCATCCTCGTCCTCACACTGCGAGGCGAGCGAATCGAGGAGATCACCGCCTTCCGCACCCCCGCGGTGTTCCCGCGTTTCGACCTGCCCGAGCACCTGCCGGCCTGAGCTGGATCAATGAGGGACCCGCGTCGACATCGTCCCGACACGTCGCACTGGCCGCCCACCCGAGGCCGTGCTCGCCGGCGAGTCCAAGTGGACGCGCCGCGTTGACGCAGGCCGGATCCGTCGCGAGCTCGAGCGCCAAGGCAGAAGCGCCTCCGGGGATCCGCGAACCGCTTCAGTTCGCGGTCGGGGCGCGGGAGACAGTCGAGAGTCCGACGTACTGCCGCTGACCGCCGCGGACATCTTTCCCTAGCAGGATGCCGCTCGGTCGTGCGTGCCTGACCCGCCTTTGCAGCCGGGATGGCGCGGCCGGTCGCGGCGTTTGCGCAGACTACGGCGGTGGAGAGCAGGATGCCGTCCGACCGCGAGGTGCTGGCGCTGGCGCTGCCTGCGCTCGGTGCGCTGGTCGCCGAGCCGCTCTACGTGCTTGGCGACACCGCGATCATCGGCCATGTCGGGACGGTGGCGCTCGCCGGGCTCGCCCTCTCGGGCCTGCTCCTGTCCGAGATCCTCGGGTTCTGCACGTTCCTCGAGTACGGCACCACGGCGCGGGCCGCCCGGCTGTACGGTGCCGGCGATCTCGAGGCGGCGCTCGACGCCGGCGTCCAGGCGACGTGGCTCGCCCTCGGCCTCGGTGCCGTGCTCGTCGCCGGCGTCGAGCTCGGGGCGGCGCCCGCGCTGCACGCCATGGCAGGAGGCTCGACGCCGGCCGCGGCGCAGGGGCTCGAGTGGATGCGGATCGCGGCGCTCGGCGCCCCGTTCGTGCTCGTCACCGCCGCCGCGCAGGGATGGATGCGGGGCTTCCAGGACACGCGCACGCCGCTCTATGTCATCGGCGCCGCCAACGTCGCGTCCATTGGCCTCTCAGCGCTGCTCGTGTTCGGGCTCGACCTCGGCATCCGCGGCTCCGCGATCGCCAACGTCGCCGCGCAGACGGCGTCCGGAGCGGTCTTCCTCGCGCTGCTCGTCCGCCGGGGCGCCCCGCTTGCGCCGTCGTGGCCGCGGATCCGGCGCCAGCTCGCGTCGGCCCGCGACCTGGGGCTGCGCACCGTCGCCTTCTTCGTGGCGTTCACGGTCGCGGCCTCGGTGGCGGCGCGAGCCGGGGACGCGCCCCTCGCGGCGCACCAGATCGGCGCGCAGATCTGGTTCTTCACGGCGCTCTTCCTCGACTCGACCGCGATCGCGGCCCAGGCGCTGATCGGCCGCCTGCTGGGGGCCGGTGCGGTCGACGTCGCCCAGGCGCTCGCGCATCGTCTGCTCTGGGCGGGGGCGCTCCTCGGCATCGCGTTCGCCGCCGTTCTCGGCATCGGCTACGCCGTCATCCCTGCGCTCTTCACCTCGCAGGGGGCGGTCGTGGACCAGGTCCACGTGCTGTGGCCGTGGCTCGTCCTGATGATGCCGCTGAACGGGTGGCTCTTCGCGCTCGACGGTGTACTCTTCGGCGCCGGCGACCTGCGGTTCATGCGCAACGTCACGGTGCTCGCGGCCCTCGGCGGCTACGTCCCGATCGCGCTTCTCACCGCCCAGCAGAAGTGGGGGCTCACCGGCGTCTGGATCGGCCTCTCGTCCTTCATCTGCATTCGCACCGCCGTGGGCGCGGCGCGCTACCGCGGCCGGCGCTGGCTCGTCGGCGGCGCGGCGCTCGCCGACGAGGCGGGGACGATCTAGATCGCCTCCACCTTCTCCACGTACCACACGACCCAGGCGCCCTCGGTGCGCTCGGCCTGGACGACGCGGGCCGCGGCGGGGAGCGGCACCTGACAGTGCTCGCGCGTCATGCCCCGCACCTCGCCGATGGACTCCTTCTGCACGGCGGTGAGCGGGACGACGATCCGCGCCAGGATCGGCATGTCGGTCGCCTTGTGGAGGTCGACGGGCAGGTCCATGGGGATCACTTCGCCGCGGCCGCGGCGTTACCTCCTGTGAGGATGGGTGATCGACAACTTCCGCGCGCCTGGAGGTCCGTGCGTGGTGGGTTGGCCAGACTTGACCTGCTTGGATAGCAGGTCTGCGTCTGACCGCTGCAAGGCGTTCGCCTTGCAGCTTGTCCTCAGTCGGCCCAAGACGTTCAACCAGTATTGGGCCTCCTTGCGTCCTTGCGCTGCTTGGTTCCCAGCTTGGACATCACGGGAGTTGTCGATCAACCATCCAGCGGGAGCGCCAAGAGGGGGATCTCCATCTCGTCGTGCGAGAGCCCTCCATGATGGCCGCGAAAGTGCATGTCGAACCGGCCCCGCTCGTACCACCACACGGTCTCGCCGGGCGCCGGCAGGACGACGACGTCGCCAAGCCGCGCGAGCAACCGCTCGCCCGCGTCGCCGAAGAGCCCCTCGCCGAGGAGATCCTCGACCGATCGCACAGCCGCGCGGTCGCCGAGCATCGACTGGAGCCGGGCGACGACCTCGTCGACGTGGCCGGAAAGGACGTGGAGGAAGAGGTCGCGCGCCGATCCGGCGGGTGCGAGCGGTCGCCCGTCCGGGCCGCGGCGGAGGTGCTCCGAGATCTCCGGCCAGGCCTGGTTCACGAAGACCGTCCGCTCGGGATCGACATCGACCTGGCCGTGATCTGCGGTCACGACGAGAAGGGCGTCACCTCCGGCTTCCGCGAGGCTCTCGAGCCCGTCCAGCACGGCGACGACCGCCTCGTCGTACTCGCACGACGACGGCCCGCACAGGTGCCCGGCTGCATCAACCGCATCGAGATACGCGACGGCGTACGCCGGGGCGGGGAGCGCGAGCGCCGCCCGG
Organism: Gaiellales bacterium; assembly: GCA_035639615.1. Classification (GTDB taxonomy): domain Bacteria; phylum Actinomycetota; class Thermoleophilia; order Gaiellales; family JAICJC01; genus JAICJC01. The sequence goes on along the minus strand of DASQXS010000363.1, from coordinate 4,336 downwards.
AGCTCGGCGAGGGCGGCGGCCGGCGACGCGAACGGTCGAACCTCTGCGCCGCGCAGGAGCATCCGCGAGGGCGTGGTCGTGGAGATGTCTGCGGGGTGGATCGCGGACGCAGCGACGCCGGCCGCCCGCAGCCACTCGTAGAGCGTCGTCGAGGGGAAGACCGCCTCGGGATCGAGGCGGGCCGCCAACGTCTCCCGGTCCGCGTCGCCCGCGAGCGAGAAGAGGAGCGGGGCGATGATCGCGTCGAGCGCGGGCTCGTACTGGAACCACTCGTAGATGCCCGTCTCGGCCAGCGGCCGCCCGGTGTGGAGCGTGGGCATGTGCGCCGCCGTCGTCGAGGGAAACTGCGCGGTCAGCCGGGCGACGACGCCCTGGCCCGCGACCCGGCGCAGGAACCGGTGGCCGGCGTGCCGCTCGGCCGCCGACCAGCCCAGCGCGTCCACGACGACCAGCGCCACCCGGTCCCACCGGCGGTCGAGATCGCCGATCACGTCGGCCGCGAGCCCCGGCTCGGGTGCGCCGGTCAGCATCCGTACTACGGTCCCCGGAATGTCAGCGAAGCAGCGGCCCCCGTAGGCCGGTCTCAGCACGTCAGGTGGAGCGCTGCCGCGGTCGCGGCGGGATCGAGGGCGCCGTAGCGGTCGACGGCCTCGGCGGTCGGCATCGCCTCCACGGCGACGCCGCGGCGCTCGAGCTCCCGGATCGTCTCCGGGTCGGGATGCAGCTGCCCATAGGCGCCGGTGCCCAGGATGAGCCGCGCGGGCAGCTCGTCGAGGACGCCCTCCAGGTCGGCCAGTACCAGGCCGTGACCCTCGCGCCGCCACCACTCCCGCACGACCCGGTGCGGCAGGACGATGACGTCGCGGGTCTCCTGCCGGCCGTCGACGGTGACGTGGCCGAAGCGATAGCTGTGCACGCGCGTCATGCCCGCCCTCCGACGGGCGCCTCGGCCGTCGCAGCGGGCCCGCGCCGGCGGTGCGAGCCGGGCAGCGACCGGGCGAACCGGCGCGTCGCCCGCTCGTCCACGAACATGACGATCGGGCCGTGGGCGATGAGGCCGTCCGGGGCACGCTCCTTGAGCAGGTCGGGCAGGAAGCTCTCGACGAGCCACTCCCGGCCGTGGGCGACGCTCGCCAGGATTAGGACGCGCACCAGACCCTCATCGAGAGTCTCGGTCTCAGCCACCCACGGCCTCCGCACGAAGCGCGTCGGGCCGGCGGGCACGATCGCGGCCACCTCCTCGACCACGCGACGGCATCTCGCCTCGTCGGTCACCATCAGCTCGACCTCGGCGTCACGCACGCCCTTGGGCAGCACCCGGGCGGCGTAGACGGCCGAGTTGTTCACCCGGATCGTCTCGCCGGTCACGGCCCGGAGCGTCGTCGAGCGAAGTGAGACCTCCTCGACGACGCCGGAGAGCGACCATGGCTCGATGGTGACGGTGTCGCCGACCGCAAACCAGCCCTCGAAGAACATCAGCAGCCCGGCAAGGATGTCGGTGAGGAAGCGCTGGCCGGCGAACCCGACCAGGACGACGATGAGCGAGGCGCCGGCAAGGGCCGTCACCCGGCTGTATCCGGAGAGCTGCGCCAGCGAAAGCACGAGCGCGACGAGGTACGCGAGGTACCTGACCGTCGTCCGGATGAGCGACACGGCGGTGTCGCGCCGCTTGATCCCGCGCAGGGCGGCCGTGTCGTCAGGCGATGGGCCGGTCTCGCCGTGACGCCGCTCCCACCAGCGCGCGACGACTTCGGCCACACGCCGTGAGCCCCGCGACACGATCCACGCGAGCACGAACAGGAGGACGATCACGGCCGCGGTCCTCCAGCCGCCGTGGAGCGGAACGACGTTCTCCAGCGCGCCCATCACCGTCCGCACAGTAGCCCGGCGCGCGCAGGCCCGCCCCGGTCAGGCCACCGTCACCTCGTCGCACAGGTAGGCGTCCTGGATCGCATGCAGGAGCTCGACCCCCTCCGCCATCGGACGCTGGAACGCCTTGCGGCCGCTGATCATCCCCATTCCGCCGGCGCGCTTGTTGACCACCGCCGTGTACACGGCGTCGTGGAGGTCGCTCTCGCCGGATGCGCCGCCCGAGTTGATCAGGCCGGCTCGGCCCATGTAGCAGCTCGCAACCTGGTAGCGGGTCATGTCGATGGGATGGTCGGTCATGAGCTCGGAGTACACGCGCTTGTCCGTCTTTCCGAACTTGAGGTCGAGGAAGCCCGGGGCGTCCGTCTCGGGCGCCTTCTGCTTGATGATGTCCGCCTCGATCGTGACGCCCAGGTGGTTCGCCTGGCCGGTCAGGTCGGCGGCGACGTGGTAGTCGTGGCCGGAGCCGTTCTTGGACGTATTGAAGGCGGAGTTGCGCAGGTAGCACCAGAGCACGGTTGCCATCCCCAGCTCGTGGGCGGCCTGGAAGGCCTCCGTCACCTCCAGGATCTGGCGCCGCGACTCGGGCGACCCGTAGTAGACGGTCGCGCCGACGGCGACGCACCCGAGCTCGCGGGCCTGCTTCACCGACGCGAACATGATCTGGTCGTAGGTGTTCGGGTAGGACAGGAACTCGTTGTGGTTCAGCTTGAGCAGGAACGGGATCCGGTGGGCGTACCTTCTGGCGGTCGCGCCCAGCGCCCCGAGGGTCGTCGCGACGGCGTTGCACCCTCCCTCGATGGCGAGCTCGACGATCCGCTCGGGGTCGAAGTACTCCGGATTCTTGGCGAACGACGCGCCGGCCGAGTGCTCGATCCCCTGGTCGACCGGCAGAATCGACAGATACCCGGTGCCGGCCAGGCGGCCGCTCGAGAAGAGCGTCTGCAGTGAGCGCAGAACCGGGACGGGGCGGTCGCTCGGGGTGACGACCCGATCGACGAAGTCCGGGCCGGGGAGGTGTAGCTGGTCGCGCGGGATCGTCGTGCACTCGTGTGTAAGCAGCGGCTCCGCGTCCTCCCCGAGCAGCGACTCGATATGGGCGATGTCCGATGACGAGACGATTGCCATCTTCGGCTCCTTTCTCCGGGGCGGCTCAACACGCAGCATAGGCTTAATCATGGGGGAACCCATGGTTCCCCCACGGGCCCCCTCCTTAGGGGATGAGGCGGACTGCGATCGCGCTCCGGCGAGAGCGCGGTCTCGCCTCCGCTGCGGATGCTTCGATCCACCCTGGAGCTGCCACACCGACAGAACTAGCCGGCCAGATCGCGGCCGCGGCGGCGCAGGATGCGCTCGTCGCCGACGCGACGGGTGACCCCGTGGGCGTCCATCGTCTCGAGAAGCGCCTGCGCAAACTTGCGCGAGACGCCGAGCCGGTCGCGCACCTGCGCCAGCGTCACCCGGCCGTGCTCCCCGGCCAGCGCGACCACGGCGTCGCGGGCTTCGGCGAACGCCTCCGCCGTGAACGCGAGGTCGCGGCCGGCGCGCACCGCCCGCCCTTCGGCGATGAGATACCGAAGCGGCGCCTCGTCGCCTGCGGTGAGGGCCGGCGGGGTGAGCGGCGTCTGCCCGAGGCGGGCGTAGAGCTCCTCGGCCCCGTGCGGCGAGAGCGACGGCGGAGCGGGCGCGGGTGCGGGGGCCGGCTGAGCCGCCCGCCGGGCTGCGCCGGGCGTGCGTGGCGGCGCCGGGTCGGTGACGGTGCCGCCTGCGACGGTGATCGCCGGGGCCGTGAGCCGCACGATCACGTGGTCGCCCGCGGCTGCGACCACCCGGTCGCGCATGCGGAGCTGGGCGTCTCCGGACTCGCCCGGGGCGATCTCCGCGCCCCCGCGCACGGCGACCCGGGCGGGTACCTCGGCCGTGGCGTGGTGCACCATCACCGGCTCGCCGGGCCGCAATCCGCGCGGTGCGCCGGGAAGGACCGTCAGGCTGCAGTCGAGCCGGTAGGAGGGGGCTCCGGCTCCGGGAGTCATCACCACCTGCCCGCGGCGCACCTGCCCGCGCTCGACGCCCACGAGGGCCAGAGCCACCCGCTGTCCCGCGGCCGCGCGCTCAACCGGGCGGTCGTGCACCTGGACGCTGCGCACGCGCGCCTCGCGCCCGCCCGGCTCCACCACCAGGCGGTCACCAGCCGCGACCGTTCCCGACCACAGCGTCCCCGTCACGACCGTGCCGATCCCGCGGAGGGTGAACGAGCGGTCGACCGGCAGCCGGGCCGGTCCGTCGCCGGCGCGGCTCGTCGCCGTCGCCGCGGCACGATCGAGCGCCGCCCGAAGCTCGTCGAGCCCGAGGCCGGTCCGGGCAGAGACCTCGACGACCTCGGCGCCCGCATACGGGCCGTCCTCGAGGAGCTCCTCCACGCCCAGCCGCGCCAGCTCGGCCGCCTCGCCGTCGACCAGGTCGCGCT
>DASQXS010000362.1:0-19003 GCA_035639615.1 Gaiellales bacterium | reverse complement strand
AGCTTGCCGGCGAGTCCCTCCTGCGCCTCCTGCGCGGCGAGATCTCGCTGCGCGTTCTGCCCGGCCCGCCGCACGTGATCGAGTCGTGACGCGCGCCGGCGCGGCGCTCTTCCTGGGCGCCTCGGCGATGTTCGCCAGCATGTACTCGACACAGGCCATCCTGCCGGCGGTCGAGCGGGGCCTCGACGCGTCGCCGGCCGCGGCGGGCTTGACCATCACGGTCGTGGTGGCCGGAGTGGCCGCCGGCGCCTGGGTCGCCGGCCCGCTTTCCGACCGGCACGGCCGCGCCCGGGTGATGGCCGCGTCGGCTGGCTTGATCTGCATCCCCACGGCGCTCGCCGGGCTGACACCGTCACTGCCCGCCCTGCTCGTCGTCCGGGCCTGCAAGGGCCTGCTGATGCCCGGGCTTCTCGTCGTGGCGGTACCGTACGTCACCGAGCGCTTCCGAGGCAGGGCGCAAGGCGCGGCCATGGGGGGATACACGGCCTCGCTGGTCTTCGGCGGCCTGGTCGGCCGGGTCGGGACCGCACTCATCGCGGATTGGACGGGCTGGCGGGTGGCGCTGGAGGCGCTCGTCGTCCCGACGGTGGCAGGAGCCGGTGCGATGTGGGCGTGGCTTCCGCGCGATCCGCCGCGGGGCGGGCGGCGCGATCTGCGCGTCGTCGTCTCCGGGCATGCCCGAAACGCGCGCCTGCTTCTCAACGCCGGCGCCGCGGGCGCGACCTTCTTCGCGTTCGTGGGCGTCTTCACCTACGCGACCCACCGCCTCACCGAGCCCGCCATCGGCCTCACCCTGGGCCAGGCCGGCCTCGTCTACGGCGTCTGGGTCGTCGGCGCCCTCGTCCCGTTCGTGGGCCACGCCGCGGTACGGCTCGGCCCGATGCGCGTCCTCCCCGCGCTCGTCGCCCTGGGTGGTGCCGGCGCGGCGCTGACGCTCGTCGGGTCGCTCCCCCTGGTGATCCTCGGCCTCGGCCTTCAGGCCGGAGCGATGTTCTCGACCGTGACGACCTCGCAGCTCCTGATCCCCCGCCTCGTCGGCCACCATCGCGGCACCGCAACGAGCCTGCACCAGACCATCTACTACGCCTTCGGCGGCGCCGGCGCGTACGTGCCGGGGCTCTGGCTCGATCGTGGCTGGGCGGCGGTCGTCGCAGTCTGCCTCGCCGCGGTGGCGGTGGGCGTGATCGCCTCACTCGGCCTGGGAATCGGGCGATGGGATACGCTCGCCGACCATGCTGCCGACGCCGGCGAACGCCCCGGTCCTCTCTGAGGACGCCCTCGACTCCGTCCACGAGCACGCCATGTCGATCCTCGAGGAGATCGGCACGGATGTCCGCCACCAGGCGGCGCTCGAGCTGCTCGCCGGGCTGGGGCAGACCGTGGACGGCGAGCGCGTTCGCTGGGATCGCGAGTTCGTGATGGAGATGGTGGGAAAGGCGCCTGCGTCGTTCGCCCTTGCCGCCCGCAATCCGGACCGGTCCTTAACCGTCGGCGGCGGGCGCCCGGTCCTGACCCCGGTCGGTGGCTCGCCGTTCTGCTCCGACCTCGAGCGTGGCCGCCGTGAGGGATCGATCGCGGACTACGTCGAGCTGGTGAAGATGGCCCATGCCGCCGATCTCATCACCTGTCACCAGAGCGGGACGGTCGAGGCGAGCGACCTCGACGAGCGGACGCGGCACATGGACATGGACTACGCCATCCTGCGCTGGTCGGACAAGCCGCTCATCTGCTACGGCACCTCGGGCCCCAAGGCCCGCGACGCCGTCGAGCTCGCGGCGATCGCCCACGGCGGCCGCGAGGTGATCGAGCGGACGCCCGCGATCCTGGGCGTCGTCAACCCGAACAGCCCCCTCGTGTGGGACTTCCTCATGGTCGACGCGCTCACGGAGTGGGCCCAGGCCGGGCAGCCGGTCATCGTGACGCCGTTCCTGCTCGCCGGCGCGACCGCGCCTGTCAGCGTCGCTGCCGGGCTTGCCCAGCAGGTGGCCGAGGCGCTCTCCGGCGTCGCATTGGTGCAGGCCGTCCGCCCCGGCTCGCCGTGCCTCTTCGGCTCGTTCTTCACGGCGGTCGACATGCGGACGGGCGGACCCGCGCTCGGGACGCCCGAGTCGGTGTTGGGCACGCTTGCCGGCGGCCTGCTCGCCCGCCGCTACCGGCTGCCGTACCGCGGCGGCGGCGGCCTGTGCTCGTCGAACGCGCTCGACATGCAGGCCGCCGCCGAGACGGTGAACACGCTCTGGGCCACGACGCTGGCCGGCTGCGACCTCGTCATGCACGCCGCCGGCTGGCTCGAGGGCGGGCTGACCGCCTCATACGAGAAGTTCGCGTTCGACCTCGAGCTCCTGCGCATGTTCGACGTTCTCGCCGCCGGCATCGGCACGACCGAGGAGGAGTTCGCGCTCGACGCCGTCCGCCAGGAGGGCCCGGGCGGCATGTTCCTGGCGTCCGACCACACGCTGGCCCACTTCAAGGACTGGGTGTTCATGAGCCCGCTCTTCCGCTCGCAGGCATACGTCACCTGGGAGAAGCAGGGCTCCGTGACGACCGACCGCGCCGCCACGGCCGAGTGGCGGCGGCTGCTCGAGAGCTACCAGGACCCCGGCATCGACCCGGCCGTCGACGAGGAGTTGAGGGAGCACATCGCCCGCCGCAAGGCGGAGATCCAGGCGGGGTAGAGCGTGACCCGCCTCGCCCGCCACGACATCCTCTTCGAGCCGGTCAGGATCGGCCCGCGGACGCTTCGCAACCGCTTCTACCAGGTGCCGCACTGCACCGGGTTCGGCGTCGAGAAGCCGTGGACGCAGGCCGCCTTTCGCGGCATGAAGGCCGAGGGCGGCTGGGCGGCGGTGTGCACGGAGTACTGCTCGATCAGCCCCGAGTCCGACGAGAAGCCGTTCGTCTCGGCTCGGCTCTGGGACGACGAGGACATGCGCGCGCTCGCGCTCATGGTCGACGCGGCCCACCGCCACGGCGCCCTGGCGGGCATCGAGTTGTGGCACGGCGGGCTCTTCGCCGAGCAGCGCGAGTCGCGGCTGCCGCCGCTCGCGCCGTCGCAGATCGCGAGCGACTGGGACGGCGTGACCGTCCCCAAGGCGATGGAGCGGGCCGATATCCGCCGCGTTCACGACGAGTGGGTCGCCGCCGCCCGGCGGGCCCGCTCGGCCGGCTTCGACATCGTCTACGTGTACGGCTCGCACACGTATCTGCCAACGCAGTTTCTCTCGCCCGTCTTCAACCGGCGCACGGACGCGTACGGCGGCTCGTTCGAGAACCGGGCCCGGTTCTGGCTCGAGGCGATCGAGGCGGTGAAGGCCGAGATCGGCGACGACTGCGCGATCGCGGTGCGGATCGCCGCGGACACGCTCGAGCTCTCGGGTGTCGAGCTGGAGGAGGGGCTCGAGTTCATCCGCGCGGCGGACCCGATGGTCGACGTTTGGGACGTCACGATCGGCTCGATGGCGGGGATGGGCCGGCTCGACGCCGGGCCGTCGCGCTTCTACGAGCAGGGCTACCAGCTGGAGTGGTCGGGCCGGGCCAAGGAGGCGACCTCGAAGCCGGTGGTCGTCGTCGGCCGGTTCACCGATCCGGACCGGATGGCCGAGGTCGTGCGAAGTGGCAACGCCGACCTGATCGGCGCCGCCCGGCCGTCGATCTCCGACCCGTTCCTCCCGCGCAAGATCGAGGAGGGCCGCTACGACGAGATCCGAGAGTGCATCGGCTGCAACGCCTGCTACTCGCGTTCGGTCTGGGGGAACCACCTCGGCTGCACCCAGAACCCCACGGCGGGCGAGGAGCATCGCCGGGGCTGGCATCCGGAGCGGTTCGAGGCGGCGGCGGATCCGGCGGCGACCGTGCTGGTGGTCGGCGCCGGGCCGGCGGGGATGGAGTGCGCGATGGTGCTTGGCAAGCGCGGCTTCGAGCTCGTCCATCTCGTCGACGGCGGCGACGACATCGGCGGGCAGATGCGCTGGGTCACGCGCCTTCCCGGCCTCGGCGAGTGGGGCCACGTCGTCGACTACCGCCGCGTGCAGCTCGACCGCCTGCACGCCGTCGAGACGATCCTCTCGACGCACATGGGCGCCGCCGAGGTGCTCGACTACGGCGCCCAGATCGTGATCCTGGCGACGGGCGCACGCTGGGCGGGCGATGGGATGAACGGCCTCACCCGGGCGCCGATCCCCGGCGCGGACGCCTCCCGCCCCCACGTCCTCACGCCCGAGCAGGTGATGCTCGCCGGCGACCGCCCGCGGGGGCGGCGCGTCGCGGTCGTCGACTGCGAGGGGTACTTCACCGGCCCCGGGCTGGCCGAGCTCCTGCGCCGCGAGGGGCACGACGTCGCCGTAGTCACGCCGTACGACCTGGTCGCGCCGACCTGCGACCAGACGCTCGAGGGCCTGCGCCTGCGCCGCCACCTGCACGACCTCGGGATCGAGATGCACCGTGGGATGACGGTGACCGAGGTCGGCGACGGCGGTCTCCGGGCCGAGGACGAGCTCGGCCGGGCGGTCGAGTACGAGTTCGACGCCACCGTGCTCGTCACCCAGCGAATCTCCGACGACGCCCTCTACCACGAGCTGACGGGGGCGCCCGAGGCGCTCGCCGCGGCCGGCATCGAGGCCGTCTACCGCATCGGCGACTGCGTCGCCCCGCGGCTGATCGCCGACGCGATCTTCGACGGCCACCGGCTTGCCCGCGAGATCGACTCGCCCCACCCGGCCGTGCCGCTGCCGTACCTGCGTGAGCGGCCCCTGGTCTCCGGCTGAGGAGGGTGACCCGCCGGCCTGTCTCAGCCGTGAAACAGATGGACCTGGTCCCCGTGTTTCAGCCGTGAAACAGACGGACCTGGTCCCCGTGTTTCAGATCGCCACGAGGTGGCCCGAGTGTCGCGTGGCCGGACACACGGCCGTTGCGCTTCCGACACGGAGCGGCCGGTAGGATCGCGCGATGGCGATCGTCTGGGCGGCGCTCGTGGGGCTCGTGGTCGGCGCGATCGCACGGCTGCTCACGCCGGGCCGCCATCCGCACGGGCTGATCGTGACGATCGTCGTCGGCGTCGCCGGGTCGGTCGTCGCCACGGTGGCCGGCCGGGCGGCCGGCTTCTACCACTCGGGCCAGCGGGCGGGGTTCATCGCGTCGGTCGTCGGCGCGATCGTGCTCCTGCTCGCGCTTCAGGCGCTCTCTGGGCAGCGGTCCTGGCGCTGACGGGCCGCCTCAGTCGATGTCGAACACCTCTCGGAACGCCGTCTGGGTCGCGCGCGTGGCGATGATCTGGCCGCGGGCCCGGTCGAAGGCCCCTGTGCCGCCGTCGATCGAGATCGCAAGCCTGGCGGATCCCGCCGCGGCGACGAACGTGGTGCTGAGGCGGCCGCGGGCAAGCGACACGACCGAGTGGCACAGGTTCCGCGACCCGAGGAGCGTCACGCAGTGCCCGTTGACCGTCCCCACTTGCGTGCCGGCGGCGTTTGTCAGCACGCTGTGGAAGATGAAGGCATCGCCCGGCGTCGGCGTGCCGGACTGGTCGACGTCGACGATCGCCCGGTCGGTCGTCGTCTCGAGCAGCACGAACCGGCTGCCCGCCGGCGATCCGTGCGCGCCGGCCAGAGACGCTCCGCCGGCGACGATCGCCGCGATCCCCGCGACGAGCCCCATGTGAAGCGCCCGCCGCCCGAAGCCAATGCTCGTCATCGCCCTCTCCTTTCCGGTGACGGAAGCGACAAGAACCCACCCTCTCACGGCCGTCTAGCATCTGCACGGACGAGTTGTCCTCGCCCCCGTAGCTCAGGGGATAGAGCAGCGGTTTCCTAAACCGCGTGTCGCATGTTCGAGTCATGCCGGGGGCATGGGTTCAGCCAGGCGGAATCCCGCACGGTTGAGCCAATCTGCCCGCTTTGGGATGCGAGGCGCTCAGTCCGCCGGAAACCGCCGCAGTCCACCTCTTCACGGTTGGGGGCGCACGGGGAGCGCAAGATGGCGATCCAGTCGTAACGGCCGAGCCTGCGTGAAAAAGTGCCTCTCGTACTCGGGCCCGGCTCCAGCGATCGGGCTTGCGCGCGGACGAAAACGGGTCGTGAGCCGAGTAGGCCAGGCGATGAGGGGGTCGCCGCTGATTTCCCAGCCGGCGGCTTTCCTTGTGCAGACGGCGGGGGCGTCGAGATCGGTGGATCGAGAGGCTGCGGCGAGCGAGCTGATCGCCGTGGAGAAACGCTCCGTTGACGAGCACCGAAAGGCGACGACCGAGGCTGAGCACCTAAAGATCGCCGCACGGTCCGCCCGCGATCGGGCCAAAATCCAGCGCGAACTCGCGCACGAGCAGATCGAGCGCGCCGTACGCCAGCGACCGCAGCGTTAGAGCGCCGCGGCTATCGCAAAGCGGGGATGACACGTTCCGGGGCGCGCGGTAGGTAAGCGCCCGTCCAACCGTGCGGCGGGTTGTCCACAAGCCTCTTGGAGCCAGCCCCGCCGGCAGATATTCGCTAAGACGCGCCGGTTGGGCCGACACGAAAAGCACACGCCTATGCAGCGACCCCCTGATCGGGGACAGGACGCACCGCCTCCACCGAACCCTCCATGCGATCACTCACCTTAGACGCGGTGGATCGCCGCCGTCCACGAGGAATACCACTCCCACCGCCGAGCCGTCGGATCGAACTGCGCGCAGCGGATTCGAAGACCTGCGACTCCGCATCGGACCCACCGCCGAGCAGACAGCCCTTGGCCCCGCCCCGGCCCGGTCGGCAGTGTTAGGTGCCGCCCAGACGCGGGAAAAGCACTGCGTATGTGGCAAGTGGCAAGTCGGACTTGGCGGACATCCGGAACCGCGGATCTCGACCTGGTGCGACACGCGCGCGAGGAGGTGCTCGAGTTGCTCCGCCGCGAGTGTCCCCGCGTCGACACCGCCGCGGCCGCGTTCATCGTCACCGAGCTGGTAACCAACGTTGCCCTGCACGCCTACCCGGACGATCCGGCCGGCCGCTTCGAGGTCGACGTCGAATGCGGTGACATCGGCGCGGCGGTCACGGTCCGCGACTGGGGACGCGGCTTCGGCGGCAGCCCCGTCTGCCCATTCGGCACCGGGCTGAGCATCGTCATGAACGAAAGCAACGGCCTCCGCATCGCCAAGAGCCGCGGCGCCACGGAAGTCCGAGCCCAACTCCCAACCGTGGCGCCGCCCGGCACCATTCCGGCCGGCCCCGTCTACGCCGGACGAGCGGAAGCCGACGTGCGGGCGGCGTCTCTGCCCTGCCTAGCCCAACCGCGCTCGGTGCGCTCGCTGGCGGCGGCCAGCCGTGTGGCACCGCGCCGTCGGTAGGCAGCGACCCGGACCCGCCCCGTGACCTCGACCTCTGCGCGACCGGCACCAACGTGGCGCGCGGCCGACTGGATCACCGGAGCTACTTGCGCTCGACCGAGCCGATGTCCAGCCTGCTGCCAGGGTCAAGGGGCTCCCGCACCTGGCTTCGACGGTGCGTTGTCGCGGAATGGTAGAGAAAGCGACAGATGGCTGGTCAGTCGGTTCCGAGGCAGGCTAGGGGTCACAGGCCCGTCCCGCGGCTTCAGGGAGTGGGAGAATCCGTCTCTGTGGAGTCTCCCGAGACGCACTATGCGTGGAATGGGCGCGTGGCGCTCGCGTACCAGGTGATCGGTGACGGCCCCGTCGACCTTCTGTATCTGCAGGGGCGCTGTTCTAACGTGGACATGAACTGGGAGAGTCCGTATCTCGCGGCGCTGCTTCGTGGGCTTGCGCGTAATGCCCGGCTGATCATCACCGACCGCCGCGGTTTCGGCTGCTCCGATCGCTTCTCGCCAACGGACATTCCTCCGTTTGAGGTCTTTGTGGACGACATCCTCACGGTGATGGATACGGCAGGCTCGGATCGCGCTGTCATGTTCGGAACGTGGGACTGCGCCCTCATTGCCGTGCTCTGCGCCGCCGCGTGCCCAGACCGGGTGGAGGCCCTGATTCTCCTCGACGCCTTCATCACATATTCATCCAGTCCGGAAACGCCCTGGATGCCGACGGCTGAGGAGTGGGAAGAGAGAATCAGGATTCGCGCCTTGATGCCCGAAGAGGATGCACCGGACGAAAACGAGCGGCAGTGGATCCGGCGATATGTTCGAGCCTCGGTCGGCCCAGGGGCGCATATAGCCGAGGTTCGTCGTTACCTCGCGACGGACATTCGGCCAATTCTGTCCTCAGTGCACGTCCCGACGCTCATCCTGCAAGACGCTGACGGCACGAAAGTGACCTCGCCGGAGGCAGGACGCTACGTACACAGCCACATCGCCGGTTCGAGGCTCGTGGAGATCCCGGGGAAAGACCAGCACCATTGGTACTGGGGATCCGACGCCATCGCATCAAGTGTCGAGATGTTTCTGGCCGACGTGCGCGATGAACAGGCGGACTTCGATCGCGTGCTTGCCACCGTCCTCTTCACTGACATCGTGGGTTCGACAGAAACGGTGGCTGAGGTCGGCGATCGTCCCTGGCGCAACCTCCTGCAGCAGCATCACGCCACCGTACGAGCGCTCCTCGTCCGCTACAAGGGCAAGGAAGTCGATACTGCCGGAGATGGATTCTTTGCAACCTTCGACGGGCCCGTTCGCGCTCTGCGTTGTGCCGGCGCGATTGTCGAATCAGTCCGCGGTCTCGACCTTCAGGTTCGCGCCGGGTTGCACATTGGCGAATGCGAAGTCATCGACAACAAGGTTGGCGGGTTGGCCGTCAACATCGGCTCGCGGATCTGTTCGCTCGCCGAGCCCTCTGAGATTCTCGCTTCCCAGACGATCCGAGACCTGGTCGCCGGTTCGGGCATCCAGTTCCACGACAAAGGCACTCACCGGCTCAAGGGGATACCCCAGGCAATGCGGCTCTTTGCGCTGAGAACGGATTAGTGGCAGTGTGAGCCTGGGCCCGCCTACAAGAATTGCTGATCTGTGCAGCCGCCGCCCTCTCAAACGCTGATGCAGTGATTCGCGCAAGCGGCATCGGCGCCAGTGGAGCGATCGTCGGTGGGTTGGGTGTCGCAGTCTTAGTGGATCAGCGCGGGCGGTCGGAGCGAGAGCGGGTACGCCAAGAGCCGAACGTGTACCAGGCGCTTCCAATCTTCGGAGGCAAGACGCAGAACCGAAGCGTAGGAATCGCCCTCGTTGAAGGCTATTGGGAGACGGAGCCACATCTGAGACCTGTGCTCGTCCCACTGATGATCGGGCAGGCGATCCACCGCCTGCTGCGATCCAAGGAGTCCGACGATCTCCTTGAGCGGGCCAACCTGACGGGCATCATGGAACTCCTTGAGCGCGCGGAGGCCGAGGATCGGTACCGTGGCACGTCGTTAGTCGGCTTACTCGTACCCGAGCCCGTCCCCATCCGAGTCGTTCGAGTCCGGAATCTGCGAGCAGTCCAGATCCCCGTTAACGGCGAGGCACGGCGAATATCCCGGCTCGCACCCAGGCCCGGTGGCACCACCGCCACCACCTGACCCATCCGAGCCTCCACTGGAGTCACCCGAGCCGGATGGGGCGCCGAGGGCGCCCCGATGTACCGGCGATAGGCGGCGACCCAGTTGTGCGCCTCGATGCGCCGTGCGTAGGCGATCCCGAGCGCTCCCGAGCAGACGAGGTCATGGAGCCCGTTCTCGAGAACGTCCTTCGTCCGCGCGCCCCACCGGCCGGCATACGGCTCCGGCCAGAGGTTGGTGATCGCGTTCGACCCGCCCAGCTCCAGCGAGATGAGATGGTCGACCTCGTGCTGATACGGGCCGTGCGGCACGCCGTAGCGGGCGTAGACGTCCTCGCTCTCGGGCCGGGGGCATCGCGGACGCTCGAGGCGTAGCCGGAACACGCACACCCTCGCCGCGCTCAGGGTCAGGATCGCGCCCGGCGTGAGGGCAGGATTCGGCAGGTCGACCGTGGGGACGCCTGCTACGCAGACGGGCTTCGGATGGTGGTGGCGCTTGTGATGCTTCGGCTGGGAGTGCCGATGATGGGCGCGGGGATGGTTCCCGGGGGGAGTCGGCGGCGAGGCGCCGGAGGTAGCCGAGGTACGAGGTAGTGAACCCGAAGCGCGTCGAGCCGCAGCCGGCGAGCACAGCCATGAGTGCAACGAGGAGTAGACGCCGGATTCCCACAAGCCGGGTATCGGCACCAGGAGAGACGAATCGGGCGCGCGTTGCCAGTCGCGGGCGTAAGTTCCCAGAAATATGCCGATTCTCGCGAACGCCTGTCCCGTCAGAGTGGTGCGCGCGGTTGGCTGATTCGCGGATGGGGAGGCTGGCCGTCGCGGGTCGTGCCGACGGCCAGACCCCTGGTCCCGCTCGGCCGGAAGTGGGAACGCCGAGCGAGCGCCGACTTTACAGGTTCTGTAAGGTAGGTGTAGGGGGCTTGCCCGCCCGAGTAGGTCGAGCGCAACCGAGGGTCGTTCTGAGGCGTGAACACAGTTCTCGAGCAGCAGATCCGACGGATCCAGGCAAAGGCGCTGTCAGCGCCATGTACGTTTTGCGGCCGCGAGACGACATTTCGCCGGGCTGGTGCCCCGATGTGCCCGCGGTGCGGCGGAACCGAGCCTGGCGACGTCGTCTGGGCCGGCGTGCCGCTCCGCCCACGGCCGCGGCTGACGGTGGGGTAGTTCTGGCTCTCACCTGCTCGGCGTTCGGTGGACGCCCGAGCCAGCACCATGATCGGCATCGAACTGGAGCTGGCTCGGTTGGTGGTGGGGGCATCGCTTAGAGAAGACGTTGAATCCGTCCGCCTCTGGGGCAGTCTGGGCGGTGCCACGGGCTTCGCGCCCTTCGCGCCCGGCTCGTGCGCGCAGATTCGGGCGACCAGTCGTGCCGCGCACCACTGCGTGACCTCCCTGCTCGCCGCCACGCGCTTGCCGCCGCCGGTGCACGTCGACTCGTGCCCGGGGTCAGGTGTCTCCCAGAAGCTTCGCTGCGCTTCGTGATGCTTGTTTCTCGCTTGTCCGCCAGGCGACGAGGGCGAGCCAGATCATCCAGGCGAGGCTGAGGGCCTCGGCTACCACGATCAGGGTTTCGTTGGTTGCCGAGAAGCCCTGGGCGCCGACGACCCAGCCCTGTGCCAGATATGTGAGGCCGGAGAGGCCCATCAGGTAGGCGATCGGCCGCGGGAGCCGCGCCGTCAGCACGAGTGCCGCGGCGAACATGACCAGGGCAAGGCCCAACGCGAAGTCGAGGTAGCTCCTCACTCCCCACTCGAGCCAGCGCATCGCCTCGGCGCTTGCGAAGCGCGCTGCCTTCTCCGCGTGGGGGGCGCCGACCCATGCGGCATCGACCTGCTTGTTTCCGACACCGTCCACCGCTTGGAGGACGCCGTATAGCGCGAGCGCCACCACTGTCGCGGCGGCACCGAATCGCCCGGCCCATTGTGCCGGCCCGGCCTGCAGATTGAGGACGAAGAACAGGGCAAGCAGCCCTGCCAGTAAGATCGCGGCGCTTGCGAACTGGCCGACGTGTATGGCCTTCCAGATCCCGCTGCCAGCGTACTCGGCGAACACGGCGGGGTGGTCATTGGCCTTCCCATCGGCGTGGAACAGGGTGATCACGATGTACACGAGCTGCCCCACGAGCAGCAGCGTGGCCGCCAGGCGCAGCGAGGTGCGATCGATCACGGCGCTTCCACGATCATTGGTGGTCATCTTGTGTGGCCTTTCTCAGTCTTACGGGGTTACGTCGAAGTGGGCCATCATCCCCGCGGCGTGGTGCTCGAGGATGTGGCAGTGGTACATCCAGGTGCCTGGGCGGTCGTCGGGCAGCCAGGCGATTCGGACGCGGCCTTTGGCGGGAACGTTGATCGTGTCTTCCCAGGACATGAACGCCGGTGGAGCCCCGTTCACCTCGAGCACCTGGAAGAAGAAACCATGCAGGTGGAACGGGTGATCCATCTTCGTCTCGTTGACGACGTCCCAAACTTGGAGTTCGCCGACACGGACGGGCTCGGCGTAGTGATGTGCCTCCCCGTCGACCTTCCAGTCGACGCCCCGACGAAGGCTCATACTCACCTGGAGATGAACCGTTCGATTTGGCGTGACTTCTCCGGTGACGAGCGGCTCGATCGTCCGGAGCGTGTCCGGGATCTGCGCGTGTGAGGGCGCTGGACTGCCAACTCGCACGGTCGCGTACCGGCCGCCTTCCTCCTTCGCCATGCCGCCCCGATATGGGAGAGATTCCAGCCCGAGGGTCTCCCCTTCGGAGAAGGGTCCGACGGCCAGCTCGACTCGGTCTGCCGGCGCCAGCAGGACCTCCTTAGCCGTAACTGGCTTGGCGATCAGACCGCCGTCGGTCCCGATGATCGTGAACGGTCGCCCTCCGATCGAGAGGAGCGCGTAGCGGGAGCTGGACGCGTTGACGATGCGCCAACGCTCGACCCGGCCGGCGGCGATCTCGAGTTCGGCTTCCGCCTCGCCGTTTAGGAGACGCGTCTTCCCACGACGGCCATCGTGGCGCTCCCTCCAGCCTCCGAAGTCCGCGATGTCGCCGTGGCGGTCGAGCTTGAGATCGTCGAGCACGAGCACCCGCTCAGCGTCGAGACGCGGCTCGTCGTGGCCGCGCACGACCAGCGCGCCGTAGAGTCCCTTCTCGAGCTGCACGGTCTCGTTGGTGTGGGGGTGGTACCAGAACGTCCCCGCATCAGGCAGTTTGAACCGATACTCGAACGTCTCCCCGGGCTGGGCGGGCCGCTGCACCAACTCGGTGCCGTCCATATCGGCTGGGACGCGCAGTCCGTGCCAGTGGATGCTCGTCGGCTCGGGAAGCGCATTTGTCAGCTCAACCAGGAGCGTGTCGCCGACGTCCGCCTCGATGGTGGGACCGGGCACCCGCCCGTTGAACCCATACCCCGATACGACGGTGCCCGGCGCGATCTTCCACTCCACCTCAGCGGCTTCGAGTCGCACCTTCACCGTCTTCTCGGCGCCCGCTAGCCCTGTAGCCATAGATCCTTGCTCCTTTCAGTTCTACCGACCCGCCGGGCCGGCCAGAGTCGGCGAAGCCTCGACAGGCTCCGTCACTGGTCAAAGACACGAAGACCCCACCGTGCTCAGCCGAGTAGACCCGCTGCACCACGGTCGTCTGGTGCGCCCCTAGGCGCCGACCGGCCGATCTGCGATACTCGACTCGATCGAGAATAGCATGACAATGAAGTCAGGCAAATAGGACATGACAATGAACGCCTACCCAGACGGGCGGGGCTGGTCGCTGATCTCCAATCACGGCCACGCCCTGATCTGCATCGCCGAGCAGCCCGACATCCGCATCTGGGAACTGGCCCAGCGGATCAACGTGCGCGAGCGAAGCGCCCAACGCATCGTCAACCAGCTCGTCGACGCCGGCTACCTCACCCGCCACCAGCACGACCACCATGGCGCCCGCATCACCTACGCCGTCAACCGCGACCACCACCTACGCCGCGCCCACCTAAGCGCCTACACCGTCGCCGATCTCGTCGACACCTTCACCCGTCCCCCAGCCCGACCCAACCACGCGCCAGGCCCGGCACCTCAGGAGACGGTCGACCCAATCTAGCGCCCGGCGCAAGCGCGTTCCGGCAGTGCCCACTCACCATCGAGCCGCTCGCGGAAGCGGCGCTGCAGCGCGATTGCGCGATCAGAACGTCCGTAACTCCGTCCGCGGCCCGATTCGGACCTCACCCGGGTCTCGTGCCTTCCGCCACGACCGGCCAGCTCTACGCCCATTGTCCCGCGAAAGCCCGGATGTGCCGCTCCGGGCGACGGCGGACCCGATTCCTAGAGTTCGTAGGAGCCCCAACCCCAGTGGAGGCAAGCATGACCGCGCCATCCCCGAGGCCGACCACCACGAGCGGCGCTACCACCACGAGATCGCGAAGCACGCCAAGGCAGTGATGACGCACCGCGCCGCCTGGCGACGATGGATGCTCAGGGCCGGCCGGAGCCGGGCGCCTCGCGGGTGCGCCGGCGGCACCGCTGTCTGAGTCATCCGTTCTAACCTGCTATCCGACCCAGCTGCCGAGGCCCGTGGCGAGGTCATACCCGATGAGCGCCGGATGCCCGTTGCT
The DNA here is from genome assembly GCA_035639615.1 of Gaiellales bacterium. GTDB lineage: Bacteria > Actinomycetota > Thermoleophilia > Gaiellales > JAICJC01 > JAICJC01. The sequence continues at coordinate 4,954 of DASQXS010000362.1, read as the reverse complement.
GCCGCTGGTGACGTCGCGGAAGGTGATGGTCGATCCGTAGACGTAGCTGGAGTTGACGACCGCTCCGGCGTCGGCGGAGCGTGCTGCCCACATCGGGCAGGAGCTGGTGCCGCCGACCGTGAACCAGCCGCTTTGCCCCTGGTAGCTGGTTGAGTCATAGACCGCGACACCCGATGCGGGATCGGCGTCCAGGGACACGTCCGGCGTCCGTCGCTTGGCGCCGCAGCCGACCTGCGAGAAGGTGGCGAGCGCCTGCTGTGCCCCGGTCGCCGTCTCGTACAGGCTGCATCCGCCGCCACCGCTTGACCACGCGGTCTCGCCGGTGAACGCACCGGTCGAGTCGAAGTGCAGACTGGTGCCGCCGACCGAGATGACCTTCGCCGAGGCGGAGGGGTATTCGACCGCGCCGCTCCTGTCACCCGAGGAGGCGAAGAAGCTGACGCCCGGCTGGAAGAAGTGGCTGTCGTAGCCGCCCTCGCCGGAGAACTCGCCGCTGCCCCAGCTGTTCGAGACGTACTGCGCATGAGCCTTCGCGTAGTCCTCCGCTGCCATCGGGTTGGCGAAGCTGTTCGACTTCGCCTCGACGAGGAGGATGTGTGCGGCGGGAGCGATCGCGTGTGCCCACTCCACGTCCAAGCTGATCTCGAGCGCCCACCCGAACTGTCGTGGCTCTGCCGCGACACGCCAGCGAGCGAGTGGCGCCGCTGCGACCACTGGAAGGTCGATCTCCTGCGCGCTCGGAAGGAGGGTCGCGCCCCGCCCTGGGAGCCTTAAGCGACAGCGCGCACCGCAGGGCGTAGAGTCGCGCTCTCGATGTGGCTCTGGCTCCTGCTCCTGCTCGTGGTGGCGCTCATCGCGTTCGGGATCGGTCGAAAGCCGGGGCCGTGTTGGATCGAGCCGCGCGACGAGGAGGTCGACGCGTGGCAGGCCTTCGAGGCGCTGGAGGAGGTGCGGTGGAAGGTCGCCGAGGCCTGTTACCAACTCTATGTGCTCACGATGCGCCTGTTCGCGCCGCGCGAGATCGGGCGGTGCTGAGGACGAGGCCTGCTCAGGACGGTGGGGTTGGCGCGCCGACCCCCGAAGCGCGCCAACCGGTGGTGCTGCGTGGTCAGGCGGGGATGTGGAGCGTGACCGGGCCGACCGAGCCGACGTCGGCCGACGCTCCTTGGCCGCTGATTGTGATGTTCTGGTACTCCACCGATTGCAAGAACAGTGTCTGCCCGTTCGGGCATGAGAAGTCGCCCGGACCTGGCGGCGGGACGGTGATCGAGCCGGTGGTCTGACCGTTTCTGACAGGGAACGTGCCGCTTGCGGAGACGTCCGCCTGGACGGTCTCCTTGTTTCCGGCCTTGGGGTGGTTGCCGCCGTTGTTGAAGCACTGATAGACGACGGTCGCCGTGGCCGAGCAGGTGATGTCCGCCGTCGGCACGTTGCCCAGCCCGGCCTCCTTGAAGCTGCACACAAGCGCGCCGCTGGTGTTGGTTGTGGCGCTGGCCTTCAGGAAGTGCGGGCTGTCTGCCTGCGCGGCCGGAACGGCGACGATGCCGCTCACGACCACGGTCAGCAGCACGATCAGCTTCCTCATGCGGATCCCTCCCTTTGGAGAAGTCCCGGTCGCGGTGGGAGCCTCGATGCGTCCGCTACCGGACTGCAGAAGCGTGCACGGTACCCGGGCGCCGGTGGCGACCAAACCGGAATTCCTGGAAGTTCTCCATCCTTCTCAAGAGTTTCACCAGGGCCGTCACCATGGCTTGACGCCTAAGCCCATCTAGCCCATGTCGGGATGCACTCCCGCTGCGAGCACTGGAAGGTTGATGTCGGAAGGACGTTCGATTCCTACCAGGCGCATCGAGCCCTGAATTCATCAGGCTTTCGGCCACGTCCGAGAGGACGAGAAGACGCCACCGGCGCTAGTATCCCGCGTCCGGTGGCCGAAGTCGAGTGAGGATTGGCGGCAGTGAGCACGGCACGCGTCACAGGGGTCATGTATCTGGGGCTCGCGATTGCCGGGGTCGTGTGGGTCGCGGTCACGCATCCGGCCATCTACGACTCGCACAACGCCACGGGGACCCTCGCCAACATCGGCGCGCACGAGACCCGCGCCTACCTGGACGTGGCGGCTGAGCTCGTCATCGTGCTCACCCAGGCGGCAGGGTGGGAGACGTGATGGACCCACCACCAAGAGCCGAACGCGCCCTGTCCGACGAGCGGGTGTCGGTACGGGCGAAGCTCTCCGCCTGCTGGGTAACCGTCGCGCTGCTCTTCGGCTACGTGGACATCCTCGGCTTCTATAAGCCCGGCGTCGTCAAGGACATCCTCGCGGGCAAGGTCTCGGATTTCGACATTACGCAGGCGTGGGCGCTCGCCGCGTTTACAATCGTGACGCCGCCGATCGTCATGGTCGCGCTCTCCCTCACACTGCCGCCGGCGTTGGCGCGCTGGTCGAACCTGGTGCTGGCCGTGCTGTACATCCCCGTCTCGGCCACCAACCTGATCGACGGAGGCTGGCTCTTCATGTACGTCGGCGCAGCTGTCGAGATCGCGGTGCTGCTTGCGATCATCCGCATCGCCTGGAGATGGCCGGGCGCGCGCCCCAGCGCGTGAACGCGACGGCGGCTCGGTCGTGGCCCTGTGGAACCTGTAGGGTCGCGCCCCACTCTGGGACCAGGGGACGACGTAAGATGCGCGGCCGATGAGGGACACACGCCGTAGAACTGGTCGGCGAGATGCGCGCGAGCTTCGAGCGGCTCCAACTCATGGTCGCCGACCTCCACCCGACCGCCGAGGCTGATCCGGCGAAGGTCGAGCGCACGCTTGACGGGTGACCGCGCGACGGAGCCCCTTCTCGCCCTGCGGCTCCGAGACCGCGCGGTGTCCCGCGTGATCGGTGAAATCTTGGATGACTCTGGGCCGGGCATCACTGGAAGACGCTGGAAGTTGTATAAAACGGGGTTCAGTGTCCAGTAGCGGGCGCTACCAGGAGCGGCCGCGGCGGGATTCGACACCTGGAGGGGGATTGAGGATGCGCAGACTCTTTGCGGCCACGTCGGTGTTGGCGGTGGCCGCGATCGTGGCTCCGGCGGCGTGGGCGGGATCGCCGCACTTCATCAATTCAGCGTTTTCGATCAGCCGATCGGATAACACGCTGACGGTGTCCGGCAAGGAGGCCGGGCTGGGCGACGAAGCCCAGATCCACGTCGTCCTGAGCGCGACGGCGCTTTGCATTAACGGTGGTGGCAAACACCCCAAGGCGGTGAACAAGGAGTCGGTCAACGCGGCCGGCGACTTCCCGGTGCAGAACGGCAAGGCCGACTTCACACTTAGTGTGACGGCCACCTTCCAACCGGACTGCAGCCCGCCGATGACGGTCGAGTTCACCGACGTCACCGTCACTGACACCACCAACGGACTCGTCCAGAAGTTCGCGGGCACCTTCTAGGGCCCGGGCTATTGGGAGCAGGCCGACGGCCCCCGCTCACCCTGGTATGGGCGGGGCCACGAGCCCGCCAGCCCCAGTGGCGGCGAGGTGACAGTGGGCGGTCGACGTCGTGCGCGCCCGGAAGGAGGCCGCGCGCCGCCTTGGGAGCGCGAGCAGGCGGGATGAGGCATGCGTGGAGCAATGGTGGATAAGCCGGGGGCGGGCGCGTAGACGCGCGCCCTGTCGTGTGTATGGTCACCGTCCGCGCTCACGAGGTGGCTGACCATCTTGCCGGATCCCTGGCCAAGGGCGATGGGTCGGCTGATCAAGAGTGCGTGCAAGGTCCGCGGAAGGGCCACGAAGGGCTCCCGCCGCTTACGAGGGAGCCCTTCTTCTATCCGGTTAGAGGCGGGCGAAGCGTTGCAGCGTCGGCGGCGCGGGCAGGTAACCGCTCCGTCCGACTACCACGCATGCCGGCGGGTCGGCTAGCCGGCATGCCTTTCCTGCCTCGCTGCGCCCTTTGCTGGCGATCGCCTCGCGGGTCAGGGTCGACTTCGTGTCGGCGCCCACAACAGGGCGTAGAGTCGCCAGGCGATGCGTGTCTGGTTCCTGCTTCCGCTGGCGTTTGCCGCGTTCGCGATCGGCCTGCGGCCTGGGCCGTGGCGGCTCGAACCGCGCGACGAGGAAGCCGACTGGTGGGAGGCTGAGCGTGCGGCGGAGCGGCTCGACGAGCTCCGCTGGAAGGTCGCCGAAGCCCGGTACAAGCTCTGGGCGCTGACGATGCGCCTCTCCGCGCCGCGGTCGGGGATACGATGGAGGGACTGAAGTGCGCTTGGGAGACTGGCCGCGTCGGAAACTGTTTTTGTGTTTGATCGCCGGCCTGGCGGCTGCTGGACTTGCTCTGGTTGTGGCGCCGCCGGCATTGGGGACATACGGCCGACATGTGTCGGGGCGGCGCCGACGATTGCTGGGACGTCAGGGAACGACGTGCTGGTGGGCACGCCTGGAGGGGACGTGATCGTTGGGCTCTCTGGCAACGATGTCATCCGGGGACTGGGCGGCAATGACTTGATCTGTGGTGGTGACGGAGCTGATCGGGTGTGGGCCGGTTTAGGTGCCGATGCGTGGGTCATTGGCGAGTGCTGGCGACGACTTGATCGTTGGTGGCCCAGGCGCCGACAGTCTGTTCGGCCGCACTGGCGACGATCGCGTGTTCGGCGGACCCGGGCAGGACGCGCTAATCGGGTCGCGCGGCAAGGATTACCTGGTTGGCGGGCATGGGATGAACGTGCTCGACGGCAAAGGGGGCGACGATGTGCTTCGCGGTCGGGGCGGCCGCGATTTTCTGCGCATGGATGCTGGCGATGATTTGATCGGGGCAGGGCCAGGCCGGGATACACTCGAGAATTCTTCCCTTGAGTTTCCACCGCGGCCGCTGATGATCAACCTCGCGTCCAGGCGGGCATTCGGCTTCGGTAACGACCGCGTGAACGGGATTGAGAGGGTGCTCATTCGCTGGCCAGGACGTGTCGCGGT
>DASQXS010000361.1:0-2548 GCA_035639615.1 Gaiellales bacterium | reverse complement strand
GCCGTTCGTCCCGATCCCGCCGCGATTGTGCTGCTGGCCGAGCGCAAGGCCCGAGCGCGCGCCCTCTCGGACGATCGCGAATCGTTGTCGAAGGGTCGCGGGGCGCCGGTCAACCTGGGCTCATGTTCCCCTGGCTTGAGTTCTCGGACGTATGTAGATGTCGCGACGGTGGTCGACTTCAACGCGTCTCCGTTCACACGAACAGGAACCTCCCGATGCCTTCGCGGAGAGTCCCTGACGTCGTCAGTCCGAGCGACAACGCCCGCGCCGCGGGACGCTCGATCGCATGAGCTACGCAGTCGAGTGGATGGGGGGCGGCCTCGTCCCCGTCTACGGGGTCGTGCTCCTCCTCCTGATCGTCCCGGAGTTCGCCGCGATCGCCGTCGTCGTCGCCACGATCGCCGTCCTCGTCGTCGCGCTCGCGGCCCTCGTCGGGCTCGTCGCGGCGGCGCTCGCGAGCCCGTACCTGTTCGTGCGCAGCGTTCGCCGCCATCTTCGCCCGACGAAGAACACGATGTATCCATTCGCCAAGCGGGATCCCGGAGCCGATCGGCCGTCGGATCGCCTGCGGGTCTTGGGCCGAGCACACGTGACCGCGTTCGCTCACCACGAACCGGATGAGGCGGGCGCGATCCTCGAGGTCGCCACTCGGGACGCCGCGTAGGGAGCGGCGTGGGCGGCCTCCTCGACTCACTCCACAGCGCGCTGGCGCTGGGTCCAGTCGCGCAGGATCACCTGCTCCAGGCGCGGCAGATGCAGGCGCTGTCATTCACCGCCCACATCCCGCTGGTGTGCTTCGGCATCGCCTTCCCGGTGATGGTGCTGCTCATGGAGTGGTGGGGGCAGCGCACCGGCGACCCGCTGTGTCGGACGATCGCGCGCCGGTGGAGCCGGGTGATGATCGCCCTGTTCGCGATCGGCGCGATCACCGGCACGGTGTTGAGCTTCGAGATGGGCGTGCTGTGGCCGAACTTCACGGCGACGTTCGGCGGCGTCTTCGGACTCGGCTTCGCCATCGAGGGGTTCTCGTTCTTCCTCGAGGCGATCTTCCTGGGCATCTACGTCTACGGCTGGGACCGGCTCTCGCCGCGCATGCACCTGCTCAGCGGGATCCCCATCGCCGTCACCGGATTCCTGGGGTCGTGGATGGTCATCTCGGTCAACGCGTGGATGAACCACCCGAGCGGCTTCCGGCTGGTTGCCGGCCGCGTCGTCGACGTCCACCCCTGGAAGGCGCTCTTTGGCAACGACTTCCTGTGGCACGAGCTCATCCACATGTACATCGCCGCGTACCTGGTCACCGGGTTCGTCATGGCCGGCGTCTACGCGGCCGCGCGGCTGCGCGGGCGCTGGACCCGCTACGAGCGTGCGGCGATCGTGCTGCCGCTGATGATCGCCGCGCTGGCCGCGCCGATCCAGTTCCTCGCCGGCGACTGGGCGGCGCGCACGATCAGCAGGGACGAGCCGACCAAGCTCGCCGCGATCGAGGGCCTGGCCAAGACGACCAAGGGCGCCCCGTTGCACGTCCTCGGCCTGTACGAGCACGGGCAGGTCCGGTACGGCGTGCGCATCCCGCAGGCGCTCTCCGTGCTCGCCTTCCACGACCCCAGCGCGCGGGTCCAGGGGCTCGACGCGGTGCCGCCGTGGGACCGTCCGCCGGTCAACGTCGTCCGCGTCTCCTTCCAGACGATGGTCGGCATCGGCACGATGCTGGCGATCCTCGGCATCCTCACCGTGGTCGTGCGCGTGCGCCGACGGCGGTTGCCCACCCAGCGGGCGTACTACGCGGCCGTCGCGGCCGCGGGCCCGCTGTCCGTGGTCGCGCTCGTGGCCGGCTGGGTCACGACCGAGGTCGGCCGGCAGCCGTGGGTCGTCTACGGAGTGATGCGCACCAGCGACGCGGTCACCGGAGCGGGCGTCATCCCGGTCAGCTACGCCGGGCTGTGGGCGCTTTACGTCGCGGTGGGCGCGGCTACCGTGTGGATCCTCCGTCGCCTCGCGCGCATGCCGGTCGAGACGGCCGCCGCCGGGCACGGCCCCCGCCTGAGGTGATCGCGTGGCGTTGACGGCCGTCCCACTCTTCTTCGTCCTCGTCGGATTGACGTGCTACATCGTCCTGGCCGGCGCCGACTTCGGCGCCGCCATCTGGCAGATCACCGCCCCACAGACCCGGGAGGGGCGGCGGATCCGCGACTTCGCCCACAATGTCATGGCGCCGGTGTGGGAGGCCAACCACGTGTGGTTGATCTTCGTGCTCACGGTCACCTGGACGGCCTACCCCGCCGCCTTCGGCTCGATCGCGTCGACCCTCTCGATCGCGCTCATCATGGCGGCGCTGGGCATCGTCATCCGCGGCGCGGCGTACGCCGTGTCCGCCGGCACATCGGGTCCGCGGCAGGTTCGCGACCTCGACTTCGTCTCCGCCATCTCGTCGATCGTGACGCCGTTTGCGCTCGGTGCGTGCGTCGGTGGCATCGCGTCGGGGCGAGTCCCGTACGGCAAGGCCCAAGGGGATCTGGTGTCGAGCTGGCTCAACCCGACCTCGGCG
>DASQXS010000360.1:0-6855 GCA_035639615.1 Gaiellales bacterium | reverse complement strand
ATCCCGGTGGGAACAGTAAAGACGCGAGCGCGTTCGGCGCTCGCAAGCCTCGCAGCCTCGTTGGCGGATGAGGAGGTGTGAGGAAGACATGACCGAGGAACGCGAGCACATCGACCTGCTGCTGCGCCTGACACCGCCACCCATCGCGCCGCCTGAACATCTCCGCGACCACGTCCGTGAGACGCTCCGACGCGCGAACGGCGGACGGCGGCGCCTTGGCGATCGGCAGGCCCGGCGCCGTTGGCGGCCCGGCGTGCTCGCGACCCTCGCCGCAGCCGTCATGGTGGCCGCAGCGATCGTGGTCACTTCCACATCGCCGCGACGCCCCGGGGTGATGGAATCGTTCACGCTGCTCGGGAACCACGCCGCCGCTGCGACCGTTGACGTCATGCCCGCCTCCGCGGGGATGTCAGTCGTCGCGATTCAGGTTCGGCGTCTCCCGCCGACACCCCCGCACGCCCACTATCAGCTGTGGTTCAGCGACGGCTCCAGCAGCATCCAGTCGCTCACCTTCACCACGGCCCGGAGCCCCACGTCAGTGTGGACGACAACGTCGTCCCGGGAACACTGGCGCAGCTGCTGGGTGATACTCAAGCGGCCGGGACGGCCCGACCGTCGGGTGCTCTGGATGACAGGCGAAGCATCACCGCGGCGCGGAGTCGAGCCGGCCTGACAGAGCTAAAGCTGCCACCCTCCGAACCCCGCAAGCTGGCTGCTGAGCCGGTCGAACTGGCCGGTCATCAGGAGCACGCCCATGATCATCAGGAAGGCCGCGGACACGCGCGCGACCGCCCGGGCGTGCGTCCGGACGGCGCGGACCATGCTCAGGCCGGCGGTGAAGGCGAGCCCGACCACGAGGAACGGGACGCCGAGGCCAAGGGAGTACACGGCGAGCAGGATCGCGCCCTGGGACGAATGACCGGCGCTCGCCGAGAGGGCCAGGATCGCGGCCAGGGTGGGGCCGATGCAGGGCGTCCAGCCCACGGCGAAAGCCGCGCCGGCCACGGGCGCGGACACGATCGTCGATGCGCCTCGACGCGGATGCAGTCGCCGCTCTGCGATGAGCGCGCGCGGGAGCGGGTCGCCGGCGATCACGAGCGCCGCGGCGATCACGAAGGCGCCTGCGATCACCTCGAGCGTTCGCCGGTGCTGCAAAAGGCCGGCGCCGAACCACGCCACTCCGGCGCCGAGCAGCACAAAGACGACCGTGAACCCGAGCACGAACCCCGCCGTGGCCGCCGCGACTCGGCCTCGCTGGACGCCCAGCCGATCGAGGCCGGTTCCGGAGACGGACGACAGGTAGACGCGAACCAGCGGCAGCACGCACGGCGAGGCGAAGGACACGAATCCGGCGGCGAAGGCCACCAGCAGCGCCGCCGCAGACGGCATCACGCCCGGCCCGAAGACCTGCGCAGACCCGCGTCGAACTCCGCCAGCGTACCCGCGCCGACGATTTCGGTCACCGGGCGATGGCCGCGGTTGAGGAAGATCGTGGTGGGAAGGCCGCGCAGGGCGAGCTGCCCGGCGAGCTCGCCACTGGGATCGAAGATGCTCGGGTGGTGCCAGTGGTAGCGGCGATAGAAGGCCCGCGCACCACCCACTGTGTCGTTCACGTCGATGCCGAGCACCGTCACACCGGGATGGGAGGCGGCGAATCGCTCCAACGCGGGCGCCTCCTGGTTGCATCCCGGACACCACGACGCCCAGATGTTGATCACCACCAGCCGTCCTGCAAACTGGGCCAGGCTCACCCGCTTGCCCGTGATCGGGTCGGTGCCGGCCAGCCGGGGCACGTCCGGCGAGGCTGCAGAGACGGGCTGGCGCGGCACCGACCCGATCACAGGCTGCTTGCCACGGTCCCGAGCGAGCACCGCACCGGCGATCACCGCCACGGCGACGCCGATGGCGAGAACCACGAGGGGGATACGTCGCAGTCGCCGCTTCGGGGCCATGCGTATCTGAGATGCGGGTCCAGAGCCCACAGGTTCACGGCGGTGATTGGCGTCACACCCGGGGACGATCCCGCCCCCCATCCCGCGGACACGCCCTCACCGCGTCATGCGCACGAATAGCATGAACGCCGACCGGAGGGTGACCCGCCGGGCGTTGCTCACGGTGGCCGCGACCGCCGGTCTATCGGTGTCCTGCGGGTCGATCGCGCGAGCCCGACCTCCATGGGTGGCGCTCACCTGGGACGGTCCGTGGCGCTCGCTGCTCGACAACGGACTGCCCCTCTTCGAGCAGCACCGAATCCACGCCACCGTGTATGCGATCACCGGCCGCCTCGGCGGCCGGCTTCCGGGCGTCACGCATGATCGCTTCTGTACCGCCGACGAGCTGGCTCGGTTCGGGTCGGCAGGATGGGAGGTGTCGAGCCACACGGTGACCCACCCGGACCTGACGACGGTGAGCGAGGCCCGCCTGACCGACGAGATCCGGACCGCGAAGCGCGACCTCGAGGCGCTGGGCTACGACGTTCCCGGCTTCGCCTATCCCTACTTCCGCTGGAACCCGGTCGTGCGGCGCCAGGTGGCCCGCTCCTATGCGTACGCGCGAGCCGGCGGCGGAAGCAGCCTGCCGCGCATCCGATCGCTCGGCGTGCGGTACGCGCTCCCGGCCCGGCTGGCGCCGGCGAAGGCGACCGCGCTCATCGCCTATACCAGGGCGTGTTGCTACGACCGCGGCGACGACCTGATCTGGGTCGCCCACCACGTCGACGACCCGCGCGTCTCCGCCGGGCCACGTGCGGCGCTCGCCGGATACCTCAGCTGGCTCGCGGGTGAGCGCGATGCCGGGCGCCTCCGCGTCGGACCGGCATGGGGACTCGTCGAGGCCCAACCCTAAGGCCCGATGATGTGGACGTCTGGCCGGAAGGCCGCAACGGCGAACCAGAACGGCGAGTCGAACACCACGGCGCGGCCGGCGGCGTCTCGGACGACCACCGATCCGACGTCGGCCCCGGCGGCGACCGAGGAGGCATCCACGGGCGACGCCACACCAGGCGTCCACGTGGCCGTCAGTCGCTCGCCGGCGAGGGTGAAGGTGAGCCGCCGCCGGCGGGCGAGGAGCGAATATCCGACGGCCGCGGCGTGGCCGTCACGCTCCACGTAGACGACACGCTCCTTCGGCGGAAGCCGGTGATCGTTCTCGTGATCGACGGGGAAGAACGGCGGCGAGTCGATCGAGTCGTAGCCGGGGTATGGGTTCGTGCCGTACGGACGCGAGTACCCCGTGTCTCGCGACAGGACGAGCCCGGTCGGGTGACGGCGCCGAAACTCCGCCCAGGAGACGATCCGAGACGGGACCTGGCGCAGCCGCGTCCCCGCCAGCGCGCCGACGAGCGCCTGTCCGGTGAACTGCTGCCACCAGCTCTGCGTCCGCCGGTCGTACATGACCAGATCCGAGTTGCGCAGGTCTCCGGTCGTGCCGAACTCGAGCACCCGCCCGCCGGCTCGGCGGACGAACACGATCGAGGTGTCACACAGGGGACAGAACGTCACCACGACGGGAACACCCGCCACCGTGTCGTTCACGATCTCGTGCCACACCATGATCTGGAGCGGGTACGCGCGCGCCTCCCCGCCGACGTCGAGCTCGATCACCGGCTCGCGCGGCCGCAGAAACGCCGTCCGCACCGCCGGCGCGAACCGGGGATGGTCGATCGCCGGGATCCCGTCCTTTCCCGGCCCACCCTGCTGGAAGTCGCTCAGCGGGACCAGGTGCCGGCGAAAGTCCGTCGTCCACCCCGCCGTCACCGCCGGACCCGCCGCGACGTGCTGGGCCGTCCGCGGAGCGCTCGCATCCGTGCCGGTCCCGCTCGATCCGGCGCAGCCTGCGCCCACCAGCACCAACGCCGCGCCGACGAGCCGGTACGCGCGCACGTTCATCCTGCCCGGTTAGATGACGTCCCCCTCGACGCGGGTGCTATGACGTGAGCTCGCGCTCGATCGCAGCGACCCACTGGCGGTGGAGCGCGACCAGCCTGTGCGCGTACGTATGGTTGAGGCGGAGATAGCGAGCCCGGTGCGGCACCCCGCCGAGCTGGGCCTCCATCTCCTCGAGCTTCGCATCCAGCTCGTCGAGCTGGGGGAGCATCGCGGTAAAGCTGGCCACGATGGCGGCGTCGTCGACCATGTCGCCGGCGAGCAGGCGCAGGTGCGCCTCGTTCTGGATTCGCGGGAACGTGCTTGGCCCCGCAAGCCAGCTGCGGAGCGCCCGGCGCCCCGTCGGCGTGAGGCGATAGAGGGTGCGCGGGCGCGTGCGGCCGGGCACGACCCGGGCGCTCAGATAGCCGAGCTTCGCAAGCCGCTTCGGCTCGCGGTAGAGCTGGCTGGGCGCGGCCGCGTAGTACAGCTCGCGGCCCTGCCCGACCATGCGGGCGATGTCGGTCGCGCTGGCACCGCCCTCGCCGACGAGGGCCAGCACGACATAGGAAACTGGGTTCAGCGCGTCTGTTGACAAATCTCCGAATCGGAGATTATCCTGTCCGCCGGCCGATGACGACCGCGCCTCCCGACTACACGATCAAGCGCGTCGACGAGATGGAGCGCGCCTTTGGCGGCGCGTTCGTCCGCGTCCGCGCCGAGCTGGGCGTGGAGTCCTTCGGCGTCCAGGTCGTCGAACTACCCCCTAACTCGGGCGAGATCTCCCCCGAGCACGACCACGTGCACGACGGCCAGGAGGAGGTCTACCTCCTGCTCGGCGGAAGCGCCGACGTGGTGCTCCCTGACCGGACGGTCACGCTCGACCCCGACACCTTCGTGCGGATCGGGCCGGCGACCAGGCGGCGTGTCCGTAGCAGCCCCGACGGTGCGCGGCTGCTCATGCTCGGCGCCATGCCCGGGCGCGCCTACGAGCCGCCTGAGAACAGCCGGCTGGGCGGCGCCGAGACGCTTGCGCCGACCGCATCCAGCGCCCTTCTGCCCGACGGGCCGCCGCCGCAGCTCACCGCGCCCACCACGTAGCCGGATCGGAGCCAGGCATGCCAGACGGCGTCGTCCGGGCGGTGATGGCCGCGACGCAGCTCGAGCTCGCGCCGGCCGGCGGGCTGTGATGGGCTGCCGACGGGGCCGGGCTGGAGGCGCCCGGCGGCCTACCCGGCCGGGCGACGCCCGGGCACTCCGCAGCGGGTGATCGCCCGCAGGCGGAGCCCGAGCGTGACCGTGAGCAGGAGGACGGAGAGGAGCGCGAGCCAGCCGCGATCCGGCCGCAGGAAGGCGAGCATGCCGCCGGCGCCGAGGAACGGGACCGCGAGGGTGTTGCACACCGGGCAGGCCATGACGGTCGAGGCGGCGAGTCCGAGGATGCCGCTCCCGCTCGCGGCGGCGCCGCGGGCCGCGCGGCTTCCGGCGGGGTGGACGAAGGTCGCGGCGATCAGGCCGAGCAGGGTCGCGGTCGCGATCCAGGTGGGATAGTTCCACCAGCTGACGGCGACCATGCGGTGAAAGTCGATGCCCGGGATCGTCTCGCCGGCGTATCCGGTCGCGACCAGCGCCACGCCGCCGACCCCGGCGGCGGTTCGCCACTGACGCGGCCCGAAGAGGCCGAGCGTCGATTGCCACATGAACAACGGTCGAGCGGTGATCATGTCTCTTGGATGCATGGTCACGGGGAAGCGGTGCGCACGATCCGGATCGCGTGCTCCTGCGCATATGCGAGCCGGCCGCCGGCGAGCCGGACGACGCCGAGCCGGCAGTCGCGCGCGAGCGGCGGACCGGCCCGCGCCGGGGTCCCGGACGGGGTGATCCGGTACGGGAGCAGGAGGTGCGACACGTAGCCGCAGACGACCAGCCGTGTGTCCGAGACTGCGGCGATGCCCGACGGCGCCGTCCCGGGCGGAAGGATCGTGATGTGCGTCGCGCGGCCGTCGAGGTCGCCGCGGGCGAGCCGCTCGCCGCCCTCGCCGGGCGAGTTGTCAGCGACCCACAGCTGACCGTTGGGCGTGTACGTGAACGCGAACGGGTTGTTCCAGCCCGAGGAGAGCACGCGTGGACGCTGGGACGGCGGCCCGGCCGGGTCGAGCAGCAGCAGCTTGCCGTTGGGGGCGCGCGGGTTCTTCAACTGGCTGCGGTCCTCGAGGTCGCCGATCCCGATCAGGAGGTCCCCGCTCGGCGCAACCTCAAGGTGTCCGCCGTCGGCCAGGGGCGCGCTCGGCGGGCCCCTCCAGACGATGCGGGTCGGTTTGGGCAGGATGCGGCCGACCAGGATCCGGCCGGAGGGCGCGGTCCACGACGCGTAGACATCGCCGCGCCCGTCCCGGGCGAGGCCGAGCAGGCCGCGCTGACCGCCGCCCTCGACCGCCACCTGTGCCAGCGCCGCCGACACGGGACGCCCGTCCGCGCCGAATCGGCGCACCACCCCCGACAGCCGATCGCCGACCAGCAGGCCGCCGCCCGGCATTGGGAGGAGCGCGGCGTAGACGTCGGCGCTGCTGTACAGCCGCTCCCGGCCGGGCGGGGACGACGATGCGCCGTGGCCGCCGCAGGCCGAGCCGACGGAGCAGATCGCCAGCAGGACGACCAGATGCCGGAGTCGGTGAGGGACGCGCCCATCGTAGGTCGAGGAATCGCGGAACCGTGCTCGGCTCGGTGCGAGGTGAACGACGATGTGTGGTGGCTCACGTCGCGCCGACTCACGCGCATCGCTTGCCCGCCCCGCGCATCAAATACGTGGTGCCGGTGTCCAACGATTCTGAGCCACCCCGCTCGCCGGGCGTGTGGCGGCGAGCCGCCTTCATCGCCGCGTTCGCCGTACCCGCCGTCCTCATTCCTGCCGTGACGCTGGTGATCGTGTCGTCCAATACGGGCAGCACCCGGAAGCCGCGGGTCAGCTACGCACAGGTGCAGGCGCTCTTCA
>DASQXS010000359.1:0-11889 GCA_035639615.1 Gaiellales bacterium | reverse complement strand
GCGCCGGCGCCGATCGGATCGGCGGCGAAGTCGATGCCAAGCACGACCTCGCCCCTCGGCCGCCATCCTCCAAACCAGTACACCTCCCATCCCCCCTGCGAGGCGACGGCGATCCAGCCGCACAGGAGCGCCGAGGTCGCGGCCGTCCCAACGGCCACGGCTTCCGCGGTGCGACGCAGACGGAGGCTCGAGATCGCCGCCAGGACCGCCCCGCCGAGGAGTGGGACGGCCACCGCCAGGGGGAGCGCGCTCACGGCGCCCGCGACGCGATCTCGTCCGGATCGACGGTCCCGTGCCGGCGCGCGGCCTGGATGGCGAGCGCGAGCAGGAGCGCGGCGACGACCGCCTCGACGACGACGTCGACGAACGCCATCGCCTGAACGACCGGGTCAACCGCCCGGGACGAGACGGGGACGTCCGCGAAGATCGGCGCGGTGCCGCCGCGCCGGTATCCGACTGCGACGAGCAGGATGTAGGTCGATGACTGCGCCACAGTGAGGCAGACGGCGAGCCGGATCAAGTTCCGGCTGCGGGCGACGCCCCACACGCCGACGGCGAAGACCCATACGACGACGGCGAAGGTGAGCGCCGTCACGGACGCCTCCGCAGGATGAGCCCGCGCTCGGCGAGCTCCGAGAAGACGAGGGTGAACGCGGCCGCGACCTCGATGCCGACGACGCAGCTCGCCAGGGCGATCGTGCCGCTGGACAGGAGCTCGCCCGCGGTGCCGAGCGGGAGGAGGTTGTGGAAGAACGCACCTCCCGCGAGAACTCCGGCGATCCCGATCAGCGCGTAGCCTCCGGCGCCGCCGCCGGAGGCGGACTCGATCACGAGCCACGGCGCTGACCGACGCACGGTCAGCGCGCCCCCGCACAGGTAGAGGAGCAAGGGAACGCCGGCGACGACGACGCCTCCCTGGAAGCCGCCGCCCGGCGTCAGCTGCCCGTGGACGACGATGTAGACCCCCAGCGCCAAGAGCGCCGGCGCGGCCCAGCGCCCGGTCGCCCGCACGAGCGGCGTCGCCGCCGGCGGCGGGCCGACGATCTCGGCCTCGGCCGGCGGATGCTCCTGCGATCCGCGCGGCTCCCGCAGGAGGACCGCGACCCCGAGCGCGGACGAGAAAAGGATGAACTCCTCGCCCAGCGTGTCGAGCGCCCGGTAGTCGAAGTTGATCGCCGACGGGACGTTCGTCGCCGTCCGCTCGGCCACGGCGACGCGGTCGAGCACGAGGCCGTAGCGGCCGTGATAGTGCCCGAAGTCGGGCAGGCCTGCGAATCCCCACGCCAGGATCGTCGCCGTGCCGGCGAGGCCGGCGGCGAGGACGATCGTCCGCGCCCGCCGCGTCAACGTCGCCTCCGGCCACCCTCGGCGTCCGCGCGCGCGACTGCGAAGAGCACCATCGCCGGGAGGGCGATGCCGCTCACCACGAGCTCCGAGAGCGCCACGTCCGGCGCCTGCAGCGCCACGAAGAGGACGGCCAGGGCGAGGCCGTAGACACCGGCGCAGGCGGCCTGGCGGGCCGGGTCGGCCACCGCGACGGTTGCGGCGGCGGAGCTCGCCACGACCAGGAGCAGCACGACCAGGAGGGCGGTCACCGGTCGCGCCCCGGATCGGCGGCGTTCGCGACCGCATGGGTGAGCACCGGCGCTCCCGCCACCATCACGGCCGCGACCATCGCCGGCTTCACGGCTGCTGCGACGCCTGCATCGTGCACGATGGCCGCGAGCGCCAGAAGCGCCGGCGCGATCGTCGCCGCGGGCGCCGCGAAGTGCAGGCGGTCGAGCGGCGTCGCGCCCCACAGCACCCCGAGCACGGAGAGCCACAGGAGCGCCACCCCGGCGGCGACGAGCGCCCACACGATCACCGCAGCCGCCATAGCTCTCCTCCCAGGTAGCGGGCAAACGCGAGCCCGCCGACAACCTGCCCGGCCGCGGCCACGATGGCGAGATCCCAGAGGACGGGCCGCGCGAGGCCCTCCGCGAGCAGCATCAGTACTGCGACGGCGACGCTGCCGGCAACGAGGTAGGCGGCGACGGCCGCAGCGAGGGACGCGCGGACGCATACCCACGCGCACGGCCCGAGCGCCACCGAGGCGGCCGCAGCGGCGATCAGCCAGCCGTTCACCGTTCCGCGCCCCGTGGCGGCAGCTGGTGCCGGCGTGCCCGGCCCACGTGGGTGTCGGTCGAGACGACGATCTCCCCCGCGGCCAGCGAGCCGCGCCACGCATCGGCCGCGGCCGCGGCCGCGCTGCGCGGCCCGGCGCCCGACGTCATCCGGCCGCGCGGCCGTCCGCCGGCAGGCGCACGCCCGAGGGCCAGCGCGAGGCGCCCCGTGTCCCGGAGCGCGGCCCCGGCGAGCCGCAGCACGGCGCCCGCCCCGGGCCGCACCCGCCCGCCGCCTCCCGGCGTCGGGCCCGCCGGCGTGCGAACCACAGCCGCCACGATCAGGGCGACGGCGACGCCGGCAACAAGCTCCACCGGGTCGATCCGGTCGATCAGGAGCTCGTAGAGCGCCCAGAGCGCCGCGATCCGCAGGAGGAGTCTCCGCACACTCGCCTCACACGAAGTTCGCGAACGTGGTCATGCCCCCGTCCACGAACAACGTCGAGCCGGTGATGTACTCGGCCTCCGGGCCCGCCAGCCACGCGATGGCCGCCGCGATCTCCTCCGGGGAGCCGAACCGCCCGAGCGGAACCTCCGCCTCGACCGCCCGCTTCGCCTCGGGACTCTCGAGCACGGCCGTGTTGATCGGCGTCGAGATCGCCCCCGGCGCCACCGCGACGACCCGGATCCCGTGCGGAGCCAGCTCGCGGGCGAGCGTCTGGCCGAACAGCTTGAGGCCCGCCTTGGTCGCGCAGTAGTGCGCGTAGCCGGGCCAGGGGATCAGCTCGTGCACGCTCGTGACGTTCACGATCACCCCGCCGATCCCGGCCGCGATCATGCCCCGCGCCGCCGCGCGGGCGCAGAGGAACGCTCCGGTGAGGTTGACGTCGATCACCCGCTGCCAGTCGCCGAGCGACATCTCGGCCACCGGATGCTGGCTCTCGATGCCGGCATTCGCCACCAGCAGGTCCACCGGGCCGCCGAGATGGCGCTCGGCGGCGGCGAAGAGGTCGGCCACATCGTCCTCGCTCGCGACATCCGCGCGGTGCGCGACGGCCGTCCCGCCGGCAGCGGTGAGCTCGGTCACCACGCGCTGGGCGGCCTCCTCGGCCACGTCGCCGACCACGACGGCGGCGCCGTCGGCGGCGAGGCGGGCCGCGGCCGAACGCCCGATGCCTGAGCCCGCACCCGTGACGACCGCCCGACGGCCGCGCAGCGGCCGCGGCGTCGTGGGGTCGACGGTCGGCCGCACGAGTGTCATGGCCCCGGTCTACCCGGCATGGGGACAGGCGAAACTGCGTGCGCGGCTCACCTGGCAGATGATTGATTCCTCACCACCGTGATGTCCAAGCTACAAGCCGGGACGGCTTGCAGCGGTCAGACGCAGACCTGCCATCAAAGCAGGTCAAGTCTTGCCAACCCACCACACACGGGCGTCCAGGCGCGCGGGGATTGGGAATCAATCATCTAAGGCGCGAGAGCGACGTCGCCCGCTCGAAGCGCGCGGCCGCAACCGCATCGATCTCGGTCACGACCGGCCCGTGCACGATCTCGTCGCCCCCGCGCTCGGCCGTGAGGCTCGTGGCGAGGTCGTGGGCGAGCCATTCTCGCCCGGGCGGGACGAACGCGCCCGCGGTGAGGCGGATGAGGTCGCCGTCCAGGACGTCGACCTGCTTCAGCCACGGCCGGCGGACGAAGCTCGTCGGGCCGACCGGTACGATCCGGGCCACCTCCTCGAGCACCGCGCGGCCGGCCCGCTCGTCGCGGACGAACACCTCGATCTGCATCTCGCGCGCGCCGCGGGGGAGGACCCGCAGGGCCTGGATCTGGGAGTTGCCGATCCGGATCAGATCCCCGCTGACGGCGCGCAGCACGGTGGCCCGCAGCGACACCTCCTCCACCACGCCCGTGAGCCCCCAGGGCTCGACGACCACGGTGTCCCCGACCGCGAACCAGCCCTCGAAGAACATGAGCACGCCGGCCAGGATGTCGGTCAGGAAGCGCTGGCCGGCGAAGCCGACGAGGACGACGAGGAGCGACGCGCCGGCGACGGCGGTCAGGGTCGAGTCGGAGAGCTGGGCGAGCGCCACGAGCGCGGCGATGCCGAACGCGAGGTAGCGCACGGTCGTCCGCGCCAGCGAGACGATCGTCTCGCGGCGCTTGAGCCCTGTGACGATGCGGGTATCGACGCCGTCCTCGACAGGCGTCCGCCGCTCGTACCAGCGGGCGAAGGCGCGCGCCAGGCAGTTTGAGGAGCGCGCCACCACCATCGCCACGAGGAAGGCGCCGCCGGCGACTGCCAGCGCGCGCCACTCGGCCTGGCCCGGCTCGCTGATCGGGATCGGCATCGGGCGCCCCTACCCCGACACTCGCGGCCGAAAACCCGTTTGCGCCCGGAGCCCGGCGGGAATCCATCCGACGTGGACCGGCGACCGGCGAGAAGCGTGCTCGGCGCTCCCGTCGTCGCCGGAGGGCATGTGGTCGGGGCGGTCGCCGATCTGGTGTTCGACGAGCCCCTCGAGAGGCTGGTCGGGTTCGAGGTCGAGGCGCTCTCCGGGCGACGGTTCTTCCTGCCGCGCGGGCTCGCCTCCGCCGGCGCGGACGGGATCGCGGCTTCCTCGCCGCTTCACTTCGTGGACGACCCCGGCTACTACCGCTCGCACGGCATCGCCCTCGCCGACCTCGATGGGGAGCTCGTCGAGGTCGACCTCGAGTCCGGCGCCGTCGTCGACTGAGTCGAGCCGGCCGCCTCAGGCGACCCGCTCGTCCCCGATCTCGGCGCGCAGGCGGTCGAGCGATGCGCGCAGGAGCCGGGAGACGTGCATCTGGCTGATGCCCAGTCGGGCCGCGATCTCCGACTGCGTGAGGTCGTCGAAGAACCGCAGCGCCACGATCGTGCGCTCGCGCGCGGGCAGCCTCCGGATCGCGCGCGCCAGCGTGTCGCGGTCGAGGGCGGCGTCGAAGCCCCGGTCCTCGAATACGAGCAGGCGGTCGTCGCCGCCGCGGTCGTCGCCGTTCTCGGCCGACGGGTCGGCGAGCGACTCCGCGGTGTAGGCCCGCTGCGCCCAGAGCGCCTCGGTCACCCGCTCCTGGTCCTCGCCCGAGGCCTCGGCCAGCTCCTCGACGCTGGGGGTGCGCCCGAGCCGGTGGCTCAGCCGCTCGTTCAGGCCCGCCATCCGCCGGCTCATCTCCTGCAGCGAGCGCGGAACGCGGATCGCCCAGCCGCGGTCGCGGAAGAGGTGCATGATCTCGCCCTCGATCGTGCGGGCGGCGTAGACGCGGATGGGCACGCCCCGCCCGGGGTCGTACCTGTCGACCGCCTGGATCAGGCCCAGGTAGCCGCTCTGGACGATGTCGTCGTAGCTCAGGCCACGTCCGGAGTAGCGCCGCGCGATGGCGCGCACCAGCCCCGCGTGGCGCATGATCAGCGCCTCGCGGCCGGTTGCGTCACCGTCCTGGCATGCGCGGGCAAGCTCGATGTCACTGCGGTGTGCCACTGTCGTCATCGGTTGGGCCACCTCCCGGTCGGATGCGCCCTCTCGTTTGGTTCCGTGTGCGGTCCGGCCCGTATGTCAAACATCGGACGGGACGCTGCGCAGCCGCGCCGGCGAGACCGTCAGCTCGACGCCGCCTCCGGCGAGGCGGCCGCCGTGCGTCTCCAGGACCCGCATGGCCGCGTCGGCCCAGCCCGGCTCGTCGCTTCGGAGCGTGAGCGTCAGGCTCCTACCGGCGAGGATGGCGTCGAGCCGCAGCTGCCCGTCCGCTGCCGCCGCCGCATCCCGGATAGCGCACCGGAGCCGGTCGGCCTCGAGCGGGCCCGCGCCGCATTTGACCACGAGCGCGAACGCCACCTGCCCCGCCACCGCCGCGTGGGCGCGCGCGTTTTGAAGCTCCAGCCTGACGGTACGGTTCATACGTGTCCGATCTGGTCGAGACTCGCCTTGTCGTCCCCGCCGAGCCGGCGTATCTGACCGTGTGCCGGGCGGCGCTCACCGGCGTTTTGGCCGGGACCCGCGCCGGCGACGAGGTAGTCGACGAGCTGAAGCTCGTGCTGTCCGAGGTGTGTGCGAGCGCAGTCGGCCATGCCGGCGAGCCCGGTCCGGGGGAGATCGAGATCCAGTTTCGCACCTCGCCGACCACCGTCGAGATCACGGTCCGCGACCGGAGCGGTCGCCTGGCGGAGCCGGACAGCGGCTCGATCGAGGGGCAGGTCGAGCTCGCGACGCTCCGCGAGCTCACCTCCGGCTGGGCCGCCGGCAGGCTCGACGGCGCACCCGGCACGGCCGTCACGTTCAGCCGGCGGATCGGCTGAGCCTGCGGCCCGTTTCGGCTCCAGCCACCCCGGGAACGGACGCTCCATGGGAGAGGATGGCGATCGGCTCGACCGCGAGCTGATCGAGCTTTTGAACGAGCTCCGTGTCGCCCTGCCGGGCGTGCAGATGCTGTTCGGCTTCCTCCTCGCCGTCCCCTTCTCGAACGGCTTCGGCCAGACGTCCGACCTCGAGCGCGGCGTGTACTTCGTCGCGTTCCTCGCGGCTGCGGCGGCGTCGGTGCTCCTGATCGCCCCGACCGGATTCCACCGCCTGCTGTGGCGGCGCCGCGAGAAGGAGCATCTACTGCGAATGGCGAACACGATGGCGATCGCCGGTCTGGGGTTCCTGGCCGTGGCGATCAGCGCCGCGGTCTTCGTCGTCTCGAGCCGCCTGTACGGCTCTGGATCCGCCGCTGCGGTCGCGGCCGTCACCGCGGCGGCCGTCGTCTGGTGCTGGTACGGCCAGCCGCTCGCGCGGCGCGCGCGCCGGACCGGGTTCGCAGGCACCGACGACGGGGTAACGTGATGGGGTATGGACGAGGCGAGGCCCAGGTTCACCCAGGAGATGGTGGACGAGAAGGCGACGGTGGTCCGGGTGGAGGGCGAGCTCGACATCGACTCGGCCGACGCGCTCCGGGACGCGCTCGACGAGGCCGAGGCGTCGGTGCAGACGGTGCTGCGGCTGGACGCGAGCGGCGTCAGCTTCCTCGACTCGACGGCGCTCGGCGTCATCCTTGCCTCCGCGCAGCGCATGGAGGAGCGCGGGGCCCGGTTCGAGCTGGTCTGCACGTCACCGTCGATCCGCCGCATCCTCGACATGACGTTGATCAGCCGCACCGTCCACGTGCTGCCGTAGGCGGTCGTGTCCCCGGCCAGGGGTCGGGTGCAGGAACACGTGCTTCACGGCCGGCTCCACCTCGCGCAGGCGGTCGGTGATCGCCTGCGCCAGCCGCTCGGCCTCGGGGATGCGAAGCTCGTCGCGCATCTCGACCCGGGCGGCGACCAGGAGCTCGTGCGGGCCGACGTGCATCGTCCGCAGGTCGGTGACGGACTCGATGTCGCGGTGCGACTCGGCCGCGCGCTCGAGCGCGGCGCGGATGTCGGGCCGCGCCGCCTCGCCGAGGAGCAGCCCGCGTGAGTCGGTGCCGATGGCGACGGCCACGGCCGCGAGGAGTGTGCCGATGGCGATGGACGCCGCACCGTCCCAGGCCACCGACCCTGTCGCCTGGCGAAGGCCCATCCCCGCGAACGCGAGCAGTATGCCGGTCACGGCGGCGGCATCCTCCAGCAGCACGACCTTCGGCGTCGGATCGCGGGACTCGCGAACGAAGCGAAGGAAACCCAGGCCAGAGCCCTCCGCGCCGCCGCGGAGCTGACGGATCGCCCGCATGAGCGAGGTCGACTCGGCCGCGAGCGCCACGGCCAGGACCGCGTATCCCACTGTGAACGAGACGTCCCCGGCGCCGCCGGTGTGGATGACGTAGATGCCCTCGGCGACCGAGAACCCCGCGCCGGACACGAAGATGGTCACCGCCGCGACGAAGGCCCACAGGAAGCGCTCCTTGCCGTGGCCGAACTGGTGCTCGGAGTCGGGCGGGCGGCGGCCGAGCCGGAGCGAGGCGAGCAGGATGAGCTGGTTCAGCGTGTCGGCGACGGAGTGGGCCGCCTCGGCCAGCATCGCGGCCGAGCCCGTGATCGCCCCTGCCGCGACCTTCGCCACGGCGATCACCAGGTTCGCCGCGAGAGCGATCCCGACCGTGGAGCGGGTCCCGGAGGGCATGCCGACGCGGTGCCCCGCCGAGGACGGGGCCAAACCCTAGGGGGCTAGCGTTCTACCGGGCGGAAAGTCGTGAAGCTGTGACGAGTTTCATGCAGCGGCGAGCGTTTCGTGCCGTGATGGATCACGGCATTCGCGGCGGAGGCGAGACCGCGCTCTCGCCGGAGCGCCACCGCGGTTTCGCCCATGCGGAAGGAGTGGGCCCCTGGGGGAACCTGGGGTTCCCCCACGGTATTAGGTGCGGGTCAGCGCCCCGGCCCCGCCCAGCGCCACCTTGGCCCGACAGGTGACGAGGTGATAGAGCACGAGCAGCTGCACGATTGCGAGCGAATCCGACCGGTGCAGGTCGGTGCCGATCGTGAACTCACCGAGCCGCTCCGAACGCAGGTGGCTGGCGAAGTGCATGTGCTCCCAGATGCGCTCCTCCAGCACCGCCGCCGTCGCGGGATCGAGCCGCCCCGGCACGTACAGGTCCTGTTCGGCGTCGGCGCCGAAGACGCGCAGGCCGTCCTCATCGTCTCCGACGACGTCGGCGAGGTCGGGATGGGGAAGCCCGGGCCGCAGGAGCAGGTGCGCGTCGAGCGTCGTCGGGATGGCGTCCGGGTCCGTTCCCTCGGGCGGTGAGAAGCGGACGACCATGTCGGCGTGGCGGCGCTGCGGGCGGATGAACTCCTCTGAGTCCGGCTCGCGCCGGTCGAGCTCCTCGAGCACCTGACTCGTGGTGTAGCCGCGCCGGGAGCAGTCGCGCAGCACCTTCCAGCGCCGGCGCAGGCTCTCGGGCGGGTCGAGGAAGACGCGGATGTCGAAGCAGTCGCGCATCGCCTCGCTGTGGTAGCCGAGGAGCCCCTCGACGATCACGAACTTGCCGGGCGCCAGGTAGACCGGCGGCCCGAACGTCCCGTCGGCGTGGCGGTAGACCGGCTTCAGGATCGGCTCCGCACCGCGCAGGAGGCGCATGTGCTGCGCCATGACGTCCATGTAGTTGCAGTCCGGGTGGAGCGGCGTGATCCCCATCCCCGCCCGCTCGGCGCGGTTGAAGCGGTGGTAGTCGTCGAGGGCCATGTGCGACACCTGCTCGGCGCCGAGCACTCGCACCAGGCCGCGCGTGAGCGTCGTCTTGCCGCTGGCGGAGTCGCCGACGACCCCCAGCATGATCGGCCTAGGCACCGGCATCGCCTTCCCGCGGTCGCCGAACGATGAACGACACGACCTGCCCCTGGCGGACGCTGTCGTAGCCGACGAGCTTAACATGGGCGGCGGGGTTGGCGGCCGCGCACGCGTCGACCTCGCGGAGCACCTCGGCCGGGTCGGACGGGCGGTGCACAAACGGAAGCTTCCACAGCCGCCAGTAGCTGTCGCGCGCCGTGGGCCGGGCCGTGTACTCGATCGCCGGGATGAGCCCTCGCCGGGTCAGGTCGGCCACCTGCGCGCGAACCTCCTCCTCGGCGAGCGGGGGCAGATAGCTGAAGGTCTCGAAGGGCATGTCAGGCCCCCGCCGGAACCGGGTCCAGCGTGTCCACGGCGTCGAAGTCGAAGGTCACCGATCGCCATGTCTCGAGCGCAACGGCCAGCTCTGGGCAGGGCCGGGCGGCGGCGCGCAGGATCTCGGTGCCCTCGTCTCGAAGCGATCGGCCCTCGTTTCGCGCCTTGACGCAGGCCTCGAGCGCGACGCGGTTGGCGGTGGCCCCAGCCGCGTTTCCCCACGGGTGGCCGAGCGTGCCCCCGCCGAACTGGAGCACTGAGTCGTCGCCGAAGATGTCGACGAGGTCGGGCATGTGGTGGACGTGGATCCCGCCCGAGGCGACCGGCATGACGGCCGGCAGCGACACCCACTCCTGGTCGAAGAGGATGCCGCGCGCCGGGTCGGCGGGGACCCTGTCCTCGCGCAGGAGGTCGATCACGCCCAGGGTGGTCGCCCGGTCGCCCTCGAGCTTGCCTACGACGGTGCCCACGTGCAGGTGGTCACCGCCGGCCATCCGCAGCCACTTTGCCAGGACGCGGAAATGGATCCCGTGCGCCTTCTGCCGGTCCATGACGGCGTGCATGGCGCGGTGGACGTGGAGGAGCATGCCGTTTCGCCGGCACCAGTGCGAGAGCGACTGGTGCATGGCGAAGCCGGCGGTCAGGTAGTCGTGCATGATGATCGGCGAGCCCAGCTCCCGGGCGCGCTCGGCACGCTCGAACGTCTGCTCGACCGTGGGGGCTGACACGTTCAGGTAGTGGCCCTTGCGCTCGCCCGTCTCGCTCTCGGCCTTGCGGACCGCCTCCATCACGAAATCGAACCGGTCGCGCCAGCGCATGAACGGCTGTGAGTTGATGTTCTCGTCGTCCTTCGTGAAGTCGAGGCCGCCGCGCAGGGCCTCATAGACGGCCCGGCCGTAGTTCCGGGCCGAGAGCCCGAGCTTCGGCTTGATGGTGCAGCCCAGAAGCGGGCGACCGTACTTGTTCAGGCGGTCGCGCTCGACCTGGATGCCGTTCGGCGGCCCCTGGAACGTCTTCATGTAGGCGGCGGGGATGCGCATGTCCTCGAGCCGCAGCGCCCGCAGCGCCTTGAACCCGAACACGTTTCCGACGATCGAGCTCATGACATTGGCGATCGACCCCTCCTCGAAGAGGTCGAGCGGGTAGGCGATATACGCGAGCGCCTGGTCGGTGCCCGGGATCGGATCGATCCGGTAGCACTTGGCCTGGTAGCGGCCGATATCGACCAGGTGGTCGGTCCAAACCTGGGTCCACGTGCCGGTCGACGACTCGGCAGCGACGGCGGCGCCGGCCTCCTCGACGGCGACGCCGGGCTGGGGTGTCACCCGGAAGGCGGTGAGGACGTCAGTGTCCGCCGGTGTGTAATCGGGGCGCCAGTACGTCGCGCGGTACTCCTTGACGCCGGCGTCGAAGAGGGATTCGGTCATGGCGGCCACGATACGCGGCATCGCCTTCATCGTCAATGGAAACTTTCGCACTGATTGATAATGTATTGCTTCAATGACCTTCGCGCAGCTGCGCACGTTCCTGGCGGTGGCCCGGACCGGGTCCGTGCGGGCGGCAGCAGCCGAGCTGGTGGTGACCGAGCCTGCGGTGTCGGCGGCGGTGGCGGCCCTCGGGCGCGAGCTGGGGGCTGCCCTGCTCGTGCGCGACGGCCGCGGCGTTCGCCTCACGGACGCCGGCCGGACGATGGCAGCCTACGCGTCCGAGCTGGTCGGGCTTGCCGACCAAGCCCGCAGCGAGGTCGCGGGCCGCTCGCGGCTCCGGCTCGCGGGCGTGACGACGGCGGGCGAGTTCGTGCTGCCCGCCCTGATCAAGGCCTTTCGCGAGCGCCACCCCGGGATCGACGTCTCGCTCGAGGTGGGGAACCGCCAGGAGGTCCTGGACGGGCTTCGCCGGCGCGACGTCGATCTGGCCGTCGGCGGCCGGCCCCCGGAGAGCCGCGACATTGCCGGTACCGGCTTCCGCGACTACCGGCTCGTCGTCGTCGGCGCGCCGGGGCCGCGGCGGCGCGACCTCGCAGCCGAGACCTGGCTCCTGCGCGAGCGCGGCTCGGGAACGCGCGAGGCGGCCGAGCGCTACCTCACCGACGCCGGCATCGCGCCGCGGGCGACGATGACCGTCGGCTCGAACGGGGCCGTGAAGCAGGCTACGGCCGCGGGCCTGGGGGTGACCCTCCTGGCCGACGACGCCGTGCGGGCCGAGCTGGCGGCGGG
>DASQXS010000358.1:0-4056 GCA_035639615.1 Gaiellales bacterium | reverse complement strand
CACCGGCTCCGAGGCGATGGAGGTGCTCGCGGCATCCCGTCCCGACGTGCTCCTCCTCGACGTCGTCCTTCCCGACATGAGCGGCTACGACGTATGCCGCCGCGTCCGCGAGAGCGACCCGATCACCTCGGCATGGGACCCGGAGGTGCCGATCATCATGCTCTCCGCCAAGGTCGAGCACACCGACCGCGTCCGCGGACTCACCCGGGGCGCGGACGACTACGTGACGAAGCCGTTCCATTACCCGGAGCTCCTGGCGCGGATCGGCGCCGTGCTCATGCGGATGGCGCGGGCGCGGAGCGGCCACGAGCTGCGCTATGGCGACCTGCTGGTGAACACGCTCTCGCGTGAGGTGACGGTGGCCGGGATGCGCGTCGACCTCTCCGCCAAGGAGTACTCGCTCTTGGCGACGCTGGCCGCCGAGCCGGAGCGCGTCTTCACGAAGGCGGAGCTGATGCAGCTCGTGTGGGACTTCCGCAGCCCCGGCCGCACGCGAACGCTGGACTCCCACGCGAGCCGCCTGCGCCAGAAGCTCGGAGCCCATTCGGACGACGCGTGGATCGCGAACGTGTGGGGTGTCGGCTACCGCCTCCGCCGGCCGGAATGATCCGCGAGGCCATTCTCCGCAGGCGGCGCGACGGCGGCCGCGACGCGCTCGTCTCCTCCATGGAGGAGCTGGCCGCCCGGCTCGCCCATGAGGAGCAGGCCAGGGTCGCCTTCGTGGGCAAGGTGTCGCACGAGCTGCGAACGCCCCTCACGGTGATCAAGGGCTACGTGTACACCCTGCAGCGCAACGAGGCGGACGCGGGCAAGGCGGCCAAGCTCGACGTCATCAACGGCGAGTGCGAGCGGCTGGCGTACATGATCGAGAGCCTGCTCGAGCTGAGCCGCGTCCGGTCCGGCCGGATCGGCACGTGTGGCGAGGCGTTCCCGCTGCGGCAGTGCGTCGAGGAGGTGGCCGAGCGGCTGGACACGGTCGCCGAGCACCGCGGCGTCCGTGTCCGGGTGGGGTGGAACTGCAACGTCGCCATGGTGGCCGGCGACCCCAACCGGGTCAGGCAGATCTTCGCGAACCTCATCGGCAACGGCATCAAGTACGCGCCGCCGGGTACGGACGTCCTCGTCGAAGCCCGCGCCGCCGATGGGTGCGTCGCGGTCTCCGTCAAGGATCGCGGTCGCGGCATCGCCGAGGCGGATCTGCCGTTCATCTTCGACGAGTTCTTCCAGGCACCCGAGCGTTCCGAGCCCGGCGCCGGCCTGGGCCTCGCGATCGCCCGTGAGCTCGCCGAGGCCCACGGCGGCCGCATCGACGTCAGGAGCGCGGTCGGCAACGGCACCTGCTTCACGGTGACGCTGCCGGTCTGCGCCCCGCCGGCATGAGGTCGCCTGCCCACAGGTTGCGGCTCGCGCCGCCGGGCCGGCCGGAGCCGGCGCACGCCCTCGAGGTGACGCCAGCCCTGGCGCCGGCCAGCCGCGCCGCCCGGCGGCACGGCCTCACCTTCCCCTCTGCGGGGGCACGTGGCTACGAGCTGCGGCTTCCCGGGATCGGCGGCCGGTACCTCATCGGCGTCGCCGAGCATGCGACCGCGAATGGCTGGCCGGCAGAAGAGGTGGCCGCGCTCCTCACGGCGATCGAGGATCGGAGCGCGATGTGGATCGTGAGCGCCCCCCGGACGGCGCTCGCGCGCGCCGGCCTCGACGGCGGCCGCGGGCGCTTGCCCGGCGCCGGGGCCGCGCGCTGGTCCGGCGGCCGCTGGGCGAGCACACCCGTCCCCGAGCCGGCCGTCGTGGCGGACCTCGTTGCCGCCGGGGTCGGCCGGGGCGCGGTGTGCGCGGCGGCGGTGTCCGGCGCGGCGCGGCATGCGCCCGAACACGTGCTGCGTGCGGCGGCTGCGGCCGGCGCACGCACGGCCACGAT
This sequence comes from Gaiellales bacterium, assembly GCA_035639615.1. Lineage (GTDB taxonomy): Bacteria > Actinomycetota > Thermoleophilia > Gaiellales > JAICJC01 > JAICJC01. Next base: position 2,138 of record DASQXS010000358.1, on the reverse strand, counting down.
GCGCCGCGGTCTTGCCGCCGAGCTCGGCGCCAGGTGGGTCGCGGAGCTCCTGATCGCGCCCGCGCTTCCCACCGGCTCGCTCGTCACGCTGCGAGAGCAGGTGGCGGCTGCGCCCCGGTGCGGATGGTGCGGGGGGCCGCTGCTCGGCTCGATCTGCCGCCGCTGCATCCCGGAGCCTGACCGGTGAGCCGCCATCGCCGCAGGGCGCTCGCGTGCGCGGCGCTTGCGGCTGTCCTCGCCGTGGCCGCGCTCGCCGACCTCGGCGCCGGGTCTGCCGCCCCGGCGCCGGTTCTGGTCCCCCGGATCATCGTGCGGTCGCCGCTCGCGGCCGGCGTCAGGGTGACGGCGGCAGCCCTCGCCGTCACGCGCGTCCCAGCGCGGCTCGCCGACCCGCACCAGCTCTCCGATCCGCGTCAGGCGATTGGCAGACGCGTCGCCGTGCCGCTTCCGGCGGGGTCGCCGCTGATGGACGCCGAGCTCGTCGAGCCGGCTTCGGGCGGGCCGGCCCGAGACGTGGCGATCAGGCTGGACGACACCGCCGGTGTCCCGGCAGGCGACTTGACCGGAGTCCATGCTGACATCTACCTGGTTCGGCCCGGCCGCGCCGGGCGAGCCGTCCGTGTGCTGACGGACGTCCTCGTCGTGTCGGCGGGACGCACCGACCAGGGCGCCGCGGCCACGCTGCGGCTTCCGCCCGCGGCGGTCGCGGTGGCGCTCGAGGCGGAGGCCCGCGGAGCACTGGCGCTCGTCGTCCGCCCACCCACGCCGGGAGCACCCTGATCGAGGGCCACCCGATCCGGTGCCTGGCCGTGTCGCCGGATCCCGCGCTCGGCGCTGCGCTGGCGGCGGTGGCGGAGGGAGCCGTCGGCTTCGAGATCGTCGGCACCGTGCATCCGACACGGGTCCGCGCCGGCGCCGCACCCGCCTGCGACGTCCTCCTCGTGGCCGATGCGCCCGGGCTTGAGGCGGCGCACTGGGCCGGCGAAGCGGCGGCGGCGTGCCCACGCGCCGCGATCGTCCTGCTCGTCGAGGACGACGGCGTCGAGACGTACCGGGCCGCCCTGGCTGCCGGCGCGCGTGCCGTCGTCTCCCTGCCGCCGACGGCGTCACGGCTCGCAATCGCCGTGTCGGATGCGGCCCGCGCGGGCGGGATTGGACGCCCGGCCCGCACCGCGGGATCGGCGGTGGCGGTGGCGGCAGCCCGGGGCGGATCCGGGGCGAGCGTCGTGGCGCTCGGGCTGGGGCTCCTCGGGAATGGGCTCGTGATCGACGCGTCCGGCAGCCGTGCCGGGCTCGCTACGGCGCTCGGCGCGCGGCCTATGCGCTCGCTCGCCGACCTCGCAGACGCGGGCGAGGCCATCTCCGCAGGCATCGACGCCGTTGCGAGCGAGCATCCGGCGGGCCTGCGCCTGGTCGCCGGTCCTCCCGATCCCGACCTCCTGACCGTGCTCGCCCCCGGCTGGGGAACGGCGCTCGTGCGCGAGGCGCGCGCATCCGCGCGCCTCACAATCATCGACGTGGGGGCGGCTCCGCCGGGGCCTGCCCGCGAGGCGCTCGTCGCGGCCGATCGCATCCTGGTGGTCGTGACGCCGGATGCCCGCTCGGTGCACGCCGCCCGCGCGCTTGTCAGCGCGGCCGCGGGCTGGGGCGGGCACGGCGCGGTCGAGCTCGTCGTGAACCGCTGGAGCCGGCGCGCCGATCTGAGCCTGCGGTCGGTATCGCGTCAGGCGGGGGCGCCGGTCGCCGCCGTCGTGCGCGACGACCGCCGGCGGATGGCGGCGTACGACGCGGCCCGGGTCGATCTCGCCGGCTGGGCCCGCGGCGGCGCGCTCGCCGGCCTCGCCGGGCTGGCCGGGGAGCTCGCGGGGTGACGCCCGGCCTTGACGCGCTGGCGGCGCGGTACCGTGCCCGCGTCAGAGAGGACCTGACGCTCCCAGCGTCGGCACACGACCACGCTGCGCTCCGGGATCTCGTCGAGCGTCGCCTTCGCGAGCTCCTGCGGCAGGATCGAGTCGTGCTCGCGGCCGCGGACGCCGACCGCCTCGTCGCGGCCGTCGTCGACGACGCCGTCGGGCTCGGGCCGCTGGAGCCGCTCATGCGCGACCCGGACGTGACCGAGGTGATCGCAAACGGCCCAC